>ONXQ01000060.1 GCA_900321835.1 uncultured Prevotellaceae bacterium
TAAAAAAGACATGCGGAATCAGAAATCAGCATTTTAAGAGATTGACGTCAGGATTCCCGCAGATTACACGGATTAAAAGGATTTTCTCCTTACCCAAGAAATGAATTTTTAAGTGATTGAATAAAAATCCATGAAATCCGTGAAATCTGCGGTTAAAAAAGACATGCGGAATCAGAAATCAGCATTTTAAGAGACTGACGTCAGGACTCCCGCAGATTGACGTGAAAAAAACAAGTTGAAATCTTCTTGGGTTTAACTGATGTTTATGTGTCTTTTACGCCGAACTCGTGCTGAATCAGCGTTTGATGAACTTGAAACTCTTCTGGCCGTAGCGCACGACATAGACGCCGGCACTGACTGGAGGTCAATCAGGCTGCGGACGTTGTCGGCCGCACGTCCCTGCCTGACGAGTTTGCCGTCGGGCGTGTAGAGGGCCACGGGCTCCCGGGTCGAGAGGTAGAGCACACCGTCCTTCATCTCGGTGGGCACGGCTGTCTTCAGGCCGTCGATGGCGGTGGGGGCATCCTCTTCGGAGATGTAGAAACGCTTCACCTCGGCGAACGTGAATTCGTCGGAGTTGACCTGCACCTGTCCGTCAGCCACCTTCATCACGGGCGATGCTTCGGCGCTGAGCAGATAATAGACGAGCGTGCCGTCGGCCAGTTCGAGCACGAGGCTGCGCGCACTTGCGCCTGCGGCCATAAACAGCAGGCAGAGCGAGAGGAGTAAAGACTTTTTGTTCATAAACACATGTCGTTGAAGTAGTAAGACAAATCGTTGCCAGTGGCATTATCGACCGCAAAGTTACAGCATTTTTTCCGTATTGCGAAAGGTTTTGCACAAAATTTTAAGGTGGGACATGGCGGGATTCCCTTTTCTCCTCGATTGATGGCAAAGCGCTTCGCGATGACCGGGGAGGAGTTCCCACTGACAGTCATTTATTCGCCCCAGTCCGGCTGAATTTCGTCTGCGGACGAAATAAAAATGGACTGTGGACGAAAAAATTTTCGTCTGCGGACGAAATTCAGTTCCACTGCGGTGGTACAAAAATTTCACTGCGCCGGTACGACCGTACCACTGCGGTGGTACTCGGTTGGTACGGCACCCGCAGGCCGGGTCTGATTTTTTGGCCTCCGGTCTGCTGTTTTTTGCGTTTTTTGTCGTAACTTCGCAGCATGAAGCCGAATTTGCTCTCTCGGATCTGGCCGGCAGGGCAGTGGATGGACCGCGAGGCCACCTACTGCCTGCGGGGCGTGTGCATCCTGATCATCGTCATGGGACACGCGTCGTCGAGCGCGACCGACCCTCTGATGCAGACGGCGGCGTGGCAGACGTTCACCGACGCGACGCACTACTGGGAGTGGGGCACCTGGGCCACGGGCGTCTTCTTCCTGCTTTCGGGCTACGGCATGACGCTGTCGCTCGACCGGCTGGGCCGCACGACGTGGGCCTATGCAGGGCGCAAGTTGTGGAAACTCCTGGAGGCCTACCTGCTGCTGTGGGTGGTCTATATGGCCTGCATCGTGCTGTTGCGGCGCGACTTGCTCACGTCCAGCCTGCTCACCGACCTGCTCTCGCTGGGAATGCCGCAGGGCGTCGATGCCTGGTTCTTCAAGGTCATCCTTGCTGCTTATGTCCTCATGCTGCTGTTGTGGGCCGTGCCGATGAACACCCGCTGGCGCGTCGTGACGATGGGTGTGCTGGCCGTGGCCTACTACGCGGTGATGCGGCAGGCAGGCGCCGGACCCTGGTGGTTCAACACCATCCTTTGTCAGCCGCTCGGCATGTGGATGGCCCTGCGGCGCGACTGGCTGAGCCGGCGGCCGTGGTGGACATGGACGGCCGCGGCGGTGTGCCTGGCTGGCAGCCTGCTGACGTCGGCAGCCCTGTTCCCGCCCCTCACGGCGTCGCTCGTGGCCGTGCTCGCGGTGTGGCTGCTGCCCCTGCACAACCGCCTGCTCCACTTCGTCGGCACAGGCAGCCTCTACTTCTATCTTCTCGAAGAACCTGCCTACCACTGCCTGGTGCGCCCCCTGAGCGACAGCCTGCCGCTCTACGTCGTCGCCACCTGGACAGCCTGCGCCCTGCTCACGTGGGGCTGGCTCGGGGTGAAAGCAAAAAAGCGCGGCTGAGATTTCCGAGTTTCGGCAGAAATACGTAACTTTGTGCAACTATCAATATCATGGACATGAAACAGATTCTGACAATCGTGGCAGCCTGCGTGCTGTCGGTGTCGGCATGGGCAGCCGACGGAGTGAAAGTAACCGTGCAGAACCCCCTCAACCACGACCGCACCGACGAGATGGTCGAAATCGACGCAGCCGCCCTGCGCCGACGCCTCAAGACCGAGGGAAGCCTCGTCGTGACCGATGCCGACGGACACGAAGTGCCGAGCCAGGTGACGTGGAACGGACGCCTCATCTTCCAGCCCGCCGTGGGCGCCAAAGCCAAGTCGGTCTATTACGTCAAGGCAGGCCAGCCGCAGCCCTACGAAAGCCGCGTCCACGGCCGTCAGTTCCCCGAGCGCGTGGACGACATGGCCTGGGAAAACGACCTCGTCGCCTTCCGCACCTACGGACCGGCCCTGCAGCGCAGTGGCGAAAGAGCCTGGGGCTACGACATCTGGAACAAGCGCACCGAACGTCTGGTCATCGAAGACCGCTATGCACTCGAACTCGACCCCGAGGTGGCCAACGTGTCGCGCAAACTGCGCAAGATGGGCCGCGACGCGCTGGCACAGGAACTCTACTACGCCGTCAGTTACCACGTTGACCACGGCAACGGCATGGACTGCTACAAGGTAGGCCCCACCCTCGGCGCCGGCACCACCGCCGTGCTCGCAGCCAACGGGCAGGAAATCGTCTATCCGAAGTGCTACACCGCCTACGAAATCCTGGACCGCGGACCCCTGCGCTTCACCGTCCGCCTCACTTATGAGAAAACCCAAATCGAGGGCAACACCGTCACCGAGACACGCCTCATCACCCTTGACGCCGGCAGCCACATGAACCGCTGCGTCGTCACCTACGACGGACTGCCGCAGAAGTGGCCCATCGCCACCGGCATCATCGTCCACAACGAGAACCCCTCGGCCTACGTGCTCAATCCGAAGGCCGGCTACATGGGCTACGAAGACCTCGGCGACGTCAACCAGTATCGCGAGGCATGGCGTGAACAACTCAACAAAGACTTCGGCCGCATCTACGTCGGAACCGTCTGCACCTCGCAGCCCTGCGAAATGGCTTTCCGCCAGGGCGAAGGTCTGCCCGGCGCCATCGGGCACATCCTCGCCACCACGGCCTGGCAGCCCCGCACCGCCTACACCTATTACTTCGGCACGGCATGGAGCCGCAATCCGCGCACCGACTTTCAGCGCCTCGCCGACTGGGAAGCCTATCTCTCCCGATTTGCCGAACACACCCGCCAACCGCTCAAAGTGAACTTCTAACCCAAAATGAGCGAACAGGAAATCCTCGCCATGATGACCCTGACGCGCATTCCGGCACTCTCGCTGCTGAATGCGCGTATGCTCGTCGAACAGGCAGGCTCGGCCTCAGCCGTCGTCGAACAGCACAACCACGTGCGCGACATCGTGCCCGACGCCGGCGAACGCATCGTCAAGGCGCTCGCCGACATCGGCCAGGCACGCCGACGCGCCGAAGCCGAACTCGAGTTTGCCCACAGCAAGCGCATCCGCTGCCTGCCCTTCACCGACACCGGCACTTATCCCCGTCTGCTCGCCGAGTGTGCCGACGCACCCCTCATGCTCTACTACCTCGGCAATGCCGACCTCAACCAGCGACACATCGTCAGCATCGTCGGCACCCGTAAAATCACAGAATACGGAAAAGACCTCTGCCGACAGTTTGTGCGCGACCTCCACGAGGCCTGCCCCGACACACTGGTAGTCTCGGGCCTCGCCTATGGCGTCGATATCCACAGCCACCGTGCCGCCCTCGAGCAGGGTATGCCCACGGTGGCCGTCCTTGCCCACGGACTCGACACGATTTACCCTTCCGTCCATCGGCAGACAGCCGTGCAGATGCTCGAGCAAGGCGGTCTGCTCACCGAATACATGAGCCAGACACCCGGCGACAAGGGCAACTTCGTCAGGCGCAACCGCATCGTGGCCGGCATGTCGGTGGCGACGATTGTGGTCGAGAGTGCAGCACGCGGCGGTGCCCTCATCACCGCCGACCTGGCTGCGGAGTACAACCGCGAAGTCTGCGCTTTCCCCGGACGCACGTTTGATACGTACAGCAACGGCTGCAACCGTCTGATTCACGACCAGAAGGCACGCCTCATCACCGGCGTCGATGACTTCCTCGACTGTGTCGGATGGGCAGACGAGCGGAAAAAGGAGCATAGCGAAGCACGTCAGCAGGAACTCTTTCCGCAACTCTCGCCCGAAGAACAGCGCATTCTCCACTGCCTCGAAACGGCCGACAGCAAGGCTGTCAACCAAATCTGCGTCGAAGCCGACCTTCCCTTCGCCTCCGTCAGCGCCTTGCTCTTTGAACTGGAGTTGAAGGGCCTGGTCGCAGTGCTCGGCGGCGCCCGCTACCGACTGGTAAAACAATAAACAAAGCAGGACTAGTCCGTATAGCCAGATTAGTCTTTTTAGAACAATACCCCACCATGACCTGGACAACAACCTACGACGCCCTACACTCGGGCATAAAAAAAGAGCCTCAGCGCCCCCTCATCGGCATCACAGGCAACTACGAAGACGGCCGCTGCACCCTGAACGAAGGCTACTACAAGGCGGTCCGCGCTGCCGGTGCCATCCCCGTGATTCTGCCGCCCGAACGCACCGACATGGAGTCGCTCGCCCAGTGGCTCGCACCGCTCGACGGCCTGCTGCTCAGCGGCGGTGCCGACATCAATCCGCTGCTCATCGGCGAAGAACCCATCGCAGCCCTCCACGGCGTGAACCCCGAACGCGACCTCTGCGAACTGCTGCTCTGCCGCATGGCCAGCGACCGCCAGTTGCCGATTCTGGGCATCTGCAAAGGGGTGCAGGTGCTGACGGCTGCCCTCGGCGGCACACTCTTTCAGGACATCTGGACGCAGCGCGAAGGCACCTGCGTCAAGCATTCACAGGATGCACCCCGCAGCGAGGCCACCCACACGGTGCAGATTGCTCCCGACTCGTTGCTGTTCCAAATCTACGGCCAGGAGCGCATCGCCGTCAATTCGTTCCACCACCAGGCCGTGGCCGCCGCAGGTCCCTTGCTGCGCGTCTGCGGCACGGCTCCGGACGGTGTGATTGAGGCCGTCGAAGCCGCCGACCACCGGCCCATCGTCGGTGTGCAGTGGCATCCCGAATGTCTGGCCGACGGAAGCCTGTTCCGCTGGCTTGCCGACGAGGCCCGTCTCTACCGCCGCTGCCGCCGCATCCATGCACAGACGCTGACACTCGACACCCACTGCGACACGCCGATGTTCTTCGACAAGGACATCGACTTCGCCAGCCGCGACCCGCGCATCAAGATGGACCTGCACAAGATGGCTGAAGGCGGGCTCGACGCCTGCATCATGGTGGCTTACCTGAAGCAGGAAGGCCGATCGGCCGACGAACTGCTGGCCGCGACGCAGAAGGCCGACCGCCTGCTCACGGAGATTGAGCAGATGGTGGCGAAAACACCTGATTTTGTGGGCATTGCCCGTACGCCCGACGACCTTCTGCATCTCAAGCACGAAGGCAAGCGAGCCGTCATGCTGGGCATCGAGAACGGCTATGCCCTCGGGCTGGACCTGCGGAACGTGGAGCGTTTCAAGCGGCGCGGCGTCGTCTATATCACGCTGTGCCACAATGGCGACAACGACGTGTGCGACAGTGCGAAGGGAAACCACGAGCATGGCGGCGTGAGCGATTTCGGGGCCCAGGTGATTCAGGAGATGAACCGCACGGGGCTGATGGTCGATCTGAGCCATGCCGGCGAAAAGAGTTTCTACGATGCCATCGACATCAGCCGTCTGCCCATCGTCTGCTCCCACTCCTCCAGCCGCGCCCTTTGCGACCATCCGCGCAACCTCAGCGACGACCAGATGCGGGCGCTGGCCCGTTCGGGCGGCGTGGCCCAAGTGACGCTCTATCCGGGCTTCCTGCGCACGGAATCAGCCGAGGCCAGCGTGCTCGACGCCGTGGCCCATCTGGACCACATGGTCGAGGTCATGGGCATCGACCACGTGGGCATCGGCAGCGACTTCGACGGTGACGGCGGCGTGCCCGGCTGCAACGATGCGAGCGAGATGCTCAACTTCACGCGCCACCTGCTCCGACACCGCTACTCGGCCGACGACCTCCGCAAGATTTGGGGCGAGAACTTTCTCCGTGTCATGCGTGAGGTTCAGGCTGCCGGAATCGGCCTCTGAACGGGCTTCGCGCCAGGGCTGATTGAAAAACGATGCGCAGACGAACTGAATTTCGTCCGCAGTCGAAAAAAATTTCGTCCGCAGTCGAAAAAAATTTCGTCCGCAGTCGAAAAAAATTTCGTCCGCAGACGAAATAAAAATGCACCGCAGACGAAATTCAGTTCGTCTGCGGTGCATTTTTTGGGGGTCTGTGAACGGCTATTTCTGGATGTTCTTCCAGTAGTTGTTCTGGCTGGCATTCATGTTGCTGAGCGTTGTGAACACCTGCTCCTTCTCCTTCGCCGTGCCGTGACCCTTGTAGATGTTCACCAGTTCGTCGCGCTTGTAGTCGGTGAAGATGATGGGCAGGTCGCTCAGGGGCTTGTTGGTGCGCGCCTCCTGCAGCATTTCGATGGCCTCGGTGACGGCCGTACGTCCGCGGTCGGCATTGTTCGACATCTCGTCGAGGCCTTCGCGGTGGTACTTGTACTGGAGTCGGCGGAAA
This sequence comes from uncultured Prevotellaceae bacterium, assembly GCA_900321835.1. Taxonomy (GTDB): domain Bacteria; phylum Bacteroidota; class Bacteroidia; order Bacteroidales; family Bacteroidaceae; genus UBA3839. The sequence goes on from ONXQ01000060.1 coordinate 6,863, forward strand.
GGCTCCATCGACACGTCCATGTAGTCGTTGATGATGCCGTGGCGGTTGCGGTTGTCGTCGAACGCTTTCCAGCCCTTCTCGTTCATCGTCTGCGCGTTGTTCACAATCTGCTCGACCACGTGCAGCACCTCAGTGCCGCCCAGGGGAGCGAACGTGTCCATGTCCATGCCGATGAAGAGGTAGGCATAGTAGGCCATGAGGGCCGTGAGGGGATTGTCCATCATGTTGACGTTGAACTCCAACTGGTCGAACTCCTGGTAAGTGAAATTGAAGTTGAGGTCGCGCATCGAGAAGACGATGGTGTTGTAACTGCTGTTGAAGACCGGACGCGAAAGTTGGAAAAGGAGTTCGCAGACAAAGGCGTTCTCGGCCTGGTTGTAGGCCTTCACCGTGATGTTCATGTTGCACTCGATGCGCTCGTCCTGGGCATACTGCATCTCGGTCCACGAACGGTTGTTCATGAAGTCGTTGAGGGCCGTCTCGAGCGTTTCAAAGATGCTTGTATTCGTGCCCTGCACCTGCGCATGGTTGATTTTCACCTTGCAGTTCAGTTCCTGGGCCCGTGTGCCGAGCGAGAGGACGAAAAGGAGTAGGAACAAAGCGGTACGCATGGCTGTCAGAGGGTTTGGAACGTTTCACAAAGCACATCGACAATGTCGCGTGCCACCTCGGCCTTCGGCTTGAGCGGATAGGCCTTGCAGGTGTGGTCGCGGCGGATGATGGTCACCTTGTTGGTGTCGGTGCGGAAGCCGGCACCCTCGTCACGGAGCGAGTTGAGGACGATGAAGTCCAGGTTTTTGCGCTCAAGTTTCTGCTCGGCATGAGCCTGCTCGTCGTTGGTTTCGAGCGCAAAGCCTGCCAGCACCTGTCCGGGGCGTTTCGCCTCGCCGAGCGCTGCGGCAATGTCGCGGGTGGGCTGCAGACGCAGCACCAGAGCGTCGCCCTCGCGCTTGAGTTTCTGGTCGGCCGTGGTTTCAGGCGTGAAGTCGGCCACTGCCGCACAGAGTATGGCGGCATCGGCTTTCGGGAACAGCGCCATGCTGGCTTCATACATCTGCAGCGCCGACTCGACCCTTGTGACGTTCAGCCCCGGCTTTGCCTCCACCGTTTGGCTGACAGGCCCCAGCACAAGTTCGACCCTCATGCCGCGGCGCAGACACTCGTCCACAAGCGCCAGCCCCATCTTGCCCGACGAATAGTTGCCTATGAAGCGCACGGGGTCAATCTTCTCATAAGTGGGCCCTGCGGTGATGAGCACGGTTTTTCCGTCTGTCACCGTGTCGGCAGCAGCATGGGAGAAGAATTTTTCGAGCACTTCAACAATCTTTTCAGGCTCCTCCATGCGGCCCTTTCCCTCGAGGTGGGAGGCCAGGAAACCCGTCCCAGGCTCGATGATGCTCACCCCATGACGGCGCAAGGTCTGAAGGTTCTCCTGCGTGGTCGGATGTGCATACATGTCGAGGTCCATCGCCGGTGCGACAAACACGGGAGCCTTCATCGACAGATAGGTGGTCAGCAGCATGTTGTCGGCGATGCCGTGGGCCATTTTTCCAATCGTCGAAGCGGTGGCAGGCGCGATGAGCATGGCGTCGGCCCAGAGTCCGAGTTGCACATGCGAATGCCATGTGCCGTCGCGCTGGGCGAAGAACTCACTGACGACGGGCTTGGAGGTGAGCGCCGACAGGGTGATCGGAGTGATGAACTCCTTGCCCGCCGGTGTGATGACCACCTGCACTTCGGCGCCTGCACGGATGAGTTGCCTGATGATGAGGCACGACTTGTAGGCGGCGATGCTGCCCGTTATGCCGAGCACGATGTGCTTGCCCTGTAGAGTGGTATTCATGCTATCTCTGAGTGTATTTTCGGAAGAGTTGCTCGGTCACCTGCTTGGTGTTGAGCGTAAAGTCGCCCTGCTGAATCCAACCGACGAAACCGGGGTCGCGCGGAAACACGTCTTTGACGAAACGTCCCTTGTACTTGCCAAAGTTGATGACTTCGCGGCCTTGCTCATCGCGGATATAGCGGCCGGCGAAGTCGATGTTGTGGTTCATGGCCGAAAACTCGGCGAGCCCTGCGACGTCGTTTGGCAGAGTGTCGGCATAGGTGTCGAGTTGTGCTTCGAGCACTTCTCGGGTGGCCCGGGTGTCGGCATCTGCGCTGTGGGCGGCGGTGAGGTCCTTGTGGCAGTAGAAGCGGTAGGCGGCGACGAGCGTGCGCTGCTCCATCTTGTGGAAGATATTCTGCACATCAATGAAGCGGCTGTTGCTGAGGTCGAGGCTGACGCCTACGCGGAGAAATTCCTCGACCAGCAGCGGAATGTCGAATTTATTGGAGTTGAATCCGGCAAGGTCGCACCCGCTGAAAATCTGGTGCAGTTCGTAGGCCACGTCGCGGAACGTCGGACAGTCGGCCACGTCGTTGTCGTAGATGCCGTGGACAGCCGACGACGCCTCGGGGATGTGCACCGTCTGTCCCGACGGAGTGGCAGGCCGAATGCGCAGGGTCTTCGTTTCCTCGCTGCCGTCGGTGCAGAGTTTGATGTATGAGAGTTCGACGATATGGTCGCGACTGACGTCAACGCCGGTGGTTTCGAGGTCGAAGAAGATGAGCGGCCTTGTGAGGTTAAGTTTCATAAGGTGTAGCGGCTCGTTGTGGGAATCATTCGTTGAGCATCATCGGCATGAGCAGCATGAGCAGGTCTTCGCCCTCGCCTTGTTCGGCAGGGACAATGACACCGGCGCGGCTGGGGTCGGCGAGTTCGAGGACCACTTCGTCGCTGGTGATGCTGTTGAGGATGTCGATGAGGAATGTGCCCTTGAATCCGATGCGCATGGGTGTGCCGCTGTAGTCACACATGACGTGTTCCTCGGCGCTGGTGGCGTAACTGATGTCCTGTGCCGACACGGTGAGCGTGTTGGTGTCGATGCGCAGTTTAACGAGCGAGGTGCTGACGTTGGCAAAGACCATGACGCGACGCAGTGCCCCGAGCAGTGCCTGACGGTCGATGGTGATGCGGAAGGGGTTGTCCTGCGGAATGACGCTGTTGTAGTTGGGGAATCGTCCTTCGATGAGTCGGCAGGAGAGGGTGAAATTCTCGAGTGTGAAGAGGGCGTTGCGGTCGTCGAACTTGATGACGGCTTCGCCTGCTTCGCGTGCCAGGATGTCCTTGAGCATCTTTGCGGGCTTCTTGGGCAGGATAAAGGAGGCGGGCTGGTCACCCTTGACGGTGAAGTTGCGGTCGCGCACAAGTTTGGCACCGTCACTGGCGACGAAGGTCAGGTTTTCCTCGGTCACGTCGAAGTAGATACCGCTCATCTGGGGGCGCAGGCTGTCGTCGGCGGCAGCGGCGAAGAGTGCGCGCGAGATGCCGTTGAGCAGCACCTGGGTGTCGAGGTTGAGTTGGTGTACGTCGTTGGCAATTCCCTGGGGGATAGGATATTCGTCGCCGCTCTGTCCGACGAAGTTGCTGGTGCCGTTCTGATAGGTGATGACGATTTCGTGCGTTTCGGCGTTCACCTCGATGGTGATGGGCTGTTCGCTGATTTCCTTGAGCGACGAGACGATGGTGTTGGCCTTGATGGCGAATTTGCCGTTCTGGTCGGCCTCGTTGACATCGAGGGTCGATACGAGGGTGGTTTCACTGTCGCTGGCTGTGAGGCGCAACTTGCCGTCCTCCAGTTCGAAGAGGATGCAGTCGAGGATTTGCAGCGAGTTCTTGCTGGCCAGCACGCGGCTCAGCGTCAGCAGGCGGTTGCACAGCAGGGTGCTTGAGACATTGAATTTCATATCCGTTTGATTTTTAAGTGTTGATGAATCCGTTTCGATGCGCAGTGCGCATTATTATCGCAAAGGTACGAATAAGCGAGCGAAATACCAAATTTTTGGAGCAGCGAGTGCAAAAAAACAAATTATTTGTTGAATTGGCCGAGTCGCGACAAAAATGTCTTAAGACAATTTATTTGAGTATTTCCGAGTGCAAGTACCTTCGGCGAAGCCAAAGTTATAAAATGTTTTCCGATTTTTGTTAAAAATTTTCCTGAAAATTAGTTTTCTCGGCAAGAAACACGTAAATTTGCATCGAAAAGCCGCCTTTCGGCAGTTTTTTTTGCACGGTCGCCATCGGGTCGGCCTGCAATTCTCAATTTTTCAATTCACCATTTTCAATTCAATACGTACATGGAATTAGCAGGAAAAGTCATTGCCGTGCTTGAGGCGCGGGGAGGGGTGTCGAAGACCACGGGCAATCCGTGGAAGATGCAGGACTACGTCATCGAAACCCACGAGCAGTATCCGCGCAAGATGGCCTTCACAGTCTTTGGAGAAGACAAAATCAACCAGTTCAACATTCAGATGGGAGAGGAAATCAACGTCTTCTTCGACATCAACGGACGTGAATACAACGGCCGCTGGTACAACGACATACGTGCCTGGCGCGTTGACCGCGTCGTGCCCGGACAGCAGCCCAACCCCGCCGACCCCGCCGCTGC
>ONXQ01000111.1 GCA_900321835.1 uncultured Prevotellaceae bacterium
GCAGGCACAACCAGCGGATTCACCAACTACAAACGATCGGCCGCTGCAACGTACGAGGACGGAAAGAGCGTGCTGTTCGACCTGCGTTCCAACTCAACCTGCGAAGTGACTGCGGCGGTGAGTCCGTCTGTCGTCTATGCGATGCCCGTGAAGGGACAGTGCATCACACTCAGCGGCGCAGGCAGCATCGAGGGCAGCGGCAGTGTATGGAAAAGTCAGCAGGGACGCCTCGTCGCCAATATTCCACTGAACCACACCGGCGGCACCTACATATCGGAAGGAACACTCGAAGCCACTGCCATCAAGGGCGATGTGCACCTCCGTGCCCGCGGCACACTCGCTGGAAATGCCGTCGTGGAGGGCCGCCTCGTTGCTGAAGGCGCACTCAACTACGAGGGTTGCCGCCTCATGCCGGGAACGGAAGCACAGCCCGTCGGCAAAATCACGCTGAAGAAGAGTCTCAACCTCAACAGCCGACTGTTTGTCGAGGCGGACATCCATGTCGGCGAAGGTACCAACGACCTTGTCGCCATCGAGGACACGTTTGCCATCGGGGCGCAGGGCCAACTCATCTTCACCATTGTGCCCGACCAGGCGAACCTGACTGCCGGCCGCTATCCGCTGTTGTCCTATCAGAAAACGTCCACAGGCACCGGCATCGACCTGACGAAGGTGAGCGTGCGCGGATTGCAAGGTCTGCCGTACAGCATCGCCGACGAGGAAAACACGCTGTGGCTCATCGTCAAAGGCCAGCGTGATGCGTCGGAAAATGTGCAGTGGACCGGTGCCGAAAGCACGCTGTGGGACTATCAGACGCCGAACTTCCTGCTCGACGGTCAGGCCACAGAGTTTGTGGCTGGCGACCACATTGTCGTGGGCGACGATGTCACGACGTCAACGCTGCAGATGAACGAACTCATGCCGGTGGGAGGCATTACGTTTGAAAACGAAAAGAAAATCATCACCGTCCAGGGCGAAGGCGGCCTCTCGGGCACTGGCAATCTGGTGAAAAACGGCAAGGGCCGTCTGGTGCTCAAGTCGGTGAACAGCGACTACACGGGCCGCACCATCCTGAACAGCGGGACGGTGACCGTGAGCGCACTCGCCGAGGCGGGTCTTCCCAGCAGTTTCGGTGCAGCCAGCGCTGCTGCCGCCAACTGGCAGATGGGCAAGGCCACGCTCATCATCGACAATGCCAACACCGCCACCAACCGTGCGCTCACCCTCACCGACACGGCCACCATCCAGATTTCCTCGGGCGTCACAGCGCTGAAGGGCCAGGTGGTAGGTTCGTCGGGAACATTGGTCAAGACCGGCAACGGCCAACTGAACATCACCTACGCCGGTGCCAACTCCTGGAAATCGACCATCCTCAATGCCGGCACGCTGGCGATGGGTGTGTGGAACACGACCTTCGGCACGGCCACGTCGGACATCACCGTCACGGGCAACTCGACGCTGAAGATTTTCGACAACAACTCCACTCGCGAAGTGCCAACGCTGCGCAACGTCATCACCGTCAATCGCAACAAGGAACTCACCATCGTGGGCGGACAGCGCTGCAGTGTGCAAGGCAAGTGGCTGGGTCAGGGAACGGTGCAGATTTCGTTCCCCTACGTCCGCGGCGATGTCTCGACCGACTTCTCGCAGTTTGAAGGAACGGTCAACGTGACGGGCGGTCAGTTCCGTCTCACGTCGGCCATGAACATGCCGAACGGCACGCTGAAGGCCGATGCCGGCGTCTATGCCATCGGCGCCAAGTCGGGCAGCGGTGACGAAGTGCAGATGACGCACACGATCGGTGCCATCAGCGGAACGGCCAGCGATGCCCAGTTCGGCACAGGCACCTGGAACGTGGGCTACAACGACAAGGCTTCGGCGTTTGCCGGATTCTTCAACTCGGCTGCCACGCTCAACAAATACGGCCAGGGCTCGTTCACCCTCACAGGCGCCAGCACCTGCCCCATCAACATCCACGAGGGCAGCATCCAGGCCAACCGCACGGCCGGCGAAACCACCACGGGCCTCATCACCGTCAAGTCGGGCGCCCTGCTCTGCGGCACCGGCAAGGTGGCTGCGGTGAAGGTGGAGAGAGGCGGTATCATCGGTGCAGGCAAACCGACCGGCAACGCCGTCAGCAGCCTGTCGCTCACGGGTGCGCTCACCGTCACTTCGGGCGGCATCGTCCGTCTGCGTGCCCGCGGCACCACAGCGTCGATCGACGCCTTCAACCAATCGGGCAAGGTGACGCTCCAGCAGCCCGTCTTCCAGATTGAACGTTCGTCGGGCGAATGGGAAACCGGCACCGAATACAAGATATTCACTGGCTCGGGCGCCATCACCCTCAGCGGTACGCCCACCTTCATTCCCGCCGTACCTGCCGAGGGCCTCGAATGGGACTACAGCCGTTTGGCTGAAGGCATCCTCATGGTTGTCGAAAATCCGGCAACGTCCATCCGCGACCTGCAATCCGGCACTGGCATCCACACCATCTACACCCTCGACGGCCGCCGTCTCGACGCCGACTGGCAGAGCCTGCCGTCGGGTCTGTACGTGGTCGATGGACGGAAAGTGCGCAAGCCGTAGGTAATTGACACTTTTAAGCACTTAAAACTTTTTTTTCAAGCACTTAAAACTTTCACAACACTGCATCGCCCATGTCAACCCACCCCACCCCAGTCCGGCTCCTGCTCCTGTCGGTCCTGCTCTGTTGGGCAACGAGCCTCGCGGCCCAACATTCCATCCCCTTCGACCAGGGATGGACCCTCCTGCGGCGCGACAGCGTGCTGACCGACGTCACCTTGCCCCGTGCCTGGAACGAGGACGCGGCCTTTCGCGTGAACAACGCCCAGATGCCCACCGACACGGTGCGCTACACCAAGTCGTTCACCCTGCCTGCGGAGGCAAAGGGAAAGCGCGTGCTCATCGAGTTTGAAGGTGTCCGCCAGGCGGCCCGTGTGTGGCTCAACGGCCACTATGTCGGACTGCACGAAGACGGCATCACGGCGTTCGGTTTCGACCTGACACCTTATATAAAATATAAAGGCGAAAACCATCTCGAGGTGCTCACCGACAACCGCTGGGACTATCGGGAGGAGCAGACGGGCACGACTTTCCAGTGGAACGACAAGAACTTCAACGCCAACTACGGCGGACTGCGCTGCCACGTACGGCTTCACATCGTCGGACCGCTGTACCAGACGCTGCCCCTCTATTCCTCGTTCGGAACGACGGGGGTGTATGTCTATGCCACCGACTTCGACCTGGCGAAGGGCGAAGCCACCGTGGTCGTGGAGACGGAGGTGAAGAACGACAGCCGGAAGGCGCAGCAGGTGGAACTCTGCGTGGCGGTCGGCAAAGTGGACAGCAAAAGCGTCACCACCTTCACGGCCAGCAGCGTAGTTATCGCCGCCCGCTCCACCCAAGTGCTCACCGCCCGCCAGCGCCTGCCCCTGCAATTCTGGGCATGGCGCCAACCCCACCTCTACAACGTCACGACGACGCTCGTGGCCGACGGCACCGTCATCGACAGTGTGACCACCGTGACGGGCTTCCGAAAGACGCAGTTCGGCCCCGACGGACTGCTGCGACTGAACGACCGCGTGATGATGGTTCACGGCTATGCGCAGCGCACGTCGAACGAGTGGCCCGGCGTGGGCACCGATGTGCCTGCCTGGCTGAGCGACTACAGCAACCACCTCATGGTCGAGAGCGGCGGAAACCTGGTCCGTTGGATGCACACGATGCCGTGGCGTCAGGATGTCGAGTCGTGCGACCGCGTCGGCCTGCCCCAGGCGATGCCGGCCGGCGACGCCGAGAAAGACGCTTCGGGACGCCAGTGGGAACAGCGCATCGGCGTGATGACCGATGCCATCGTCTATAACCGCAACAACCCCAGCATCCTCTTCTACGAATGTGGCAACAAGGGCATCAGCGAACCGCACATGCAGCAGATGAAGGCCCTGCGCGACCGTTTCGACCCCCACGGCGGACGGGCCATCGGCAGCCGCGAAATGCTGCAACAGGCCACCTGTGCCGAATACGGCGGCGAAATGCTCTACATCAACAAGAGCGCCACGAAACCCGTGTGGGCCATGGAATACTGCCGCGACGAAGGCCTGCGCCGCTACTGGGACGACTGGTCGCCTCCCTACTTCCACAAAAACGGCGACGGTCCGCTCTATCGCGGCGAACCAGCCCCTGCCTACAACCTCAATCAGGACCAACTGGCCGTCGAGCACGTGCGCCGCTGGTACGACTACTGGCAAGTGCGCCCCGGCACAGGACGTCGCGTCAGCAGCGGCGGTGTGAAAATCATTTTCTCAGACACCAACACCCACTGCCGCGGCGAGTCGAACTACCGAACGAGCGGTGTGGTCGATGCCATGCGCCTGCCCAAAGACTCGTTCTTTGCCCACCGAGTCATGTGGAACGGATGGGTAGAACCCGAAAAGCCCGACATCCACGTCATGGGCCACTGGACCTACCCCGACGGCACGGTGAAGCCGCTCTACATCGTCAGCAACACCGACAGCGTGGCCGTCACGCTCAACGGCACCGCCCTGCCCGCTCCACGCCGCGACTACCAGTTTCTCTTTACCCTCGACAGCATCCACTACCAGCCCGGCACGCTCACTGCTGTGGGCTACAACGCCGGCAAGAAAGTGTGTGAACACACGCTGCAGACCGCCGGCCCGCCTGCCGAAATCCGGCTTTCAGCCATGACGGGCCACTCGTGGCCGCGATTCGTCTCCAATCCCCGCGCCGTTGACCCCAGCATTCAGATGCGTCCGCTGACCATCGAAATGACCGCCGACGGCAACGACATGGCGGTGTTGCAGGTCGAAGTCCTCGATAGCGAAGGCCGTCGCTGCCCAACCTATCAGGGCATGATTCACTTCAGCATAGAAGGCCCGGCCGAGTGGCGCGGCGGCATCGGAGCCGGAGAGGACAACTGTATCCTGTCGGCCGACCTGCCTGCCGAATGTGGCGTCAACCGTGCGCTGCTGCGCTCAACCACCACGCCGGGCATGGTGCGCATCATCGCCTCGGCACCCGGACTCTCCCCGGGCGTGCTGCTCATGTCGAGCGACCCGCCACAACACAGCAATGCTAATTCGATACTGTACCCAAGATTCTTCAACAACACTTCAGGTGCCACGACAGTGCAGCCCCGACAGGTGAAGCAGGCAGTCGAGGTGGCCGACGTCACCGCCGCCTGCAACGCCGAACAGGCCCGCCATGCCTGCGACGACGATGAGACAACCGAATGGCGCAACGACGGACGGGCGGCGACGGCATGGATGACCTTCCACTTTGCCCAACCCGACCGCGTGGACGAAATCAGCCTGAAACTTACGGGTTGGCGCCGCCGCAGTTATCCGATCGAAGTGGTCGCCGACGACGGCAGCCTCCTATGGTCTGGTTCGACGCCCCTCTCGCTCGGCTACGTCACCCTGCCGCTGGCGACACACAAGCCCCTCACGGCCATCACCCTGCGCCTGCGCGGCACAGCCACCGACAGCGACGCGTTCGATCAGGTGAAGGAACTCGCCCAGCCTGTGGCCAACGAACTCGACTTGCTCAAGACGCCCGACGACGACCGTGTACGCCATGAACTCCGCATCGTTGAGTGTGATTTTCTGAAAAACACGGCTCCATGACGCATTTTTCTTGACATTTTGTAAGGCTAAACACAAAATTATCAGTATCTTTGCGGCAGATTGTTAACAAAAGGACAATCTGCCGTACAACTATGACCCAGACAGAGTACCCTCAGAAACGCCGCGTGCTGCTAATCTACACCGGAGGCACCATCGGCATGATTCGCAATCCCGAGACAGGCGCACTGGAGACCTTCAACTTCGAGCATGTGCGCAACCACGTGCAGGAGTTGAAACAGTTTGACTACGAAATTCACAGTTACCAGTTCGACCCTCCCATCGACTCCAGCGACATGCAGCCCGAACTGTGGGCACGGCTTGTGCGCATCATCGCCGAGAGTTACGACCGTTTCGACGGGTTCGTCATCCTGCACGGCACCGACACGATGGCCTACACCGCCAGCGCCTTGTCGTTCATGCTCGAGAATCTCGGCAAGCCGGTCATCCTGACGGGCAGCCAACTGCCCATCGGAATGCTGCGCACCGATGGCAAGGAGAATCTCATCACGGCCATCGAACTGGCCGCTGCCTGCGACGACAAAGGCCGCGCCCGTGTGCCCGAGGTATGCGTCTGCTTCGGAGCCAAACTCTA
>ONXQ01000068.1 GCA_900321835.1 uncultured Prevotellaceae bacterium
TGAGGCTCCAGTGGCCGTCGTGACCGGCGGCAGTGGCGTGCTCGGCAGCAATGTGGCTGAAGGGCTGCTCAAGGCAGGTGCCAACGTTGTCATCATTGGCCGCCACGACGACAAGGTGCAGGCTGCGCTCGAACGGCTCAATCCCGTGGCCGAGGCGCACGGCGCAGAAGTGCTCGGCTATGTGTGCGACGTGCTCGACCGCCGCGACCTCGACGACGTGAAGGAGCGCATCCTCCTGGCGCTCGGACGTGTTGACATCCTCGTCAACTGTGCCGGCGGCAATGTGCCGGGCGCCACCATCATGGACGACCAGCACGTGTTCGACATGAAGGACGAGGACCTGCGCGCCGTCATCGACCTCAACCTCTACGGCACCATCTATCCCTGCCTCGTCTTCGGCCGACTGATGGCAGAGCAGAAGAGCGGCTCTATTATTAACATCTCGTCGATGGCAGCCTACGACGCCCTCAGCCGCGTGATGGGCTACGCCATCGCAAAGGAAGGTGTGGTGGCCCTGACAAAGTGGCTCGCACAGGACATGGCCCGCAAGTACAGTCCCAACATCCGTGTGAACGCCATCGCTCCGGGTTTCTTCATCGGCGAGCAGAACCGCCGCGCCCTGCTCAACGACGACGGCAGCCTGACCGAGCGCAGCCACAAGGTGCTGGCCAAGACGCCGATGGGCCGCTTCGGCGACATTTCGGAACTGAACGGCTTGGTCTGCTACCTGTGCAGCGATGCTGCCTCGTTCGTCACCGGCACCGTCATCCCTGTTGACGGCGGCTTCAGCAGTTTTAGTGGAGTGTAAAAGCCTCCCCCCAGCCCCCTCCGAAGGAGGGGGAGAACTGAGCACATATAGCATCGCCCTGCAATATTCTTTCGCTTCAAGCGGTTGACTATTGCAGGGCGGTGTTTTTTTTGAACAACCCTTCTCCCCCTCCTTCGGAGGGGGCAGGGGGGAGGCTTTTAATTTTATTTCTTTGCCAGATTATAGTTGTAGTATTCCTCGTTGCCGGTGACGTCCTTGATGACGTTGAGGAATGGCGGGAACTTCACGGGCTCGCCCTCGACGATGCCTTTCGTCTCAAGGATGACGAGGCCCTCGAGTTGGTCTTGGTAGGTGTCAACTTCGAAGTATTGGCCTTTCCAGATGAAACTGTTGCGCAGTTTGTTGATGGTGTGGCGCGTGGGGTCGGCCAGTCCGAGCATCATCTCGTAGAGACTGTTGTTGATCTGTCGTTCGGTGACAAGTTCTTCGCTCTCCGAAATCTTCTTCTTTGTAGTGTGAACATAGACCTGCTTCTGGTCCCATCCGCGCTTGCGGAGGCGCACTTCAGTGCCCGGTTCGGCCTGCAGGTAGGTCTGTGTGATTTCGCTTTGGATGCCGTCCTCGGGCAGGCTGCCAGTGAGTTCGACGATGTATTTGCGCTCTTCGACAATGGGCTGTGGCAGTCCGAGCACGTTGGAAATCTCCTTGAGGACGCGGTTCATCTTGGCATCGAAGTCATCGTGGTTGTTGATGACGCGCAGGTGGGGATGTCCTGTCCATGCGTGAATCACCTTCTTGTCGAGGCTGCGGGCAATGCGTAGGCCCTCTTCGTTCATCTGTTCGTAGCGCTGTGCATTGTTGGCGGTGGTGTAGTATTGTTCAGCACCGTCGGCAGCGGAAACGAGGTGCAGCACGGCATCGTAGCGTTCGCGGAGTTCGGGCGTGGAAGTCCCGACGGAGCGGGTGATGTCGTCCCATGTCTCAGGAGCCATGTAGGCAGAGATATCCATTGCACCACGGTCGCAGACGATGAGGCAGGGCTGTGTGCATTCCTGTGCCATGCGGTGGAACTTGTCCTCCAGTGCAAGTTGGATTTCGAGCGTGGCTTTTTCTCCTTCGTAGAAGAAACCCTGGTTCTTCGTCAGGTAGTTCATTCCGGCCTGTGTGAAGAGTGTCGGCACTTCGGGGATGGTGAAGACTTTGAAGCCGAGGCTTGAGAAATGTTCGATGATGCGCACAAGCGCTGTCGTCTTTCCGGCGCACGGACCGCCCGTGAGCACGATTTTCGTGATATTTTCCATTGCCTTGTTGTGAATTTATGCACAAAGTTATGAAAAATTATAGGAGTTGCAAACGTAAAGTAGCAAAAATGTTGTGTTTTTCCATGAAAAGTGTTAAAGTATTTGGTGAAAGGCGCTTTTATTTCTAACTTTGCGACATCATTATGCAATGTCTAACTCATTCAACATCATGAAAATGAAACATTCTTACTTCTTTTTGACGGCAATTTGCCTGTTTTTCATCTCTGCTTCCCGCGTGGAGGCACAGGAACTGGTGCGCACGCCCCATGCCTCGATGTGGATGCTGGCTCCGGTAACCGGTTCGACACAGGTGGCCTATCAGTTTGCTGGCGAAGGCAAGGAAATCCGCTTGCGCTGGGGCATGGACACAGCCTGGAACGACGGCAACAATGTGCGTCGCGGTGCCATCCACATAGGCAAGGAAAACCTGACGTATGGCCGTTTGTCGTTCCAACCGACCGACTCGGTGGGCGACGACCTTGTGCTGTCTTCTGCCCAGCAGAGAGCACTGCAGCAGCGTGTGAACAACTTCAAGGCCATCGGCGCGACGAAGGTGCTGCTCAATGCCGACCCTTACGATCCTGACAAACTGGCCAAATACTATTACGGCAAGCCGAAAAACTGGTACAATGTCATCAAGGCCACGACCATCGCGGCACAGAATCTGGGCATGACCATCGAGGCCATTGCGCCGATGAACGAGCCTGACTACACCTACAACGGGCAGGGCACGAAGGCGCACTTCCTGGCCGTGGTGAAGTTGTTGCGTGCCGACCCCTTCTTCGACGACATCCGCATCTCGGCGGGCAACACGCTGAACACCGACGGTGCGGCTGAGTGGTACAACTATATGAAACCATACGTCAACGAGGGAAACACGCACCAGTTGGCCGGCTCGTTCGACAACTACGCAAACTTCTTCACCGCCGTACGTGCCGACGGCAACATTGCGACGGCCGACGAACTGCACAACACGATGGAGGCCTTCGTCGGCGCTGAATACGGACTGCAGAACGGCATCTGGTGGGGCTTCGACGGAGTGTGCCGCGGCCGCTACTGTCAGGCCACGAGCGGCGGTGTGCGTCTGGGCTATGGCGAGAATCGTCCGAATTGGACGGCAGGCTGTGTCTATCGGCTGCCCGACGGCAGTGTCGACGCGTTCCTCGGCTCGAGCGAACGTCAGGGCAATCCGACCAACTTCGAGATTGTCTGCCTGGACCGCGACGTCTTCTACGACGGCTATGGCCCGGTGCGTACCTATAGCAGAAATATTCCCGGAGGTCCCGCAGATTCCTACGGCGACGTGGGTGAACGGTCCAATGCCGAATGCATCATCCACATCACCGAGGGCGCCGACGTGGCCGACGGTCCGATTCAGGACGGTGTGTACTACATCATGAACACGCGCACCCGAAAAGCGATGTCCACCCAGAGCAACGCTGCGGCTGGCGCCAATGTGATGGTGACCGTCCAGGCCTCTTCGCCGCGCCAGGACGAACTGTGGGCTGTCGAGGCTGTGCCTCCGACAGTCGGCGGCGACTTCAGTTATTTCTACCTGACGAACAAACAGGGCGATCGCCTGCTGGATGTCAAGAACGGCAACCTCAACAACAATGGCGACATCATTGCCTATCCCGGCGGCAAAGGTATCATCGAGCAGTGGCACTTCATCTATGCCGGCGGCGGCGACTATTTCATCCAGTCGCGATACTCGGGACTCTTCCTCGGCACGTCCAGCACGTCGGACCGTGTGACCCAGCAGACCTTCCGTGCCAACAACCGCTACCTGCGCTGGCGACTCGTGCCCGAGGGTGCCAAGTGTGAAACGACGGCTCCGGCGGCTCCGGCAGGTGTGAAGGCTGTGCCGCAGTCGGCCTCTGTCCTGCTCAGTTGGGAACCCAACACCGAGGCCGACCTGGCCACCTACACCATCCTGCGCGGCGAGGCGACGCCTGCGTCTGAAACTGGCGACAACTGGAAGACGATAGGCCATCAAATCACTGCCACCCAGTTTGTTGACAACTCGTGTGAGGCAGGCAAGGCTTATCTCTACAAGATTCTGGCTGTGGACAAGGCTGGCAACCGCTCGAAAGATTCGGAACTCGTGCCTGCGCAGACCCTCAACGGCCAGCCGTCGCTCGTGGCCCACTACTCGTTCGACAGTTCGACGCTCGACAACACCGAGAACCTCTTCGACGCTGTGCCCGACGGCACGTTGACCTATCTGACGACGGCTACCAACTGCAAGGAGGGCGCAGGCTCGATGGCGCTCACGAAAGGCCGCTACGTGCTGCTGCCCCACGAAGTGGGCAATCAGCGCGAGATGACCCTCTCCATGTGGGTGCGCTGGTACAGCGGCAACGCCAACGAACACATGCTCGACTTTGGCTGCGGCCCCGACCAGTGCTACTACCTGACCCCGCGAAACGGAAGCGGACGTATCGAATTTGTCATCAAGAAGGGTGACGAAGAGCAGAAGGTAATCTGCACCTCAGGCATGGCCAAGAGCAGTTGGCGACATGTGGCCGTCACGATTGCCGCCAACGAGTCGGGCAAGTCATCCGTCAGAGTTTATGTCAACGGCGAACTGAAGGGTTCGTCCGACGACTTCACACTCACCCCGGCCGACATCCGTCCCGGTCTCTGCTTCCTGGGACGCAACCAGATGGGCACCTCTTCGACTGAAGGCTATTTCGACGATTTGCGCATCTACAACTACGCCCTCTCGCCCGAGGATGTCGTCGCCGTCATGAACGGCCTGCCGACCGGCATCGCTGCCAGTCCTGCCGCAACGTCGTCGCCCGTCGTCGCCACCGAGTATTACACCCTCGACGGACTGCGTCGCACGTCGCCCTCCCACGGAGTGTTCATCGAAAAGCAGCACCGTGCCGACGGCAGTGTGACCACCCGCAAGGTGGTGCGCTGACCTGCTGCCACGCCCATTTTACAGGGCGAAAAAACGTAAGGCGTTGCCGACCAGACGGTTGGCAACGCCTTTTCCATTGCTTCCGCCTTACCAGAAAAGTTCCACCGCAGTGGTACAACCGTACCAGCGCAGTGAAAATAAATTTCGTCCGCAGACGAAATAAAAATCGTCCGCAGACGAAATTTTTTTCATCTGCGGACGAAATTCGGATGGACTGCGGACGATTTCCGTTCCCTCTACGCCGCGCCCCCTATCGTTTCCAAAACGAGCGGGTGAAAAGCACGAGGACGGGGAAAATTTCAAGACGGCCCACGAGCATCAGCGCCGAGCACACCCACTTGGCCAGCGGCGTGAGGATGGCCCATGAATGGGCAGGGCCGTAGTAACCCATCGCCGGACCGACGTTCGAGAGCGACGACATGGCCAGCCCGAGCGCATCCTCGTAGTCGAAAATCTCGCGCGGAGCATCGGGCGACACGCCGAAGAAGGCCAGCACGAAGGCTCCGATGAAGAGCGAGCCGGTGAACAGCGCCACGAAGGCGAAAAGGGTGTGGATGACCTGCGGCTGAATGACCTGGCCGTTCATCCTCACCGGCAACACCGCACGCGGATGGAGGATGCGCCGCAGTTCGTTACGGACGAAGCGGAAAATGATGCTCCATCTGACACACTTGAAACCACCGCTCGTCGAACCCGAACAGGCGCCGGCAAACATGACGAAGAGCAGCGGCGGCATGAGCATGATGGGCCAGGTGGTGTAGTCGCACGAAGCCAGTCCCGTCGTCGTCTGCAGCGAAAGCACCGTGAACAGGCTTTCGCGGAACGACAGTTCCAGTGTGCTGAAAAACTCGGGCAGGTCCTGGATGGTCAACCCGGCGAAGTCCGTCCGCTCGGACAGAAGCGCGAGGGTACAGACAAGCGTGATGCTGCAGAAGATGATGATGAAGCAGCGCAGTTCGGCGTCGTGGAAAAAACGGCGGATGTGGCCACGCAGGATCGTATAGTAGATGAGGGTGTAGTTGACGCCCGAGATGAACATGAAGAACGACAGCACATACTCGATGGCCGGCGAATGGAAAACCTCGTGTAGCATGGCGCTGTGGGTGCCGAACCCGCCCGTGGCAGTCGTGACAAACGAGTAGTTCACAGCGTCGAACACGTCCATGCCGCACACAAGCAGCGACACGATACAGAGCGCCGTGAGCAGAAGATAGACGCTGCCTATCCACTTGGCCGTCACCGAGATGCGCGGATGCACCTTGTTGTGCATCGGTCCCGTGGCCTCGGCCGCAAAGAGTTTGACTTCGCCCACGCCGAAGGCCGGCAGGATGGCGATGGTGAAGAAGATGATGCCGATACCGCCTATCCACTGCGACAGGCTGCGCCACATCAGGATGCTGTGCGGCTGGGCGTCGCAGTTGTCAATCACCGTGGCGCCCGTCGATGTGAACCCCGACATCGTCTCAAAGAAAGCGCTCGCCACGTCGGGCAGCGAACCGCTTAAAAGGAAAGGAAACATGCCTGCCAGCGAAAAGGCAATCCACGACAGCGTGACCACCAGATAACCGTCCTTTCGACTCATCGACGAAGGGGCATTCCGGCCCAGCAACCGGCACAGCAGACACACAGCACACGTGCCCAAAGTGGGCCAGACAAAGGGGTAGAAACATTCGCCGTAGCAGAAGCCCACCAGCATACACACGGCCATCAGGCCCGCCTCAATCGAAAGCAGGATACCGATGACCTTGATGATGAGTTTCCAGTTCATGTTTACTTGAAATATCGATCCAGCCGCTTCAGCATACCAGCCATGCAGAACACAACCACGCGGTCGCCTTCCTGCAACTGTGTCTCGCCGCCCACCAGCATGGCCCGCCCGTCGCGAATCATGCCGCCGAGGTTCACGCCGCGAGGCAGCCCGAGTTTCATGACCGTGCTCTTGGTGACGCGTGAACCGCGTTTCACCACAAATTCGGCCACGTCGGCATCGGCCACCGTCAGCATCTTCATCGTGTCCACGTCGGACTTCAGCAACATTCGGTAGATGTGGCTCGCCGCAATCTGCTTCTTGTTGATGACCGTTCCCACGTCGAGGTCCTCGGCCATGTCCAGAAAGTCGAGGTTCTCGACCTGCGCTATCGTCTTGCGTACACCCTTTCGGCGTGCAGCCACACAGGCGAGGATGTTCTCCTCGTCGTTAGGCGTGAGGGCAATGAAGGCCTCCAGTTGCCCGAAACCCTCGTCGTTGAGCAGGTCCATGTCGTGACTTTCGCCGTTGATGATGAGCGTGCGCTCTTTCGTCATCTTGCCCAGTTGCTCACAGCGCTCCAGACTCGGCTCGACAATCTTCAGCGACATCGAGTCGGGCAATTCCCAGTCGGCACGCACCGACAGTTTGCCGCCGCCGATAATCAGGGCGCGACGCACCTGCGGATAGTCGTCCTTGCCGCTCAGATGGCGTATGGTGGCGATGTCCTCGCGGTTGGCCATGAAGAAAACCAGGTCGCGCGGCAGGATCATTTCGTCGCCGTAGGGCATGACGGTCTCGCTCCGGCGCTTGATGGCGACGACGTGGAAGGCGTGGCCGTGTTTCTGACCGATTTCCTTCAGCGTGTGCCCCACAAGCAGATTGTCGGGGTTGCCGATTTCCTTGTCGGCCACAGGGTGGTTGTCGTGCATCTTGACACTGAGCAGCACCAGATCCTTCTGCTCGCCGAAAACCCACATCTGCCGTACCCAGGAGAACTGTGCACTGTCGGCAATTTCTTTCGCAGCAAGCAGTTCGGGATAGATGAGCGACTCGATGCCCAGTTCGGTGAAGTATTGCCGGTTCTCCGGCTTCATGTATTCGTAGTTGTCAATGCGGGCCACGGTGCGCTTGGCTCCCAGTTTCTTGGCCAGCGCAGCACAGAGAAGGTTCTTGCTTTCATGAGGCGTGACGGCGATGAAGAGGTCGGCATCCTCGACACCGGCGTGCTCCAACCCCGACAGCGATGTCGGTTCGATGGGTATGGCCATGATGTCAAGGTCGTTGTTCACCTTGCTCAGTTTGTCCTCATCAGGGTCGATGAGCACCACGTCCATATTTTCTTTTGAAAGCAGGCGGGCCAGATGCGTGCCTACAGCGCCTGCGCCGGCAATGATAATCTTCATAGGCAATCGAGTATGGTGCGCTGGATGCTGGTGGCATCCATGTGGCAGATTTCGCGGAGTTGGGCCACGGTGCCGTGTTCGACGAAGGTGTCGGGAATGCCGATGCGCCGGACGTGGCAAGTGTGTGCGTTGTCGGCCAAAAACTCCAGTACGGCGCTGCCCAGTCCGCCGCTGACGACGCCGTCCTCGACGGTGATGACGTGGGTGAAACGCTGTGCAACTTCGGCCAGCAGGGTGGTGTCGATGGGCTTGAGAAAGCGCATGTCGTAGTGGGCAACGTGTTGCTGCATGGCGTCGTCGAGGCCGTTGATGGCTTTCTCCACCTCAGTGCCGATGGGTCCGAGGGAGAGCACGGCCACGTGGTCGCCGTCGCGCAGTTTGCGGCCCTTTCCCACGGGCACGGCTTCGAGCGGACACCGCCAATCGACCACGCTGCCTCGGCCGCGAGGATAGCGTATGACAAACGTACCCATGTCCTTCTGCTGGGCTGTGAACATGAGGCGGCGCAGTTCGGTCTCGTCGTAGGGCGAGGCGATGGTGAGGTTCGGAATGGGACGCAGGAAGGCGAGGTCGAAGGCACCGTGGTGTGTAGGTCCGTCTTCGCCGACCAGGCCTGCGCGGTCGAGACACAGCACCATGTTCAGGCGCATGATGGCTGCGTCGTGGATGATGTTGTCATAGGCGCGCTGCATGAACGACGAGTAGATGTTGCAGAAGGGCAGCAGTCCGTCCTTCGCCATGCCGCCCGAGAAGGTCACGGCGTGGCCTTCGGCGATGCCGACGTCGAACGTCCGTTCTGGCATCTCGTGCATCATGATGTTCATCGAACAGCCTGTCGGCATGGCCGGTGTCACACCCACAATCCGCGGGTTCTGCTGTGCCAGTTCGAGCAGGGTTTCGCCGAAAACATCCTGGAATCGTGGCGGACATTGGGTGGCAGGCTTGTCGTCGATGCGCTGACCCGTGTCTTCGTCGAACTTGCCCGGTGCGTGCCACACGGTGGCGTTCTCCTCGGCCGGTGCATAGCCTTTGCCTTTCACGGTGTGGATGTGCAGCAGTTTGGGGCCTTTCATTTCCTTGATGGCCCGCAGCACACGCACCAGTTCCACCACGTCGTGTCCGTCGGTCGGGCCGAAGTAGCGGATGTCCATGCCCTCTGCCCCAGTCAAAGAGTTTGCGCGAGGCGCGATACCTTAAATTATTATAGGTAGTGTTGGTCGTCAGCCGCAGCAGGTACTGGCGCATACCGCCTACGCTGTCGTCGATCGACATGTTGTTATCGTTGAGGATGACGAGCAAGTCGTTGGGTGTCGAAGCCGCATTGTTGATGCCCTCAAACGACAGCCCGCCGCTCATGGCACCGTCGCCAATCACGGCCACGACCTGCCTGTTCTCGCCCTTCAGCCGTGCAGCCACAGCCATGCCCAGCGCCGCCGAGATGGAGTTGGAGGCGTGTCCGCAGCAGAACGTGTCGTACTCGCTCTCCGTCGGGAAAGGGAACGGACGCAGGCCGCCCAGCCGGCGGTTTGTGCAAAAGCGGTCGCGTCGTCCCGTCAGAATCTTGTGTCCGTAGGCCTGATGCCCCACGTCCCACACAATGCGGTCGTAAGGCGTGTCGAACACATAGTGCAAAGCCACGGTCAGTTCCACCACACCCAGGCTCGAAGCGAGGTGTCCGGGGTTGACCGACAGTTCGTGGATGATGTCATGCCGCAGTTCGTCGCACACCCGTAGCAATTCCCCGACAGGAATCTTGCGCAGGTCGGCCGGCGAATTGATGTTCGGTAAATATTGTTGTATGTTCGGTTCTTCAGTCATTCTCTCTCTCACTTATCAACCTGCAAAGTTACGACTAAGTGAGCGGAAAACAAAATGAAACACCAAGTTTTTCATTTTTTATTTCCCGAACAAGAGTAACTTCAACAAAGTTAAAGTTACGACTAAGTGAGCGGAAAAGCAAATTT
>ONXQ01000058.1 GCA_900321835.1 uncultured Prevotellaceae bacterium
CACTTCGCGGAACACACGGGCGAAGTGTTCACGGTCGCTGTAGCCGAGGCGGCGGGCCACGTCGGACACGCTGGCCGTGTGCTGCGTCAGCATCTTCTGCGCCTCGCCCATCTTGATGTCGCGGACAAACTGAAGAGGTGTCTGGCCCGTAATCGCCTTGAGTTTGCGCACCAGCGTCGAACGCGACATGTTCATGTTGTCGGCCAGGTCGTTCACTCCGAAGTCGGCCTCGCCGAGGTGCTGAAGCACGATGTCGCGGGCACGGTCGAGCAGCATCTGGTCGATGGCTGCATGAGCCGGCACACTGGGCTGCGAAGCCGGCGCAGAGACATAGTCGTGCATGGCCACCAGTTCGGCGCTGTCGTGCCAAATCTGTTCCTCGGCCCGGCGCGAGCGGCGCATGAAGTAGCGGACGATGAGCACGAGCAGCAGCAGACCTCCAATGATGTACAGAATGTAGGCTACTGTGGTTTCGTACCATCGGGGCTGACGGCTGAAGCGGAAGGTGGTCACGTCGTCGCTCCAGAGCCCGTTGGCATCGGTGGCACGCAACTGCAACTCGTGTTCGCCCCGCGACACGTGGGGCAGGTGGAGCGTGTTGATGCCGATGCGCAGCGTGGTCCACGGGCCGTCGTCCAGGCGATAGGCGTAGCGCTGGGTGGCAGCGTGAAGGTGGTCGAGCGAAGAGAAATGGATGGCGATGTCGCGGGCGTCGGCAGGCAGGGGGGCAGACAGGGGCACACTGTTGCCGGCCACGCTGAGGTCGGTGACGCACACAGTGACCCTGTGCGCCATGCCCTCCAGTTGGAGCGAGGGATGGCAGACGAGCATTCCGTCGAAGCCGCCGACCAGCACGTCGCCGCTCGCGGCATCGAGCGTGATGGCCCGGGGCATGAAGCGCGGCAGCGAAAGGGTCGTGTGGGTGTTCGTAACCCGATAGACCTCAGTCTTGGGGTCATATTCGGTCAGTCGGCTGTTGGTCAGTATCCAAAGGTGGTTGAAGGCGTCGGCAACTATCTTCTCGACCATGTCGCCGTTCATGCCCGCCGACTCCGAACAGTCGTGCAGGACCGACGCAAGTCGTTCAGCCGCCTTTCCGTCGCGAAGCGCCGCCGAAGGGATGCTCAGCAGACGCCCGTCGCCCGTGCCCAGCCAGAGGGTGCCGTCGGAAGTGGAGGTCAGGCAGAGCAGGTCGGTGGGCAGCGGAACGATGCGCTGAAGGCGTCCGTCGCTGTGCAGGACGGCGATGCCCCGGCCTGTGATGGCGGCATAGACGGTGCCGTCCTGCGTTTGAGTCAAACTGGTGGTGTGCCCCAGCGCCTGTCCGTCTTGCTCGACGGCAGAGAGGCGACGGTTGGCAGGTGTATAGCGGAACAGCGCGTCGTAGGTCCCAATCCACAGGGCGCCGTCGGCCGCCTCGAACACCGTCTTGGCGTGCTGACCGTCAGGCAGTTGGATGCTGTGCGTGAGGCGCATCTGCTCACCGTCGGCGGCTACGCCATAGACAAAGTCGGTGGCCGTCACCGTCCAGATGTGGTGCGGCTGGGC
Organism: uncultured Prevotellaceae bacterium; assembly: GCA_900321835.1. Classification (GTDB taxonomy): domain Bacteria; phylum Bacteroidota; class Bacteroidia; order Bacteroidales; family Bacteroidaceae; genus UBA3839. Next base: position 1,549 of record ONXQ01000058.1, read on the forward strand.
CGAAGGAATGAGTTCGTGGACGAAGTCGAGGTGTGACGCTGCGGTCGAAGGGCAGTCGGCATAGGTCGTCAGCCGCTGCGTTTGAGTGTCGTAGAGTCCGAGACCTACACGCTCCTGCGAAATCCAGTAGCGTGTGCCGGCATCCCGACAAAGGGACAGCAGCAGGGTCGAGCGACTGAAACGTTGCTGGATGGGCGGCACATTGTAGCGCTCACGGCTGAAGGTTTCAAAATTGACCACAAGGCTCTGGCGGTCGTAGCCTGCCACCCAGATGCTGCCGTCGCGGGTGCGAATCAGTTCGTTCAGCATCTTCATGCCGGGCGTGTAGCCTCGCAGGACAGACGTGAGGTCGAGCGCTTGCAGCGTGCCTGCGGAGTCGATGTCGAAGGCGTGCAGGTCGTCGAGCGATGTGGCCCAGAGGCGGTGTCCGTCCGCTTCAGGCTTCAGGTAGAAGAAGTGGTGAACAGGCTGACCGATGGCATTGCGCACTTCGGGCTGCACCACATAGCGATCCTCCAGGCGCTGTGCCTTCATGTCGAGTCGGACGATGCCGCGGTCGCGCGTCGCCAGCCACAGGTAGCCGGCGGCCTGCGCCATGTTGCTGACGGGAAGGCGGGCGGCGACGGAGTCGAGCGGTGTCCACTTGCGGGTGGAGGGCTGATAGCGGCAAAGTCCGAGGTTGTAGAAGGCGGAGAGCACTGTGCCGTCGGCGGTTTGGAAGAAGCCTGCGGAAACGTCGCGGGCGGTCTGCACGGGTTGCTGGCCTGGGGCAGCGAAATAGGTGGAGTGTGACGTGGAAAGAAACAGACTGCCGTCGGCTGCGCAGAAGACCTCTTGCACCTGCTTGTCGGCCAGGGTGTCGGGACAGAAGGGGCGCACCTGATAGTCGGCCTTGTCCAGGTAGAAAGCGCCGGAGGGTGTGCCGAAAACGATGCGGTGGAGGCTGTCTTCGCAGATGCAAAGGATGAGGTTGCTGCGAAGGGGTCGTTGCGAAACACGCGGACATCGTAGCCGTCGTCGCGGCAGAGGCCGTCAACAGTGCCGTACCAGATGTAGCCTTCTGTGTCCTGCATGAGACGGTGGACACTGAGCACGGGAAGCCGCTCGACGCCGCGGACGGGCTGCAGCGTGGCGACGGGCTGGGCGTTGACGGTGACGAAGGAGGCAAGGAAGGCCAGGAGAGGGAGGAAGCGTGTCATGACTTTTCTTCTTCGCTGCTGAGCGAGGGATAGACGATGCGGGTGTGATAGATGTTGCGGAGGCGTTCCTTGAGCACGGTCTTGGCGATGGCGATGTCGCGGAAAGTGATGGCGCAGGCGGTGAAGTAGCCGTCGGTCACCTGTTGGTCAACGATGCGATCGACGAGTTCGTCGATGCTCTGCTCGGTGTATTCGGGCAGGGAGCGCGAGGCGGCTTCGACACCGTCGCACATCATGAGGATGGCCTCTTCGAGGGTCTCGGGGTTGGGGCCGGGATAGGTGAAGGGGGCGGGATCGACCGGTTGGTCGGGATGGGCATTGCACTCGGTGACGTAGAAGTAGCGGACGAGGCCTGCGCCGTGGTGGGTCGTGATGAAGCGGCGCACGGAGGCGGGCAGGTTGTACTGGGCGGCGAGTTGGAGTCCGTAGGTGACATGGCGGATGATGACTTCGGCCGACTTCTGGGGGGTGAGATGCTTATGGGGGTTGGCGCCGCTTTGGTTTTCGGTGAAAAAGACAGGGCGTTCCATCTTGCCGATGTCGTGGTAGAGGGCGCCGGTGCGGACCAGTTGGACTTTGGCGCCGAGGCGCTGGGCGACGTCGGCCGCAAGGTTGGCCACCTGCATGGAGTGCTGGAAGGTGCCAGGGGCTTCCTCGGTGAGGCGGCGCAGCAGCGGGTTGTTGATGTTGGTGAGTTCGACGAGCGTCACGTCGGAGACGAAGCCCAGTCCGCGTTCAATAATCCAAAGGAGGGGATAGGTGAAGAGGATGAGCAGGCCGTTGATGAGGAAATAGATGAGGTGGCTGCGGTCGATGTCGGTGAGTTGCACGCCGAGAGTGAGTTGGTAGGCGGCATAGAACACGATGTAGGTGATGGTGATGACGAGGGCGGTGTGGATAATCTGGCTGCGCTGGTTGAGTTCGCGCAGGTTCTGGATGGCGATGATGCCGGCGACGACCTGCAGGATGACGAACTCGTAGGGGTAGTTGAGCACGAGGGAGATGAGGATGACGGTGGCGGTGTGGAACATATAGGCCGTGCGCGAGTCGAGGAACACGCGCACGATGACAGGCAACATGCAGACGGGCAGGGCAAAGATGTGGAAGAGGTGGCGCGTGACCATCTGGCTGCCGGCGATGCAGAAGAGGGTGAGCAGGGCATAGAGCAGGATGGCGGAGCGCTGGTCTTCAAGATAGTCGCGTCGGAAGAGGTGGAGGTAGGACATGAGGACGGCGAGGATGAGCAGCACCATGACGACCTGTCCGAGGATGATGTAGGGCAGCCGCTCATTGCGGGCGTTCTGCTGGCGCATCACGCGTTCGTAGGAGCGCAGTTTGAGGTAGGTGTCGTGGGTGATGATGTCGCCGCGATCCACGATTTTCTCGTTGGCCATGACAAAGCCGATGCCGGTGGAGAGTTGGGAGAGCAGCAGTTGCATCTCGTCTTCGCTCTTGAGGAGGTCGTAGGTGAGGTTGTCCTCGAGCACGGTGTTGAGATTGAGTCGAGTGAGTTGGCGAACCATGACGGTGTCCGTCGTGTGCTGCAGGATGTAGCGGTAGGCCTGCTGCTGGGTGAAGGTCTGGACGATCGGCATACTTTCGGCCACATTGTCGCGCACGATGCGCACATTCTCAATGCCTTCGGCCAGGAGGCTGTCGCGCAGTTGCGGAGACATGATGCCGCGCATGTAAACCGTGTCGAGCAGGCTGGCAGCATAGTGGACGACGGGGCGCAGCAGCGGGTCGCGCTGTGCCTGCACGCGGTGTCCGTCGGTGGTCACCTCGGTGGCCAGCAACTTGGCGCGCATGGCCGTCAGCACCGTCGTATTCATGTTGAAGTAGGGCTGGAACTCGTGGCGCAGGCTGTCGTGCTGGGCCTCGACGGCCGAGTCGCTCATCTGGATGTTGAACTTCTGCGCGGCATAGAGCGTGCCGTAGCGCCAGGGCTGGCCGATGCGGTATTCGTAGTTGAAGGCATCGGTGCGTGGCATGAAATAGACGATGAGCAGGGTTGAGACAATCACCAGCGCGGTGCTGAGCAGCCAGACGTTGCGCGTGTCCTTGCGCTGCATTTTCTTGGGCTTCATGGTATGCTTCGGTTGGAGGGTTTTCGTTCTGTTTTCTCGCTTGGGGTGCAATGCGTTGAAAGTTTTAAGTGCTTGAAACTTTATTTTCAAGCACTTAAAACTTTCTGTCCACTATGCCTGAAGGCTGAGCAGCCACGACTTGAAGTCGGCGAACGCTGCTGTCATGGGCACGCTCTGCTTCTCGCCCTGCATGAAGGCGGCGAGGCGTGGCGGAATCTGCACCGAGGTGCCGATGATGGGCTCGACCGTGTCCTTGAACTTGGCAGGATGGGCGGTTTCGAGGAACACACCGACATGGTCTGCCTGCAACTGCTCTTCCAGAGCTCGCAGGCCGCAGGCGCCGTGGGGGTCGCACAGGTAGCCGGTGGTGCTGTAGGCCGTGCGGATGGTGTCGGCAATCTGGGCGTCGGTGTAGGTGCAGCCGCTGATGTCGGCAGCGATGCGGGCGTGGCTCTTGCCGTAGAGGTCGTAGATGCGGGCAAAGTTGGAGGGGTCGCCCACGTCCATTGCGTTGGCGATGGTCTGCACCGACGGACGTGCCTCGTAGCGGCCCGTCTGCAGGTATTCGTAGAAGACGCTGTTGGCGTTGTTGGCAGCAATGAAGTGGCTGATGGGCAGGCCCATGCGCTTGGCGAACAGTCCGGCGCAGATGTTGCCGAAGTTGCCTGAAGGCACGCAGACGACGATGTCTGTGAGTCCGCGCTTCTTCAGTTGTGCATAAGCCCAGAAGTAGTAGAACGCTTGGGGCAGGAAACGGGCGACGTTGATGCTGTTGGCCGAGGTGAGGCGCATGTGGCGGTTCAGTTCGTCGTCCATGAAGGCCGACTTGACCAGCCGCTGGCAGTCGTCGAACACGCCATCGACCTCGACGGCCGTGATGTTCTGGCCGAGTGTCGTGAACTGGCACTCCTGGATGGGGCTGACCTTGCCTTTCGGGTAGAGCACAAAGACGTGGATTCCATCGACGCCGAGAAATCCGTTGGCCACGGCCGAGCCGGTGTCGCCGCTCGTGGCCACGAGTACATTGACCTCGCGTCCGTCGCTCTCCTTCTTGATGAAATACTGCAGGAGGCGTGCCATGAAGCGGGCACCGACGTCCTTGAAGGCGAGCGTCGGGCCGTGGAAAAGTTCGAGGGCGTAGATGTTATTCTTGACAGGGACGATAGGGCAGTCGAACTGCAGGGTGTCGCAGACGATGCGGTGAAGGTCGGCCTGCGGCACATCCTCGCCGAAGAAGGCGTCGGCCACGGTGCAGGCCACCTGCTGGAAGGTCATGTCCTGGATGTGGTCGAAGAACTCCTGCGGCAACTGCTTAATGCGCTCCGGCATGTAGAGCCCGCGGTCCTCGGCCAGACCCTTCACCACAGCCTTCTCGAGCGAAGCCAGCGGTGCTTGGTTGTTTGTGCTGTAGTATTTCATATTGTCATGAAGGTTTTGATAAATTCGTCTTTCTTCAAAAGTCCGAGGCAGCCCGTCGCGCAGCCGGCCTCGCTGTACATCGTCACAGCGTCGGCCTCGATGCCCTCGTGCCAGATGCAGAAAGGCACAGGCTCGTTGACATGGATGCGCAGTTCGACGGGTGTGGGATGGTCGGGCAGCACAGCCACGCTGACTGCCTCCTGCATCTCCTTCACCGCCTCAAGAACAGGACGGATGAGGCGCTGGTCGAGATAGTTGATGGCGCGGAGTTTGAGGTCGAGGTCGCCGTCGTGACCGGCCTCGTCGGTCGCCTCCACATGGACAAAGACGAAGTCGTCGGTCTGCAAAGCATCAATGGCTGCCTGCGCCTTGCCCTCGTAGTTGGTGTCGGCCAAGCCTGTCGCACCAGGCACTTTCACAATCTTCAGCCCGGCATAACTGCCGATGCCCTGGATCAGGTCGACCGCCGAAATGACCGTGCCCCGGCGCACCTGCGGAAAGCGCTGGCCGAGGGTCTGCATCGACGGACGATAGCCTCCGCTCCAGGGCCAGATGCTGTTGGCCGGACGCTGACCGGCTGCGATGCGCTGCTGGTTGTAGGGATGTTCGGAGAGAATCTGCTGGGAGCGCAGAATCAGGTCGTTGAGCAAGTCGGCCGTTTCCTGACCCGTCATCGTGTGCAGGCCGTCGGAGCGGTTTTCCCATCCCGCTTCGCTCTGCACGAGCAGGGGACGCCACGGCTCGTTGGGATGATCGTGGGGCGGATTGCAGACAATATGCTTGTTCCCGCCCTTGATGACCAGCAGATGGCGATACTGTATGCCGCGGACAAAGCGCACACGTTCGCTGCCGAGGCGTTCGTTCAGCAGGTCGATGAGCACAGCAGCGTCCTCCGTCTGCAGGTTGCCGCCGTTGTGGGTGACGATGCGGCCGTCAGCCAGTGTGATGATGTTGCAGCGGATGGCCATTTCGTCATCGGCCAAGTCGTAGCCGATCGACGCCGCCTCCAGTGGTCCACGGCCCTCGTACACCTGATTGAGGTCGTAGCCGAGGATGCTGGTGTTCGCCACTTCGCTGCCCGGAGGAAAACCCTCGGGCACGGTGGACAGCATTCCGCAACGGCCATGCTGTGCCAGCCAGTCCATGCAAGGCTTGTCTGCCACCTGCAGCAGTGTCTTTCCGCCGAGCCGCTCCACCGGATGGTCGGCCATGCCGTCGCCAAGTATGATGATATGTTTCATGGAATGAACCGTTTAATGATTTAGATGTTAGCGATGGACATGATGTCGGCAAAGACACCGGCGGCGGTGACGCTGGCGCCTGCACCGTAACCCTGGATTTGCATGGGGTAGTCGTGGTAACGCTCTGTGGTGATGAGGATGATGTTGTTCGACCCCTCAAGCGAGTAGAAGGGATGGCTCTTGCCGACCGCCTTGAGTTCGACGCGGGCTTGGCCGCCGTCGAGCGAAGCCACAAAGCGCCAGCGCTTTCCCTCGGCTTCGAGTGCACTGCGGCGCTTCTCAAAGTCAGCGTCGAGCGAAGGCAACTGCTGCCAGAACTCTTCTTGTGTCCCTTCGAAAAGTTTGTCGGGAATGAACAAATGTTTTTCGACGTCGCTCTGGTTGAGGCGGTAACCGGCTTCGCGGCCGAGGATGACCAGTTTGCGAATGACGTCGGTGCCGCTCAGATCGACGCGTGGGTCAGGCTCGCTGTAGCCTTCGTCTTTGGCACGGCGCACGGTCTGGGAGAAAGGCACCTGGGCCGAGAGGGTGTTGAAGATGAAGTTGAGTGTACCGCTGAGCACAGCCTCCAGTTTCAGAATCTTGTCGCCGCTGTTGATGAGGTCGTTGATGGTGTTAATGATGGGCAGACCGGCGCCGACGTTGGTTTCGAAGAGGAACTTGACGCCGCGGCGACGTGCCGTAGCCTTGAGGCGGGCATAGTTGTCGTAGTCGGACGACGCAGCGACCTTGTTGGCGGCGACGACCGAGATGCTGTGTTCGAAGAAGTCGTTGTAGAGGCTGGCTACTTCGCTGCTGGCGGTGCAGTCAACAAAGACGCTGTTGAAGATGTTCATGCCTATGACTTCGTCGTGCAGGCGCTGCAGGTTGCTGGCAGGAGCGTTGCGCAGGTTCTCGCGGTAGTTTTCGAGGTCGAGTCCGTCGCGGCTGAACATGGCGTTGTGTCCGCTGGCGATGCCGACGACGTTGAGTCTGAGTCCGCGCTCTTTCATCAGGCGTTCGCGCTGGCTGGCAATCTGCTGGATGAGGCTGCTGCCTACGGTTCCGACGCCGCAGATGAAGAGGTTGAGCACCTGGTATTCCGAGAGGAAGAAGGAGTCGTGGATGACGTTGAGCGACTTGCGCAGCAGACGGCTTTCGACGACGAAGGAGATGTTCGTCTCGCTCGCACCTTGTGCACAGGCAATCACGCTGATGCCGTTGCGTCCGAGGGTGCCGAAGAGTTTGCCGGCAATGCCGGGGGTGTGCTTCATGTTCTCGCCTACGACGGCGACGGTGGCAAGGTTTTTCTCGACCTTCATCTCGAACATGGCGCCCATCTGGATTTCCTTTTCAAACTCGCTGTTGAGCACTTCGCAGGCCTTGTCGGCGTCTTCGTTGCGCACACCGATTGAGGTTGAGTTCTCGGACGAAGCCTGACTGACCATGAAGACCGAGATGCCTTCGTCGGCGAGGGCGGTGAAGATGCGGCGGTTGACGCCGATGACGCCGACCATCGACAGACCTGCCACGGTGATGAGGCTCGTGTCGTTGATGGAGGAGATGCCCTTGATGGCACGTCCTGCGTCGGACGGTTCCTGCTCAATCACCGTGCCTTTCGCTTCGGGGCGGAAGGTGTTCTTTATATAAATAGGTATATTCTTGATGCAGACGGGATAGATGGTGGGTGGATAGACCACTTTGGCGCCGAAGTTGCAGAGTTCCATCGCCTCGACGTATGAGAGGCGGTCGATGGTGTAGGCAGCCGTGATGACGCGCGGGTCGGCAGTCATGAAACCATCGACGTCGGTCCATATCTCCAGCGCCTCGGCATCGAGGGCCGCGGCGATGATGCTGGCGGTGTAGTCGCTGCCGCCACGCCCGAGGTTGGTCACCTCGCCTGTGTGTATGTCGGTGGAAATGAAGCCGGGAACGACGCTGACCTTGCCGTGCTTCTTGAACTCACGTCGCACGAGCCGGTTGGTCGCCTCCGTCACGAGCAGGTTCTTCCCCTGCTTCTTCTCCGTCTTCACGAAGTCGAGGGCGTTGTGCCACGTCGCTCCGTCGATGAGGGTCGCAACGATGTGGGAAGACATGCGTTCGCCGTAACTGACGATGGCGCACAGCGTCTTCTCCGACAAGTCGCGGATCAGATAAACACCCTGGTAGATGCTCTTCAACTCGTCGAGCAGCGCATCTACCACTTGCAATAACTCTACTTGCTTCTCCATGTCGGGAATCACCGCGTCAATCATCCGGTGGTGGCGACTGACCATCTCGTGGTACAAACCGAGATAGGCCGCATCGCCTTCCTGGGCCATTTGTGCCGTGCGGATCAACTGGTCCGTCAGGCCGCCCAGGGCTGAGACCACCACGACGACTGCGTCCGTCGAGGCTTCCACGATTTCCTTGACATTGAGAATGCTTTCCACGGAACCTACGGACGTTCCGCCAAATTTCATGACTCTCATGTGTTACAAGTTGTTCAGTAAAAAAAGTGCGTATGCGACTGCAAAGGTACAACAAAAAAGTCAAACGGCAAATGTCCGGGCGCAAAAAGTGGCAGGAGGGCAGCATAAAAGCGCTGGGAACGGACCGTTCACTTGTAGTTGCTGAACAGTCCGTGGCCTTCCATCATGTGGAGGACGGACTCTTCGAGTTCGGTGCGGCGGACGATTTCGTTCTTCTGCCAGAAGTCGGGGTTGTAGTCGGTGTGGCTGATGGCCGTCTTGAGGTCAGTCTGTTCCCCGATTTCCAGCGAGAAGTCGGGCTGTGTGCGGCCAGCCAGTTCGTTCTCGCCGAGGTTGTAGAGCACGCTGTGCAGGCTGACGGGCCGCCCGATGAAGGTCGTGGTGGCATGGGCGCTCACAGTCGTCAGTTCTGAATAACTCTGGCGTGAGTTGAGCGCGTCGTGGGTCTTGGGGTCGAAGCGGTCGCCCACACGCCGGAAGTTGATGGTGAAGTGGGCGACGAAGTCGTGCTCCTCGCCCGTGACGATGTCCTGCATGGTGAGTCCCAGCAAGTTGCCCTCGCAGCGCAGCAGTCCGAGCGTCTTCATGTCGACATAGACGACGGCCTGCAGGATGGGGCTTGAGACGATGGGGAGCGGTTCGAAATAGAGGACGTAGCAGTCGGGCGTCGTGGGCGACGTGCTGCGCAGGGTGTTGTACGTCACCTTGTAGTACCGCTCGAAGTTCTCGCGCAGCGGCGAGATGATGCCGTGCATCCCGGCACCGATGTCGGGCGTGACAACCGCAAGTTGCGAGAGGGTGAAGTAGTTGGTGACGTACTGGTAGCGGGTGAGTGAGTCGCTGGGCAGGCCGGCGTAGCGTCCTTCGAGCAGGTAGGCCGTCGGGAAGCAGAAGGAGGTGCGGCCCCAGAAGAAGGCTTCGATGTATTCGTTGCAGACGCTGTCGGTCTGCGTGACCTGGCGGTAGAAATAGTTGCCCTGCACCTTGCGCGAACGGCGGAATTCCTTCACGGCCTTCTTGACGACGCGCCTTGCCAGCCGGTCGCCCGAGGGCAGGATGGTCACTTCGGCAATGTCGTAGGTGGCCGGCCGCAGTTTCACGACCGGTTGGAGACGGCTCACGGGCAGGTTGACCGTTTCGTAGCCGACGAACGAGATGCGCACGTGTGCCGTGTCGGCGGCAACGAAGCGGAAGTCGCCGTCGGCGTTGGTGATGGTGCCCTGTCCGCTGGTGGCATAGACATTGGCATAGCCGAGGGGATTCCCCGTCTTGCCGTCAATCACCCGAGCCTCGACCGTGCGCATCTGACCACTGACCGACAGGGTGCCTGCCAGCCAGAACATGATGAACAAGAAGCGTACCATACAATTCATGCAGCAAACACGTATCTCGATTCTTTCTGCCTCCACGTATCTCAAGTATCTCATGTATTCTTTTTTCGTCAAATTCGTAGTCGAAAAAATAATCCATGTGATACTCGAGATACGCGGAGCCATATTTCGTCGTCAAACAAAAGCCACCGCAGCGGCAGGAAGTGTGCGCTGCGGTGGCAGAAAAAGGGTGGGGCTGCGGACCGACCGCTACCAGAGGTCGCCCCAGTCGGTGTGCTCGTCTTCGTCGTGCGATTTGGTCTCGGCCACGTCGGGACCATTATCACCGCCGAAGTGCAGCGAGTCGTCGCCGCAGATGTACTGGCGGACGTGCAGGGTCAGGGATTCCTGACCGGGTGTTTGATAGGATTTCTTATGGTTCATTTGATCAGCACTTTTTGTCCGTTGATAATGTAGAGGCCGGGGGTTAATGGGGCATTGTCTGCCACGCGACGGCCTTGCAGGTCATAGACGGCACCAGAATTTTTCACATTTAACTTTTCACTATTCACTTCCCCGATGCCTGTGGCCGTGTCGTCGATGACGATGGCAAGGCGCTTTGCAGCCAGTGAGGCTGGAGCGGTGAAGTAGGCACGGAAGGGGGCTACATCGACGCTGCCGCTGGTTTTCCAGAACTTGTTCTGGGCGATGTAATAGACGTTGGCATCGGTGACGGCCTGCTGGGTATAGGTGCCCAGGAGGCTCCAGCCGGCGAGGTCGGAGGCAGCCGTGGCGTCGGCGGTGGGAGCCACAGCGGCCGACGTGGCAAGGAAACCGACGGTGGCTTCGCCTTCGCCCAGACGGCGATAGACAGCCGGGGTGTTGGCGGCTACGCGGCTGACGGGGGTGAAACGCATCGATTCATCGCTGACCGAAGCGAGGGTGTAGAACTGCACGTCGGCATTGGTCTCGACGGAGTAGGGCAGCAGGAGCGTGCCCCACTGTTGCGTCATCGAGCGTTCGTAGCGGGCATTTAGAGCGGTGAACGACTTGGGGAAGTCGAGCGCCACACCGTCGGTAAGGACGAAGTTGAGGCACTGGCCGTTGGCGACGACGTTGTTCTGCTCCGACTTGAACTGTGTGCCGGTGGCGGCGTAGATGACCTGGTTCTTGTTGCGCGGATAGAAGCGCACACCCGTAGCCTGTCCGTAGAGGGTGAGGTCGTTGCCTGCCGTGTAGTCAACATAACCGGCATCGCGTCCGCCCCAGAAGTAGTCCTGACGCAGGTAGGAAGCGTCGGTCTCCTGCTCGGCAGCCGTTCCGCTGATGAACTGCAGGCGCACGTTCTTCATCTGGATATAACTCTTCAGGGCTCGGATGCCAAAGAAGACGGAATTGCTGGTCGTTGTGGCGGCACAGGTGTAGGTGCCAAAGGCGCGGGAGTCACCGCTGTTGAAGGTGCTCACCTGCTCCGAAGCGCCGACACGCTCACCGATGATGAAGGCCACCATGTCGGCAGCGTCGCCCTCGAAAATCGTGCCGAGATCGACACTGAGGCGGTAGGTACCGTTGGGCAGACCGCTGACGTTCTGGTTGATTTCCAGGTCGTTGAGCGTAGGATACCAAATATTATAGACGCGTGCGCCGTCCTGGTCGCGAATCCACACGTCGCCGTCGCCTTCCACGTTCTTGACACCCATTGTCCATCCGGCAGGGGCCTCGCCCGAGAGTGATGCGTCGGAGAGGTTGGCATTCACGACAAACTGCGTGGCGTCTTGGCCTGCCTCTGCAATCTTGGCACCGTTGGTCAGGACGGTGATGGCTGTCTGAATCTCGTCGGCTGTCTTCGTGGCATACTCGGCGTCAGTCCATTCGTACTGCGCCAAAGCCGCCGTGGCTGCACCCGGCGTGGAGGCCTCGTAGGTGTTGCGTGCGTTCTGGCAATATGCAAGAGCACGGGCGTAGGGTGTTATGATTTCGACGTCGGCTCCGTAGCAGAGCACCACGGCATTGTCCCAACCGACCCAGTTGGCATCGGTGCCTTCGATGAAGAGACCGGCCGTCACGTTGCCCTTAGCCGTGGCAGTGAACTTCTCGGTCGTGAAGTATTTAGGCGCGGCGTTGCCCGTGTGGCAAGCGACCGTCTTGTCGCCCAGGCGCAGCGTCACGCCACTCACACTGAGCGCAGTGTTGTTCTGACGTACAGCATTGACGGCTGCACGCAGCGCGTAGGTGCCTTTGTAGAGATAGATGCTCTGCGTGACATTCATGTTGGCCAAAGCACCTTCTGACCCCGTCCACGACTCCATAAAGTCAGGATCGAAGTTGGCGTAGGTGGCTCCCTGTTTCCAAAGGTTGCCGCTGAGCGTCCAGCCCGTCAGGTCATCCTCCATGCGGGGGTTCGTCAGGAGCGGCAGACGGATAGGATTTGTGGCCGAAGCCAGTGCGTAGTAAGATTCCTCCGAACCTGCCCAGTAGAGGAACAGGTTGTCAACGCCCACCCAGTTGGCTGTCGTCATGTCGGTCTTCATGCCGAAGGTGAGGGTGCCGTCGGTCACGGTGACTTTCAGGGCGTAGATTTCGGGAACGCCGTTGTTGGTTCCGAGGCTGACGGCCTGGTCGCCGGCCCAGAACGTGACGCCTTCGACGTTACGGCCTTCTCCGCCCTGTGCTGTAGCCATGAACGAACCGCCGATGTAGTAGGTGCCGTTCTGCAGTTCGCGGATGGTCTGCTGGAAACCGCCGTTGTCAAGCATTTTGGTGGATTCGGTCCAGCGCTCGATGAAGGGAGCCGACATTGCAGCGCCGTCGCTGCCGCTGTAGTTGCCCCAAGTGCCTATGGCAAAGCCGTTGTTGGTGTACTCTCCGAGCGAGGCTGTGGAGAGCCAGGGCGCAAAGGCGTTGGTGAGGTCGTAGTATTCCTGGCCTGCTGCAGCGTTCTTTACGGTGCTGTAGGTGTAGTCGGGGGTGTTCAGATAGCGGTAGAGGCGGAAGTCGTCGGCTTTGTACCAACTGCCGGCCTTGACGCCGATGGAGAGTTTTCCGTCGCTGCCGACGGTGATGCCGTCGATGCAGACGTCTGTGAGGTAGTATTTTCCGCAGTCGTGTGCGCCGGTGGTGGCGGTTTGTTCGCCTGCGAAGACGGTCACAGTGTTGCCGGGGTCGGTAGCCACTTTGGCTGTGAGCCGATAGGTGCCGGGCGCAAGTCCGGTCAGTGTCTGGCTGATGCCATTCCCCGTGTCGCCTGCGAGCCATGAGTCGAGCACCATCGTGCCGTTGCAGCCCACAGCGCGCCACGTGTCGTTGTCGGCAGGACGGCTGTATTGTCCGTCGGCATAGGTCCAGCCCGTCGGACGATTGCTGCTGTTGTAGATTTCGAACGACGGGTTTGTTATTTTGCTCGTGACGTCTTCAAAGTCGCCAGGAACTTTGATGCGGTCGAGGATGTGGAAGGTGTTATCGACGACGGTGAGGTACCACACACTGCCTGCGCCGGGATTGACGGTGAAGGTGAGCGGTACGTTGGCTCCACCTGCGGGGATGGGGGTCCAGTCGGCCTGATAGTTTTCCCACGCAGTGGGCTGGAAGGGTTGTTCGGAGCAGAAAATGTTGATGGCTGCACTGTAGTCGAAGGTGCCGTTGTTCTGCACGTTCACGGTGACGGTGTTGTCGGTGTTGGCCTGGAAGTTCGGTGCCGAAATCTGCGCGCTGAGGTTCTGACGCTTCGGGTAGATGCGGTGGGTCATGCTTTGATCGACATTGAAGCCATTGGCGTCACTGAGGGCGAAGTAGCCATTCCATCCGCCGTTCCAACCGAAGTCGAAATAATATTTCCCGTCGCTCAGGCGGTAGCCGTCGAGCACGAAGGCATGGCCTGCCCCGTCGCTGGCGTAGCCGCTGTAGAGGATGGGCCGTCTTGCCTCCAGGTTCTCGGCAATCAGTCCTTCCCATGTGTCCATGTTGTTGATGCCGCTGTACCAGGTGTTTTCTCCGTTCAGGTTGAACACGGCCAGTGCATTGGGCTGTTCGCTGCTCTGCGCACCGCTGGCACCTGCCTGATAGTCCATGTGGACGGCTGTGCCGACGATGGACACCAGTTCCGCGGCACTGGTGTAGTAGTCGCTGCCGTTGCCGTAGTTCGTTCCGTTATACGAGTCCTTCATCAGTTCCCAGCGCATGGGAAAACCGGCTGGGTAGCCCTTCACGGCTATCTTTTTGGTCCATGTCGTATAGTCGTCCGTTTTGTTCAGAGTGTAGCGGGGGCAGTCGCGCCGCCAATAGTGAATCACTGACGAGGTGCTCGTGGCCACGCATCCTGTGGCACTGCGGCCTCCGCCAGCCTCGTCCCAGGGGCACAGGTCGAAGTAGGGCCAGCCTTGTCCCCAAGCCGATGTCATCAAGGGGGCAATGTCGCGCGAAGGTGCTTTGCGCACACGTGGGGCCTGGCGCCGTGCTTTCACGACCTGCCGTGCCGCCTCTTCGCCGTTTTCGGCCACGTAGGCATGGTATTTGTCGAGTGCCACCTCGAAGCCCATGAGGTAGTCCTGCAGGGCGGGCGGCATGTTGGATGGGTCGTAGTTGCCCTGTTCGGTGTAGCCGATGATTTCGGGCAGGAGGTCGTCGCCTGCGACGATGACAAATCCCTGGTTCTCACCGCGTGAGAAGATGTAGTAGGGTTTTGTCGTGGTGGAGAGTCTGGCCGCAGCGCGACGCTTCAGATTCACACTCTGTCCGCCGTTCAGGAGGACGGGCTGGCTACCGGCAGGGAGATAGGGGGCTGCCAGTTGCTTGGCTCTCTGGAGGCTGATGGGGTCGGCCCATGCAGCCAGGCTGGCCAGCGCCAGCAGAGCACACGAAAGTAGGGTTCTTTTCATACAGTTAGCAATCGGTTAAGTGTCATTGATTATCTAAAAAGTCGGGATGCAGGACGCCTGGTGGCGGTTTCGCATTTCGCGTACAAAGTTATGAAAAAAAATCTTCCGTTGTTCGTATTCAGATGCAGAATGAAAGATTTTTTGTACTTTTTGACGAAATTCTACACATTTGGGAACATGAGCAATGGCAGTTTGCCGTATGGCTGGCGGAAAGCGAACCAGCCATAACTGGCACCGCAGTCGAACTGAATTTCGTCCGCAGACGAAAAAAATTTCGTCCGCAGTTGAAATAAATTTCGTCTGCGGACGAAATTTTTTTCATCTACGGAGGGGAAATCCGGGAAGCAGGAAGTGTCGCTCCACTTTCGCATGTGTTTTATTTGCGAAACGAAGATGTATTATTATATAATATAAAAGGTGTACGGAACAGGGAGTCCGTACACCTTGAACGTGTCTGAAAGTGAGGGCGGCTACTTGACGAAGACTTTCTGGCCGTCGATGATATAGAGGCCGGGGGTTAATGAAGAATAGGTGTGACTTTCATTCTTCATTCTTAATTCTTCATTATTCATATTGCCGACGAGGCGGCCTTGCAGGTCATAGATTTTATTCTTCATTCTTAATTCTTCATTCTTAATTTCGCTTATGCCTGTGGCTGTGTCGCCCTCGAAGCGCACGACAGCCTTTGCCTCCTGGCTGTCCGGCGTGTCGAGCGTGAGGTAGGCACGGGTGCCCTTCATCGTTCCGGCAGCATCGCCGACGATGTAGAAACGGTCGTCAGAGATGACGTAGTTGGCCTTGCCGCTGACGGTGCTGCGGCCGACGGTCGTTTCTGCCGCATAACTGCCGACAAGGCTGCCGCCGGTGAAGGTGGCTGTGCCGGCTGTGCCGGTCGTGGTCAGAATGCCGGGAAAGGCATAGGTGTTGTCGTCGCTGACGGTGGCAGGAACGAGGAGAAAGGGCACGTGGGCGGTGGTGGTCGTGAGCGTCTGGGTGGCGAGGATGCCTTCGGCGCTGTCGTACGACGTTATCTGCTCCATCACCGTTCCACTGCCGAACACCTGCTCGGCCAGTGCCTGCGTCAGTGCGAAGGGCAGCAGCAGCGTGTTGTGCTTGCCGGCCTTGAGCGTGCGGGTGAGTTGTGCAGCCGTGATGTTGGCCTGCTCAACCGTGTAGTCGG
The DNA here is from genome assembly GCA_900321835.1 of uncultured Prevotellaceae bacterium. Taxonomy (GTDB): domain Bacteria; phylum Bacteroidota; class Bacteroidia; order Bacteroidales; family Bacteroidaceae; genus UBA3839. The sequence goes on from ONXQ01000058.1 coordinate 17,309, forward strand.
CACTCTCGTCGAGGGTGGCAGGGTGCAGATTGAGGCGGAAGTTGAACTGGCAGGCGCGGTGCTTGCCGGCATCGTCGGCCGGCGCCAGCATGAGGACCGAGCAGACGTAGGTGCCTGCCTGACAGGCGCCGGGACGCTGTCCGTGACCGAGTTTCAGCGTGCCGCCGTCGATGTAGAACCCCTCGATGTTGAGAAAGATGCGGGCCGTGGCTTCGTTCCAAGTGGGCTGGTTGTAGAGTGTGCCCGGAGTTCCGTCGGTGTTCTGATACCAGAAACCTTTGGCGTCGCTGGCGTTCTTTGTCCGGCTGATGCTGCTGTCGTCGAGCGGCGCATACATCATGTCGAGTTTGAACTGGCTGATTGGCAACTGGAGCAGTGTGGGCACGTCGCCGCCGGCACTGAGGCCCGTGACGTTGTGCGTGGCCCACTCGTCACGGACAGGGAAAAAGTCGATGTCGATGTCCTGTGTGTGGACGATGTTGAGGTTCGCCCTGTCCACCACCACGGGGTAAGCCTCGAAATATGCCTTGTCGGCCGTGCGAGGCATCCACACCTGCATGAGGCCGCGGCCACGGTTGTTCCAAGCATAGTAGGGAACGAGCGTGAGCGTGGCATCGGCAGCCGTGCCGGTGCTCTTCATCTTGCCTGCCAGGGTGATGCCCTTGAAGGCGTAGGTCGCGATGTTAGCGTCACTGACGGTCGCGACAGCGTCGTCGGGAGCAAAGAGGGCTGTGAAATTGTCGGGATTGTCAACGCCTTCCATGCAATAGACGATAGGACCGCGCTCGATGGCCACAAGGCCCTGGTCGGCAGCCACGGCGTTGTTGGCCACGACGTGCTGCACTGGCATCGGCAGTGTGAAGGTGACCACGTCGCCCTGCTGCCAGGTGCGATCGATGGTCATGTAGCCGTCCTGCATCGTGTAGTCCACCTGCACGCCGTTCACCTTGACGATGATGGTTTCGGTGGCAGCATCGACATAGGTGTAGAGGTCGCTCGGCACGGGCTGTCCTTTGGCCCATCCCGGCAGACGCAGCATCAGTGCGAAGTGGCTGTCGGTCAGGTGTTCATTGTCCACTGTAACCTGGATGTCGCCGTTCCACGGATAATCCGTCGTCTGCGTCAGGTTCAGTGTACCCTGCGTTCCGAGGTCGATGTCGGCCGAGCCCTGCATGTAGAGGTTCACATACACTTTGTTGTCCTTGTGGGCATAGACATAACCGGGGACGGAGGCGATGAATCGACAGAGGTTGCTCGGACAGCAGGCGCAGCCAAACCACGGTTCGCGTTCAGCCGAACGGCCGTTGTAACCGTTGCCGTCGCTGGCCAGCGGATTGGGATAGAAGAAGCGGTTGCCGTCGAGATTGATACCACTGATCACACCGTTGTAGAGCGAACGCTCCAGCACGTCGTAGTATTTCGACTCGCCGTGCAGCAGGAACATACGCCAGTTCCAATAGACATTGGCAATGGCTGCACACGTCTCGCAGTAGGCTTCCTTGTTCGGCAGTTCGTAGTTGCTGCCGAAGGCCTCACCGGCGTGGCGCGCACCGATGCCGCCGTTGATGTAGAATTTCTTTTCTGCCACATTGGACCAGATCTTGTCGATGGCCTGCAGATAGTCGGCGTCGCCCATGATGGCTGCCACGTCGGCCATACCACTGTACATATAGGCGGCACGCACTGCGTGTCCCACGGCTTCGTCCTGCTGGACTACGGGCTTGTGTGTCTGGCTGTATTCCTGGCGCATCGTGCCGCGTGTTCCTCTCAAGTCGAGGAAATACTTCGCCAGCCGCAGATAGTCTTCCTTGCCGGTGACGCGGTAGAGTTTCACTAGACCCATTTCGACAATCTGGTGGCCCGGTTCGTAGGTCAGTCCGCCTTCGAGGAAGTCGTGGACAAGCAAGTCGGCGTTTTTCGTGGCTATGTCAAGCAGCGACGTCTTGCCTGTTGAGATGTAGTGGGCAGCAGCGGCCTCGTAGAGGTGGCCTGCGTTGTAGAGTTCGTGACTGAGGTCGGGGTCTTTCTCCCATCGGTTCTGTCCCACCCAGGCGTGCATTCCGGCCGGATTTCCGGCGGTGCGCGGTGTGTAGAGATAGCCGTCGGGTTCCTGGGCCGAGCCCACGATGGCGATGAGTTCGTCCATCTTGGCCGAGAGTTGGGCATTGGGCTGCACCTGAACGCTGTAGGCCATGCCTTCGAGGATTTTGTAGATGTCGGTGTCGTCGAAGGTACATTCGGTGTCGAAGTAGCCGATATTCTCGCCGCGCAGGATGGCTGCGGCTTTCTGGAAGTTCAGCACGCGGTTGGAGTTGTAGCACTGTTCGATGGCAAAGGGGATGGTGACGCTCTGGTTTTGCACCATGCGTGGCTGCCAGAACTGGTCGGTCAGGTGGACGCGGCTGAAGTCAACGTTCTGAATCGGATAGTCGCCGTAGGTGACGACGGGAGTCTGACGGTGGCCCAGCACTTCCCATTCGGTCACGCCGACGGCTGAGTAGGTCGAAGTGCCCTTCTGACACTGCATCACGAGGCGGAGCCCAGTGGTCGTGACAGGCTGGATGCGTATGCTGCTGACGGCGGTGCGGCTCTGTGTGTAGGCCTCTCCGTCGAGCAGGACGACGTCCTTCCATGTGCTGGTCGTCTCGTCCCAATACTGGATGGTCCACGATGCAGGGATGAGCACGTTGTCGCCCGCTACGTCGTTGTCCGACCAGAAGGCCACGCGCACGCGCTCCACTGTCTGCGGTGTGCTCCATCCGTAGCGCAGCCACTGCGAGGCCGGGCGACTCGTGCTCCACGTGTTCCAGTGCTTCGCTTCGGGCAGTTCGCCGAAGCCGAGGATGCCGTCGTTCACGCTGTAGAGGTCGGTGGTGTTGTGGGTGAAACTGGCTTCGACCTGTGTGGCGTCGTAGGCCAGGTTGTCGAGTGCTTCGGGCAGGCCGGCGGTGTAGTCGGTCGTTGTGCCGAGCATGATTTGGCAAAACTCGTTGAGGTCGGCGAGCGAGACGTGTGCATGTTGGTGCCAGTAGTTGATGAACTGCTGCTGCAGTGTCGCACCGTCGAAGGTCTTGACATAGTTGACGATGGGCTCGACCATTGTCTTCGTGCGTGTCTCGCCTTCGGGGAAGGAGAGTGCCGTCAGTTCGTATTCCTGGTAGAGGTCGTCCTCCGACAGTCCGAGCAGGCCTTCGAGCATGAGTGCGAGTGTGCCGGTGCGGTCGGCGCCCCAGATGCAGTGGAAATAGACGGTGCGGCCTTCGCGCAGGTTCTTCAAGATGAAGTCGAAGTCGCTGCGCAGGTTGGGCCATGCCGTACGTACGCCGTCGAGGTAGTAGGGTTCGTTGACCACGCGGAGGTAGTTGACGTCGGTGCCCAGGGGCGACGAGGTGATGCTCTTGGCCTGCAGATGGGTGCGCAGGTCGAGTTCGGCGCGGATGCCCACTTCGTCGTGCAGCAGGGTCAGGTCGGCCGTGCTGGCGGTGAATTTGTCACCCTGCATTTCGCAGCCGCGCAGCAGTTTGCCGTACAGCACGGTTTCGCCGCGCTCGGTCGTCCAACCGCCCAGGTCGCGGATGTTCTGCATCTGGCTGGCCTCGACGACGTGTACCCATTCGGGCGCCTCGTCGTCGGCACCGACCACCTTCAGCGTGAGGTCCATCTCGACGGCTTTCGTTCCGTTGACCACATAGAAGGTCGAGTGGTACGTGTCGCCAATCTTCGAGGTGTAGGCATTGTTATAGCCGCCTGCCTGACCTGTCCAGATGGTGTAGTTCGACGCATCGGAAGTGACGGGCTGGATGAACCACCAACTCTGTCCTCCCCACGACGAGCGGCATCCCTGCTTGTCGTACCAGTTGTCGTTGTTGTGGCCGTAGGTGCCGTCGGTGAGCGGCAGGTAGGTCATGTTCACCATGTTGGAGGTCGAAACCGTCGTGCCGAGCAACGCCGTCAGTTCGGAGAACGGCACCTGCAGCGTCGTGTGGTCGTAGAGCGTGTTGGGGTTCTGCTCGGCCACCAGCACGTAGCGCACAGCCACGTCGAGCGTCTTCGACTCGGTCTTGTAGGTGAAGGCCACCTGCTTCGACACGTCTTCACGGGTCACGCTGCCTTTGCCGATTTCGGCATCGGCCCATGCAGCGGCAGCCTGCACCATGCACAGCACTGCCAGCAGCATCATTCGGTTGATTCGTCTCATTGTCATTTTGTTTATTATAGTTATCATTTTGTTTACTTTTGGTTCACCACAGTTGTCCCCACTCGGCCGTCGGCTCTTCTGTGGTTTCTGTGCGCTGCTTGGCGTCGATGTCCATACTGCTGTCGAACTCGCCGCTGCCTTGCTGGAGATTGCAAATATAGTCATTCTCCAGCAAAATCTGAACGGTTTTGGGCTGAAAATACGTTTTTTTCATCATGTGATAAGATTTTTGTTTTTGATAAATCTGCTGCAAAATTACGCGAACACCTTCACACCGTGTGACAAAAAAGCGTTCAAAAAAGTGATAAATTTCGTTCAAGCCCCATTTTGAACGTTTCGTCCCGCCGTTTTGAACCGATTTTCGGGGAGGTGTGGTGGACAAAACGTGAGTACACCCGTTAACAATTCCGCGAATTTTAACATTTCCGCCCCTCGATTCTTGTCGGGAATTTTGCGTGAAATAGCACGTTTCGAGGGTTGGAACAGCGGATTTCCAGCCTCTTTGCAGCCGATTTTCCGTCGAAAACCGCAGGATTTTAACAGTTAACGTGCTTTTTCTGCCGTTTTTCTTCTGACGAATGACGGTCGGAAGGCAGTCGGAACGCATTTCGACTGCGGACGAAATTTTTTTCGTCTGCGGACGAAACTTTTTTGCACTGCGCTCCACACCCGATTTTTCTGCGGACAAACGAAAGAAAAAGCGAAGATATTTTTCTATCCTGCTGAGAACAAGCGCCTTACGCCGCTTGCTTGCAAAACCTCAAAATGCCTGCGAAATTTTCAGCAAAAAACCTCGCGACGATTTTTGCGCGATTGTCGGACGACGAACCGGGAAGGGCGAAGTTGTCAAAACAGCAAATAGTACACGAAGTTGTTTTGACGACGAAAGATGGCTCCACGTATCTCAAGTATCACATGGATTATTTTTTCGACTACGAATAGACTTAAAAAAATACTTGAGTACGCGAGATACGTGGAGTCTTCATTCGTCGTCGAAATAAATACGTGAGATTTTTTTTGTGATATATTTGTAACTTTCGTGGAAATGCTGTAACTTTGCACAAATCTGCAAACATCCAAATCATCTAATCAATACCAAAACGCTTATGAAAAAGTCTATCTTTTTTCTGCTGTCAGCCTTGCTGCTCATGCCTCTGGGCGTGAGGGCACAAGTGACAGCCGGCACCTATTATTTCTATAATGTGGGTGCAAGGAAGTATTTGAACTACGGCGGCAGCGACGACTACACCGCCTGCCTGAAGCCGCACGGCGAACCGCTCGTGCTGACAGCAAGTGGCACGGGATTCACGGTGCAGACGGCACTCGACAACCGCTACCTCAGCGCGACGGCTACTACGGAAAACGCCCGTCAGTCGTCGGGAACGGTGTTCACCTTCACACAGCAGTCGGACGGCACCTACACCATTTCGTCGTCGGCCGGCTACATGGGATTTGGCGGCACAGTGGCGTCCAACCTCGCGGGCACGCTGGTGCAGATGAATCTCAGCGACGCCACAAGCGACAACGCCCGCTGGCAGTTGCTCACGAAGAACGACCTGATGGCCCGACTGAACAGCGCTTCGGCTTCCAACCCCGTCGATGCCACGTTCTTCATTACCTGCCCCAACTTCGACCGTCACCATGCTCAACTCTCGGCATGGACCGACTATACGACGGGCAACAACGTGGGCTATCTCTGCAACAACGCCGCCTACAAGTTCGACTCGAACACAACGGTGCAGCAAACTCTCAGCGGAATGCCCAACGGTGTGTATCTGCTGAAGGCGCAGGCCTTCTATCGCCACGGTTCGAACGGCACGGCTACGGGCTATTCCAACCCCGACGACATGCCCGTGAAGGGTGTGATGTTCGCTGGGAATGACCAGGTGGCAGTGGCCAATATCCTGTCGCCCGACCAGCGCTCGGCCACCGACATCTTCAGCGCATACGGCTCTTACGGTCGTTCGTATGGCGGCGGCTACATCCCCTATGGTGCCAGCAACAACTATGCAGGAGCCTGCATCGCATTCGACAACGGACTCTACACCGGCAACGAACTGCAGACACTCGTCACCGACGGCACCCTCACCATTGGCTTCAAGATTACGGAACTGACTCAGTTTTCGTGGATAGCCTACGACAATATCGAACTCTATTATCTCGGCGCTCCTGTCGACCTCACTCCCTTCAAGGAAGCCTACTACGCCCTGCGCACCAAGATTCAGGACAACATCGTGGGGCAGACGGCTGTCTTCACCGACAATGACGGCGCACTTGCCTCCTACAACACCGTGCTCGCTGCACAGAACGACATCGTCGAAAATGCTTCGGCACAGGAAGACATCGAAGGCGCAAAGACCGCTCTCTGGCAGGCTGCACTCACCTTCCTCGAATCGGTCAAGGTCAACAACGGACAATACTTCGACCTCACCTCCTTCATGGTCAACCCCGCCGTCGCCCCCGCCCCCAGTTCGACTACCGCTGCCGAAGGCTGGACCGCCAGCAAGAACATGAACTTCACCTCGTACCAGATTACACAGTTCCCCGGCTCGTCGGCCGACCCCCACTTCAACCTCTACCAAGTCGTTGCCGACATGCCGGCAGGCCAGTACACCGTGAAGGCACGCGGCTTCTATAGCCCTGGTGCACGTACCACCGACATGACAAGTGTATCCACGACCGAAGTGCCTGTATTGCTCTATCTGAACGAAACGACCCAGCCGCTGCTCAACATCTGTGCCGACGGCTCAGCAACACAATTGTCAGAAGGCTATCAGACTTCAGTCAACGGCACGACCCTCTATGTGCCAAACTCCCGTTCACACCTCCAGGCCTTCTACGACGCAGGCCACTACTGGAACGAGATGCCTGCCGTCGTCAGCGACCGCGGCGACCTGACCATCGGCCTCAAGTACGACGCTTGGGTGTCGGGCGGATGGGGCGTCATCAGCGACTTCCACCTCTACTACCGCGGTGCGCTCGACCTCAGCGCCTGGCAGGAACAACTCGCACAGACAGTTAGTGCGGCACAAAACCTCGTCATCCCGACGTTGCCTCGTCGCCAGTTGACCGACGTCATTCAGCAGAACAACAAGACCTACACCACCGCAGAGGACTATCAGGCCGCCATCGCCGCCATCAACGCAGCAGTGGCCGTTGCAGAGCCCTACGTCGAACCGTATGCTGACTACAAGACCATGCGGCAGATGATTCAAGAGCGCTTCATCGACCAGACCGCCGTCTATATCGACGAAGGCACAGCCGCCAGCGACTACAGCAGTGCGCTCTCCACGGCCAATACCAATGTGGAGAACGTCAGCAGCGTGGCTGCGCTCGAAGCCGAGAAGCAGAACCTCTGGGCCGCAGCCCTCACATTCCTGAAGAGCGTCACCATCAACGAGGGACAAGGTTTTGACCTCACATGGATGATTCAGGACGCAGACTTCAGCGATACGAACTACAAGGCGTACTGGACAGAGACACTGGCCTCATCGACGACTGTCGGAGTGACCAACGGCGTGATGCGCTACTACAACAGTTCGTTCGACCTCGGACAGACGCTGCCCTACACGCTGCCTGCCGGTGCGTACAAGATGACGGTCGATGGCTTTGAGCGCACCAACGACCCGCGTGATACGGCTTGGGCTGACTTCCAGGCTGGCAATAGCGTTGTCACAGGAGCCATCTACCTCAACAACAATGAGCAACTGGTGATGAACCTGTTCGACTATAAGACAAAGACGGACAACGGTTGGGGCGGCGAGCAACCCAGCGGCGCTTCGTTCTATATCCCTAACGGCAGCGGTGCAGCCAACACTTATCTGCAGAACGGGGCCTATCCCAACACGCTCATCGGTGTGCTGGCCGACGATGCCCTTGTCACCATCGGCTATCGCTGTGCCAACACGAAGGCTTGGACGGCTGTCGATAACTTCAAACTCTGGTACATCGGCGAAGTTCCTCAGGTGGCAATTAGCAACGAGGCTGGCGTACTCACACCTGTCTGCGCTCCGTTCACGCTCAGCACCGACGATGACAGTGTTGTCGAACTCTACGCCCTTGCTGGTGAGGAGCATGAGGGTAGCCTCTCAATCTATCCTGTCAACACCGTTCCAGCCGGCACGCCTTGCTATGCCAAGTTCAGCATCGCCAACTACAGTGCACCGATGGAGATGACGCTGACCAACGGCAAGAAGTTTGTCATGCCGTGGGCTGGCGGCTGGGCCAGGGTGAATGCTGCTAACGACACCTGGACCTACTACGGCATGGATGGAGATTCCCATCCAGATGCAGAGATAGGAAAGGTTGTGCTTGACTTCAATGACATGGAGTTCAATGTCAATATGGAGAACCTCGCTGCACGCAGGTATCTTAATTCAGTATTCTACAGCGGCAGCAGCGAAGCCTCTGAGGTTGCGGCCTACAACGTGGCTCCTCCCACACGCCGTGACATTCCCAATGCCGTAATGATACCGCTGCCGGCTCACAACGATGAAATAGAAATCACCATACAGAACAGCAATTTGGAAGAGGTGGTAAGCATCATGGTTCCTGCTGAAGCCACAGAAGCCTATGTCTATAACCTCTTGCCACAGGAGACCTATTACTTCGAGGCGATCACTGGCTATCGAGGTCAGTTCCATACGAAGGGTCACCTGCGCATGGTCTATGCACCGTCGGCCTACAACATCCGCGACCTCGGTGGTTGGGAGACGCAGGATGGATACCGCACTACCTACGGTCACCTCTTCCGTGGCTCGACGCTCAACGGCTACGTCAGTGCCACTGCCGAAGACTTGCAGACACTGCGCGACCTTGGTGTGGGTGGCGAAATCGACCTCCGCTATCAGGAATCCTACGACAAGGATATGGGCTGCGGCACGTCGGCCTTCGGTTTTGGTGCGGACGACTACTACTTCGCCGCTGCCAACGACTACACGGCAGCCAACCTCAATGAGAGCGGCACTCAGCAGCGTCTGAAGCAGGAGTTCGACTTCATCCTCAACCACTTCCGTCAGGGCAAGGCTGTCTATTTCCACTGCGCATGGGGTGCTGACCGCACGGGTATGCTCGCCTTCCTGCTCGAAGGCCTGCTCGGCTTGACGATCGACCAGATATACAAGGACTACGAACTGACTTCGTTCTCAGTTGCCGGTAACCGTCTGAAGACCTCATTCCAGGACCGCATCGACGTCATCCTCGCGCTTGAAGGTGCCACGCTGCGCGACAAGTTTGAAAACTACTTCCTGAACAAACTTGGCGTTCCTATGGACGACATCACCTACTTCCGCAGTGTGATGCTCGAAGTCTATCCGCTCACAGTCGATGAGGATGCAGCCATGCCCACCATCTACGACGGCGAAGCCGACATCCTCCTGCACCGCACGCTGAAGGCCGGTATGCACAACACCGTCGTCCTGCCTTGCAACCTCCCGCTGTGGAAGGCTCAGTATTACTTCGGCAGCGACGTGAAGATGGAGCGCATCACGGCCTATGACGACGTGCTGGAGACGCAGGAAATCGATGAGGCTCCGGCCCACACGCCCTTCCTGCTCACACCGAGCGCTGTCAGTGCCGACCACACCTACCTGCTCGAAAAGGTCAAGGTTGTCGAAGGAACGTTGCAGGATGCCGAGTTCACGAACGGCAAACTCGTTGGTGTCTATGACGCAACGCTCCGCCTCGAGAAATCGACCGAAACGGGCAAGGACTTCTATGTCATCTCCAACGACCGCTTCTACCGCGTCAATGCCGACCCGGCTCCGCTGCGCAACACCCGCGCCTACCTCGTGCTCGACACGCCGGCTGGCCAGGAGGCCAAAGCCGTCGTCCGCTTCTCCGACGACGAGACCACGGGCATCGGGGATGTGAATAGTGAACAGTTAAAAGTGAACAATGATGCGGCCGTCTTTGACCTGCAAGGCCGTCGCGTGGCACAGCCGGCAAAGGGCCTCTACATCGTCGGCGGCAAGAAGGTGCTGATGAAGTAATAACAAACATAAATCCCAATGAATATGAACAAGAAAACATATCAAGTGCCTCAGACCACTCTCGAAATGTATGGTCCGATGCTGCTTGCGGTCAATCCCGCTTCGGGCGACGGCGACTACCATGACGGCATGGATGTCGATGCACGCCGCCGCGACGACAGCGACGCCGAAAAGCAGGCCGACACGTGGGGCGAAGGCCTCTGGTGAGGTCTGCGCCTGAAGAACCACCGCAGTGGGACGGAAATTCCACTGCGGTGGTACTTTTTTTTCACTGCGCTGGTACGTTTGTTCCACTGCGTTGGTACAACTGTACCACTGCGGTGGAATTTTTTTGGTACAGCACCCAGTTTTTTTCCAGTATTAAAAGAAAAAAACGGTAGATAGGTTTGCAGGCATGAAAAGATTTTGTAACTTTGCCCTATCATGCACGATTGTTGCAAAGAGAGAACCTGCGACCATAAACACCTAATTCCGAATCACCTATGCTGAACCCGAAGAAAGTCCTTTCGCTCGTTGCCGCCATGCTGATGGCCGGCACGCTCATTGCCTGGGCACAGACCGAACCTGCACGCCAGGACATGACCGACCGCCTGCAGAACCCCTCGTTTGAAACCGGCACGACCGACGGATGGATCATCTCGACCGTCGGCGGCACCGAGGTCGGTGCTCGCGAAAACGCCAACGAAGTCTATAAAACCGCCGGATGCGACGGCCAGTGGCTGTTCAACTCCTGGTATTCGGCCAACGACTACACCTTTGTCGCCCCCAACCAGTTTGTCGAACAGACGGTCACAGGACTGCCCGCAGGCGAATACCGCCTCGTGGCCCTTGCCGCCAGCGACACCTATCTGAACGTCAACACGCCTGTCGAACTCTTTGCCAACACCTACAGCCTCCAGTTCGTTCCCCAGCACAAGAGCACGTTCACCGAACACGAACTGCCCTTCTTCGTCAGTCCACAGACGCTGAACGTGAAACTCGGAATGCGCACGGCCAGTTGGTTCAAGTGCGACAACTTCCGTCTCTACTACCTCGGCCAGACCGATGCCTACAAGCACGAAATGGGGCTCGACGACGCGGCGACAGGACTGCATCCCCAACTTGTTGACTACCACGACGGCTACTACGCCGACGGCTGGCAGTTCACCGAGACTACGGCCCACACTCACGGCGACTTCCCGCTCGTGACCAACAACATGGACGAAACCATCTTCGAGGTGTCGCGCTTCCAGTTCTGGACCGGTCCGGCCTACCAACTCGGCAACGCCCGCATCACGTATGCCTACACGAACCTCCAGCCCGGATGGTACGAATTTCGCTCGAAAGTGCGCGTCTATGACGAAAACGGCGACTTCGACGGAACGGCCAGCGGCCTGAACATCCTGGCCAACACCGCCACAACCCCCATTGAGGAGGGCAGCGAAATCGTGGCTGGCGGACTGTCGGGAAAAGGATTCACCGGCGAATACAGCGTCATGGCGCAGGTCGGTGCCGACGGCCGTCTGACCGTGGGCTTCGAGACCCAGGGTGCCACCTTCAACTGGCTCTCCTGGACCCAGGCCCGCGTGCTTTACTACGGCACCGAGCAACCCGTTGAGCAGACGTGGTTCCACGAACTCAGCCGACTGGCCAGCGTGGCCCGGCAGGCCGAAAACAGCGACGCCTTCACCCCAGTTTACCTCCAGGCACAGGCCGACCTCACAGCGGCCCACACCGACGCCGAGGCTGAGGCCGTCGTCCAGCGTGTGCGCAGCGCCGTCATCGACTTTGTCAAGACCAACCCTGCCCGCAACGGACGCTACGAACTCTCCGCCCTCATTCCCAATGCCGACCTCACCGACGGCACCCGCGGATGGACCGTGCAGAACGCCACCCTGCGCTGCGGCGAGTCGGGCATCGGCAGTGTGGAAGGCACACGCAGCCGTGCCACCATCGGCCAAGTGCTCAAGGACATGCCCGCAGGCCACTACACACTCCTCGTCCAGGGCTTCTACCGCCCCGAAGCCTGGCCCGACGCCATCCGCAACTATGAGAACGGCATCGAGGACAACAAGGCTTCGCTCTACCTCGCCGATGCCACCACGCCCCTTCAGAGCGTGATGAACGGACGCCGCTTCGTCTCGACGCGCACCAGCGGCATCCAGTCGCTCATCGACGGCAGCGGCGTCCCCATGAGCCGCGCCGCCGTGCCCACCTCGTTCGGCTACGGTGACTACTGGAACCAGGTCGATTTCACCCTCACGGCCGACGGCGACCTGCCCTTCGGCATCAGCATCGGCGCAACGACGAAGGCGAACAACTGGACCGCCTTTGGCAACCTGCTCCTCTACTACGGCGACGACGTGCCCGACCTGACGCTGTCCGACTCCGACACGGAGTTCGGCGTCGAGGTGCCCACCCTTGCCCACGTCACACTCCAGAAGAAGTTCTCCGCCGGCATCCTCACACCCCTTTGCCTGCCCTTCGACATCACGACCGAACACTTTGCCGAAATCTACCGCGTCGGCGGCATCAACGAAAAGACCGCAACGCTCTACCCCGTGGACCGCGTTGCTGCCGGCACTCCGTGTGTCGTCAAGACCAGCGACGCCGCCGAATCCATTGATTTCGGCATCGTCACGCTCAGCCCTGTGGTGCCCGACACCCACGTCCTTCCCTGGGGCGGCGGCTGGCTGCAGACCTTCTACATCAAGGAGGCACGCCGCGAGAGCAACTACAGTTGGAAATTCATGCCCCAGTCGAAGGGCAGCCTCACCCTCGCTACGTCGCTCACCTACTGCGTGACGGACCCCATGCACATGAACTTCACAGCCACGCTGGAGAACCTCAGTGCCCGCCGTTTCCTTTCGGAGAACCTCTATTTGCTGACAGGCGACAGCCAGATGAAAAACTACTACAGCACGGCACCTCCGCAGCGGCGCGACATCCCGAATCCCGTCATGGTGCCCGTGGGCATCGCCGACGCCACGAACGTCTATGTGGAGTGGAGCACCGACAAGTCGTTTGCCAGTGCCGAGCGTCGCGGAGTGGTACCCGGTGCCAACGCCTACATACCGAACCTCTACCCGCAGCGCACCTACTACTACCGCGTGGTGGCCGACGGCACGACGGTCGGTCAAGGCCGCTTCACGACCGACGGCCGTCTGCGCATGATTTATGCGCCCAGCGCCAACAACATCCGCGACCTGGGCGGATGGCTGGTGGACGGCAACACGAAGCGCGTTGCCTACGGCCACATTTTCCGCGGTTCGGAACTGAACGGAGCACACATCGCCACAGGGCACGACCTGCAGGTGCTGCGCGACCTCGGCGTGGGAGCCGAAATCGACTTGCGCTGGAACAGTTCGTGGGACAATGACGGTGTGGGCATCTCGGCGTTTGGATTCACCGACACCTACTACTTCGCCGCAGGCAATGACTGGCTCGCCGAGGACCTGAACAAGGAGGAGTCGATCGGCCACTGGCGCGACGAGTGGAAACTGCTGCTCAAGTCGCTGCGCGAGGGCAAGGCGCTCTACTTCCACTGTGTGTGGGGAGCCGACCGCACAGGCCTCTTCGCCATGCTCCTCGAGGGCATCCTCGGATTCTCCTTCGATGCCATCTTTAAGGACTATGAACTCACGTCGTACTCGCTGGCCGGCTTGCGCGAAAAGTCGGGCTGGCAGGACCGCATCGAGGTGATCAACGCCCTGGAAGGCGCGACGCTGGGTGCCAAGTTTGAGAACTATTTCCTGAACACGCTGAAGATACCTCAGGAGGAAATCGACTACTTCCGCAGCGTGATGCTCGAAGACGTGGCAGTGGATGCCGTCGTCATCGACGAGACGACCGACTACGACAGCAGCCTCGACGGCAAGACGGACGTGGAACTCCACCTCAGCCTGAAGGCCGACCAGCGCAATGCGGTGGTGCTGCCCTTCGGCCTCAGTTCGCAGCAGTTGCGCGGGATGTTCGGCACGGGTGTGCTGGTTGAGCAGGTGAGCGGCTTCGACGGCAAGGAACTCTCGACCCGCAAGATTTACAGCACCACGGCTAATGTGCCCTTCCTCGTCACCCCTGCCGAAGTGAGCGCCGACGGTACGTACCGTCTGGAAGGCGTGACCCTCGTGCGTGGCGGAGCCCTCAGTTCGTCGTTTGCCAACGGCCACTTCAGCGGCAACTACGATGCAGCCCTCGACGTGCGTGAGGCTGGTGGCGACGTGGCCCACAGCAGTTACGTCGTGCAGGACAGGTGTCTCTACAAGGCCGGTGCTGCGACGCCAAGCCTGCCGAGCCTGCACGCCTACATCGTGCTCGACCGTCCCGACACGTCCGCTGCCGGCACCGTCTATTTCCTGGGCGAGACCCCCACGGCTGTTGAGGCTGTGCGCCGTGAAACCGAGGCCGACGCCGTGGTCTATGACCTCATGGGCCGTCGTCGGTCCCACGTGCAGCCGGGTCTGAACATCGTGAACGGCAGGAAGGTGCTGGTGCGATAGTTCCCTACGTTTGTCTGCCGACTGTGGACGGCCCGAATTTCGTCCGCAGTTGAAATTTATTTCGTCCGCAGTCGAAAAAAATTTCGTCTGCGGACGAAATTTTTTATTGATTATCCGCAAAAATACCACACACCCGAGATTTTGGTCCTTCTGAAAGAAATTAGCAGAAATTATCCAGAAATTCAT
>ONXQ01000057.1 GCA_900321835.1 uncultured Prevotellaceae bacterium
TATCAAGAAGAGTTCAAACAAGTTATCGAAAAGTATAATTCAGACTGATTTCATCATAGGAATTTTCAATTTTTCCTTGGAATTGCCATAAAGTTTCATTCGATAATAAACATTTTCTCGACCTCTGCCACCAACTGGCAGAGGTCTTTGTTTTCTTTGCACCATAAAACTTCACATGAACCAAATTTATATAAGAAAATGGCAGCAAGGAAGAAACTTGATTTGCTCACAGCAGTTGAGCAGATTGTGGAAAAAGCAAAGGGTACGGGGCTTAGTAGTGACTTTTATCGTAAGGCTGACAAATATATTAAATATGTGGCTGAAAAGATGGAACTCACCAAGGAGCAGAGTGTGATGATGGCACTGTTTGTAGACAACAGTGATGATACCAGTATAACTATTAGTGACTTCGGCAAGTTCCTGGATTGTCGAACAACAAGAATAATTAGGTATATGCAGGAGATTGATGTTCTGGAAAAAAGAGAACTAATCAGATGCAGTCGTGATGGTAACCGTATCACTTATAGGGTTCCCTTGGAGGTTGTAGAGGCTTTTAAGAACAATGAGAAGTACATCCCCAAAGACTGCTCTGGCCTTTCATGTCAGGAGTTGTTCGGAGAGATAGAGGATGTGTTTGATTTGCGGAAAGATGGCGAATTGACTTATGAGGCTACTGTTGAAAAGATAAGGCATCTGTTCAATTGTAACAGCCAGCTGCTTTATGTTCAGAAAGTGCGGAGCTACAACATGTCTGAGGTTGATACAATGATGCTGATTCTCTTCTCTCATCTTTTTGTGAACAACAATGATGACAATATCAGGTACCACGATCTCGATTTCCTTTATGAGAAACGCTGCTGGAACAGAATGAGGTCATATCTTAATGATGGAGAACATATACTTCTTACAGAAAAGATGATAGAGTATAACAACGACGACGGATTTGTTGACAGGGAATCTTTCCATATGACAGTAGAAGCCAAACGTCAATTGTTTGCAGAACTCAACCTTTCCTCCTTGAATCAAAGCAAGGCACGTGGCGATATGATTAAGTCTGAGGAAATAGTGCCAAAGAGTTTGTTCTATGGCGACAAATTAAGCTCCCAGATTGAAGAATTGGGCGGACTACTGGATGACGTGCAATACAAACAAATCCGTACACGCATGAAAGATTCGGGTTTCCGTTGTGGCTTTACTTGCCTCTTCTATGGTTCTGCCGGAACTGGCAAGACCGAAACTGTGTTACAACTTGCAAGACAAACGGGTCGTGACATTATGCAAGTCAATATATCCCAAATTAAGAGCATGTGGGTAGGCGAAAGCGAGAAGAATATAAAGCAAGTATTCGACAATTATCGGGCCAAAGCAAAAGAGTGTCGTATTACCCCCATTCTCTTATTCAACGAGGCTGATGCAATCATTGGTAAACGTCAGGAGGGAGCCGAGAGATCTGTTGACAAGATGGAGAACTCTATCCAAAATATCATCCTTCAGGAAATGGAAACACTTGACGGAATCCTCATTGCCACAACCAATCTGGCACAAAACATGGACAAGGCTTTTGAACGGCGATTCCTCTATAAAATCAAGTTTGAAAAACCTACCACAGAGGCTCGTATGAGTATGTGGCGTGAAATGATACCAGTTCTGAAGGAAGAGGAAGTACGAATTTTAGCCACAAAGTATGATTTCAGTGGCGGTCAGATAGAAAATATTGCCAGACATTATACGATTGGAAACATCCTTCATGGTGAGTCCAAGAACATTGTGGAAGAGTTGAGCGTTTATTGTGACAGTGAAAGACTTGAAACCAAAGGGACAAAGAAAATAGGTTTTTGCATGTAAAAAAGAAATTTCACATATACTAAATAAAATCGTTAAAATGACATTTAATGAATTATTAAACAGTGATATTCTAAACCTAAATCTCTAATGACCGATTGGGGCTAAACGGGCAGCAAAGACAGATAAAGAACTGATAGAAGTTCTCTACCGAAAAATGTATGAGGCTAATTCTCCATTTTTCCTATTCTCTAATTTGTGATTAAATAATTAGAAGGTACGTTGTCCACAGTCTCTAACTGTTTATCTATCAGAAAATCTGCATTTTATTTTGTTTGCATCTTGAAAAGCGCTAACTTCGCAGCATGAAAGTGAAGAAGTTGCTGAAGGTTGGCGGAATCACAGTGGCGTGCTTGCTGGGATTGTTTGTTGTTGTGGCAGTTGCGCTGGCCATACTGCTCAATCAACCTTCGGTTCAGAACAAAGTGCTGCACTATGCCGTCGGCTATTTGTCCGACAAGTTGCAAACCCGCGTCCAGGTGGACAGCGTGGCCGTCGAAGTATTGAATCAGCGTGTGAGCCTGTACGGTTTGGATGTGGACGACCGTGAGTCACGTCCCATGCTGGCGGTCGATACGCTGTCGGTCGATTTAGACTTTTGGAAACTGCTGAGCAAGAGGGTAGAGGTGGCCGAAATTGCTGTCTATGGCCTCTATGCCCATTTGCTCAAACCTTCGCCCGACGAGCCAGCCAACTATCAGTTTGTGATTGACGCCTTTCGCAAGGAGCCTTCGGACGACACTTCTGCGGACACGAACGAGCAGAAAGTGACGTTTGACGTTGAGGACCTGACCCTTCGCCGCATCCATGTGACCTACAACGATGCTGACTGCACCTTATCGCAACTCACCGTCCACAAGAGCCACAAAGGCTATTCTGCCAACTTGAACAGCCTTCAGACAGCATACACTTCCACCACCAAAAAAGGACCGAGGCTGAACAGGGTAGGGCTTGGCCAACTCACACTGAAACCCGGCCATCCGATGCAACTCTCCATCGCCGGGTTGCACTATTTCACCGACAACGGCCTTCCCCGGAAAAATGAGTTGAAGCCCAAACGCGGCTATTTCGACACGGGACACTTGGACGTGACGGCGCAGATGGATTGGGAAGTTTTTCAAGTTGGGCGTGACAGCATACGTGCCACACTGACCCATGCCACAGCCACCGATTCCGTGACAGGCATCGACCTCCGCGACCTGCGCTTCGCCCTCCTTTATCATCAAAAACAACTCCATTTCACCGACATCTTTCTGCAGCAACGCACCACCACGCTCCGCCTCGACAGTGCATGGGTGCAACTGGCCGATTCGGCTGCGGATAACGTATTGCAATACAGCACATCACCCATCACAGGTCATGTGGTACTTCAAGACATCTCCCGACTCTTTTCGCCCGCACTTGGCCACTTCGTCCTGCCCCTCCAACTGACGACCGAGATGAGCGGACAAGGCAACGGGATGACCTTCCGCAACGTCCGTGTCAGCACACCCGACCAGCGCCTCAACATCCATGCCAACGGACACATCGACCACTTGGACAAGGGGCGCGAACTGGTTGTCAGTTTCCATGTTGACCGTATGACCGCAAAGGGCAGGGTAGCGCAGGACGTCATCAACCAGTTTAAGGTCAAGAAATTGATGATGAAACAACTCGACGCCCTCGGAACCATTGGCTACACTGGCGACTTCAGCGTGGTGTGGCGCAAGCAGCAGTTCAGCGGAACCCTCACCTCCCAGCAAGGTTCGCTTCATTTCAACTTTGCCCTCGATGCCAATACGCACTATCTGACGGGTTCGGCCCGTACCGTCGGATTCCGTCTGGCACAACTGTTTAATACACAGGCTATCGGACCCATTAGTTTCGACACAAACTTTAAGATCGACATTTCGAAAGAACGAACGGCACAGATGCGCCGACGGGTGGGCGGCAAACTGCCCATCGGCGAAGTGGCAGGCATCGTAAACGAATGCTCCTACAAGCGGTTCAATCTCCGTAATCTTAACTTCAGCATCGTGAGTGACGGAAGCGAAGCCGTCGGCACTGTTGATCAGCAGCGCCGCTATCTCGACCTTTCGCTCAACTTTGTCCTCACCAGCACCGACTCTATTCGGAAGATGAAGGTGCGGCCCCATCTGCAACTCCACAAATCGACCGATGCCGAAAAACAGGCCAGAGCCGAGCGTAAGCAGCAACGGCGTGACGAAAAGGAGCAGCGCCGTCAGGAGCGGGCCGAGCAGAAGGAGCAGCGCCGTCAGGAGCGAGCCGAACGGAAAGCGGCACGCAGGGCCGAAAAGCAGGGGGACAAGGAATAGGACCAACCACTTTTCGGTGCGTACCAATTTTCGGACCACAGTTTTGGTACATTCGTACCAGCGCAGTGAAACTTTTGTACCAGCGCAGTGAAATTCGTGTACCACTGCGGTGGAATTTTCATTCCGTCGTGACGCGATTATCATCCCGCTGTGCCGCCACGGACGGTGGTTTAGGGTTTTTCCTACCTGCGTTTAGGGAAAAACCATTCGGGAGGTGGAGAAATGTTTGTAATTTTGCAGCGTCAAAACAAGCACCCGGTTCTCTCGGGGTCAATAAATAATAAGGTTTAACGAACATTTTAACAGGAACAAGCAATGAACAGATGGCTATTTTTGACAGTGTTGCTGGTGCTGCCGGCCTTCGTGTTTGCCCAGGACGATGACGACATGTACTTCACGCCCAGGAAAAAGCAGCAGACTCAGCGTCCGACTCATGTCGGCCAGGGAACGGTGACCATCGTGGCGGAGAATCCGACCATCGAGGTCTATAACCACAACAGCCGCGATGACGACGAATACAACCGCCGCACGGCTGGTTACGACGGTTCGTACCAGACGGAGGGTGGCTACGACGAGGCCGAGGAGACCCTCGACGAAGCCGACCGCAACGACGAGGATTACTACTACAGCCGTCGCATCCTGCGCTTCCGCAGCCCCCGTGTAGGCATTGCCATCAGCAGTCCTTATTATTGGGACCTTGTCTATTCGTGGGGTGCCTACGACTATCTTTACGATCCATACTACTACGACCCGTTCTTCTGGCACTACGGCTGGGGCTACGGCTGGTCGTGGGGCCCGTGGAGCAGTTGGTACGGCCCGTTTTGGGGTTGGCACCATCCCTATCACTGGAGTTACTGGGGTTGGGGACCTGGCTGGCATCACCACTACGGCGGCTGGTATGGCGGCTGGGGCGGACACTACAACCGTTATCAGCACGGCGCCTACAACCGCTTCGATGCTGCAAGCCGCATTCGCACGGGTTCGCTGGCCAACGGCGGACGTACCTTCAACGCCACACGCAGCGGCAGTGCCATCACCGACCGTTCCGGTCGCACGTCGATTCAGCATTCGATGAACGAAACCCGTTCGGTGGCCCGCAACAGCATCAACCAGCGCGGTGTGACACGCAGCACGTCGGTGGACAATACGCGCAGAGTCTCTGAATACAACACGCGTTCGCGCACCACTTCGTCCTACGACCGCTCACGCAGCGTCGGACGTTCCGACCAGAACTACTCGCGTCCGAGCAGCACTCGCTCGACCGGTACGGTCCAGAACCGCAGTGTTTCGACTCCCTCTCGTTCGAGCGGCTACAGCGGCAGCACCCGTAGCAGCGGCTACAGCGGCGGAGCCACACGTGGCGGCGGCAGTTACGGCGGCGGAAGCCGTGGCGGTGGCTTCGGCGGTGGCGGCTTCGGCGGGCGGCGGACGCCGATGAATGTAAGTGAAAAGTGAAAGCGGCAAGCCGCAGTGAAAAGTGAAAAATGTACCACTGTAAAAAAAGCAAGATTATAACTATGAAGAGAATACTGAACTTGATGCTGCTGAGCCTGCTGGCAGGCATGGCTTCGGCACAGGACACCTATGAGTCGGTTGAACTGGCAGCAGGCGACCTGAACGGTACGGCACGCTACGTCGGCATGGGCGGTGCGCTCAGTGCGCTCGGCGGTGACATCACGACGATGGGCACCAACCCTGCCGGTATCGCACTCTTCCGCCACAACGAAATCGCACTCACCGTTGGCGGAGTGTTTACAGCCGAAAAAGGACAACTCGGACACGATGCCTCTCGCATGTCGTTCGACCAGGCAGGCGTCGTCTTCACGATGGATCACAGCACAACGAGCGGACGCGGATTGCAGTACGTCAACTTCGGCGTCAACTACGTGAAGCACCGCAACCATCTGGCCAATCTCAACGTGGGCAGTGTCGGCGGCCTCGGCGCCGGCGACTTCTCGCAGACGTGGCAGATTGCCAACATGGCCAACAATGCCTGGAACAACAGCATCGCTGATGCCGACTGGCCAAAGTTGGGCGACATCTTTGCCCCGACCTTCACCGACGGTGTCTGCAACAACGACGGCACCCTCATCTTCGACGATGTCAACTATCCCACGGCACCTTTCCGTGGAGTCGGAGCCAGCAGTGCCTCTTATCAGAGTGCCTCCTACGGCAGCAACAGCCAGTTCGACTTCAACCTCTCGTTCAATGTCAGCAACCAGTTCTTCTGGGGTCTCTCGCTCGGTGTCTATAGCCAGAACTACAAGCGTCAGAGTTTCTATGCCGAGCGCGGCACCGACGGCAACTACTACGACATCCTCAACTGGTACGACTCGAAAGCCGACGGTTTTGACGTGAAACTCGGTTTCATCTGCCGTCCCGTCGAAGAATCACCCTTCCGCTTCGGTATTTCCATCAACACGCCAATCTGGTACACGATGGACGATGTCAACGGATGGTCGCTCGTGTTCAACAACAACGACAAGAGCAAGGGCGGATACATCGCAGAGAATTCGGCCGAGCCTTTCCGCTACTCCTACCGCACGCCTTGGAAGTTTGGATTCAGCCTCGGCCACACCATCGGCCGTGAACTTGCCTTCGGCCTCGAGTACGAACTGACCGACCCGTCGTCGGCCCGCTACTTCAACGACAAGTGGGACCGCTCTGCCTACTTCGACTACGTCAACGAAAAAATCAAGACTTCGCTCAAGACGCAGCACACGCTGAAGGTCGGCGTGGAATACAAGATTGTGCCTGAATTTGCCCTGCGCCTCGGCTACAACTACGTTTCGTCACCCATCAAGAGCGATGCTTTCCGTCTGCTTGACTACTGGTACGACACCTACGCCACGGAGACAGCCTTCGTCAACTGGAAAGGACTTAACCGCATCACCTTCGGCTTTGGCTACCGGTTTAAGGGCGGCTACTTCGACCTCGCCTATCAGTACCAGAGCCAGAACGGCGACTTCTACGCTTTCGACGGCGACTACACCGATGCCGGCAAGTATTATTCCCTTGCTCCCACCAGCGTGAAGAACAACCGCAGCCAGATTCTGGGCACACTCGGATTCAGTTTCTAATACCTACCTTAACTCTTTTCTACGAACAAGCCCTTACTTAAACCTTAATTTGACAGACGGGCAGGAAGATGCAAATGCTTCCTGCCTGTTTGTTTTTTCCCATGTTTTTGACGCTTATCTTTTCGTATTCAATTTATTTGTTGTACCTTTGCGGACGGAATCATGCAGAAGGTGATTGACATACGGAATGGAGTGGCCCGTCATCCGCAGTATCGGCTGAAGGCACCTGTGACGCTGTCGCTCGACGACGGCGAATGTGTGGCTATTGTCGGACGGAACGGCAGCGGCAAGTCGATGCTTGTTGACATGCTGACGGGGCGTCATCCGTTGCTGGGCGACGAGGTGCGTTACGATTTCCGTCCGAGCACGTTGTCGATGGTGAGCGACAATGTGAAACTTCTTACCTTTCGCGACTGCTTCGGAACGAGCGACGGGACGTACTATCATCAGCAGCGTTGGAATCAATGGGACCTTGACGATCAGAAGGACAGGGACGTGCGTGTGCTCTCAAGCGGCGAAATGCGTCGGCGTCTGCTGAATCAGGTGCTTGAGAAGCAGCCGCGGGTCCTTGTGCTCGACAATCCGTTTATCGGTCTCGACGCGGAGGCACGGCGGTACTTCAGCGACCTGCTGGCTCGGACAATTGCAGTGAGGCCGTTGCTGCTCGTGCTCGTGCTGTCGAAGACGGACGACATGCCCGACTTTGTCACACATGTAGTCGAAGTGAAGGATGGCGTCGTGGAAGCAAAGGTGGCTCGGTCGGTGTGGAAGGCGACTCACGTACCCGACGAGGTGCTGTCGCCAGAAAAACGTGCTGCCATCGAATCGTTGCCAGTGCGTGACGACGATTTTGCCCGTATGCCGGCAGGCCAGCAGCGGATGATTGAACTGCACGATGTGCATATCCGCTACGGCGAGCGCACCATTTTGGAGGGTCTGAACTGGAGCGTGATGAATGGTGAGCACTGGGCATTGGGCGGTGGAAACGGCAGCGGGAAATCGACGCTGCTCAGCATCGTTTGTGCCGACAATCCGCAGGCTTATGCCAACGATGTGGAACTCTTCGGTTTCCGTCGTGGCCGAGGCGAAAGCATCTGGGACATCAAGCGGCACATCGGCTATGTGTCTCCCGAGTTGCACCGTGCCTACCTGAAGGATGTGCCGGCGGTCGAGGTGGTTGCCTCTGGCTTGAGCGATGCGGTGGGTTTGTATAAGCGGCCGAAGGCGGAGCAGATGCCCATTTGTGAGTTCTGGATGGATGTGTTTGGCGTTCTGCGGCACCGTGATACGTCGTTTCTGAATCTCTCGAGCGGTGAACAGCGGCTTGTGCTGCTGGCGCGGGCCTTTGTCAAAGATCCGTCGCTGCTGATTCTGGACGAGCCAATGCATGGGCTTGACCTATGCAACCGCCGTCTTGTGCAGGATGTGATTGAGGCCTTTTGTCGTCGCGGCAGCAAGACGCTCATCATGGTGACGCACTATGTGGATGAACTGCCTGCCTGCATCGACCATCATATTGTTTTGACCAAGAAGTGAAGATGAAGAAGATTGTTTTTATCGTGAATCCAGTCTCGGGTACGGCCAACAAGCGGAGCGTGATTCGGCAGATTGACCGTCTGATTGACAAGGAAAGGTTTGACTACAGCGTGGTCACGACTGAATATGCGGGGCACGCGACGGAGTTGGCTCGTGCGGCTGCGAACGAGGGTGTGGACATAGTCTGTGCCATCGGCGGCGACGGGACGGTGAACGAGACAGCACGAGCGCTGGTCCATACGAACACGGCGCTGGCTATTATCCCCTGTGGCAGCGGCAACGGACTGGCCCGCCACCTGCACATTCCGATGGATGCCATCCGTGCCATCAAACTGATTAACGATGCCGAACCGCTCAGCATCGACTATGGGCTCATCAATCTTCATCCTTTCTTCTGCACCTGTGGCGTAGGGTTTGACGCTTTCATTTCCCAGAAATTTGCCGAGGCGGGTAAACGTGGGCCTGCCACCTATGTCGAAAATATACTCAAGACGGCGCTGACCTATTCGCCTGAAACCTACGAACTTGATGTGCTTGACGAGAATGAGGAACGTGCTACGTACAAGGCCTTCATGATTGCTTGTGCCAATGCTTCGCAGTATGGCAACAACGCCTACATCGCACCGCAGGCATCGGTGCGCGACGGCGTGATGGATGTGACGATTGTCGAGCCGTTCACGGTGCTGGAGGCGCCACAACTGGCCGTTTTGCTGTTCAACGGTGCGATTGACGAAAGCAGCCGCATCAAGACGTTCAGGTGTAAGCACCTCGTGATTCGGCGCAGCAAACCCGGTGTGATTCACTACGACGGTGACCCTGTTGAATCGGGCGAGACGGTCGATGTGAGCATTGTGTCGAAGGGGTTGCTGTGCATCTGCCCGACCGACGAGGGAGTGATGGATGTCGGCGAGAGTGCCCGCAACTCGATAGTAGAGTATTTCAACAATATGTATCTACGTTCAGAAGACTTCATCGAGAACAATCCGATTCGTAAGAAAACCCTGCTGCGTCGCCACAAGTAGGGCTCCCCTCATGTTTATCTTCAACTGTTCCCACGAAATGGCCCTGGCGGCCAACCGCTCCAACTATACGCCTCCGCAGCGCATTCGGCAGATGGAGCACGACCTGCAGTTGTTCCCGCTTGTCTGGCTGAACAACGAGGAAGACGAATCTTGCATAGTGTGGGGATGGGACTTGGCTGTGCGCGAACGTTTACGCAAGGCCGGAGTCAGCATGTCGTCGATGCCTACTGATGCAGAACTCGCCCTGTGGCGCAGTTTTTCCCATCGTGCTTTTGCTGCCGACTACCTTCACGTTTTTTTGGAGAAAGAACCTTTGCTGAAGGCCGACCAGTGGGTAGGCCGCGAAATGCGCTTTGTCCGCTCCGTCAGCGACATCACATTTCCTTCCGCTGTACCCATCATCGTCAAGCAGCCCTTCTCGAGCAGTGGTCGAGGCAACAGAGTGGGGACGTCCGACAACCCCCATTTCATCGACCTCGTCGAAGACTGGATAGCAGCAAACGACGGTGTGCTGCTCGACCGCTTTTACGACAAAGTGCTCGACTTTGCCACGGAGTTTGAGGTGAAGTCCGACGGACAAGTTCTCTTTCTGGGCTATTCCGTCTTCGAGGCCAACCCACAAGGACGCTATGGCGGAAACATTGTGGACAGCCAGACGGCTTTGAAAACCCAGATTCTTGCAGCAATTCCCCATTTCGACCTCGACGCCTGTGTCCGGCGCCACCACCAGATGCTCAGCCAGACATTTGCCCATCGTTATCGGGGGTATGTCGGCATCGACATGATGGTCGTCCGCGACGAAGGTGGAAAAAGAAAAGTTCATCCCTGTGTCGAGATGAACTTGAGAATGAATATGGGCATCGTGGCTATCCGTCTGTATGACAAACTGCGGCTGCTCCAGCACCTGGTGTCGCAGGGAGCCACACGTGCCGACTGCCTTCAGAACAAGAAACTAGGCTTCCTGACGATGGCGCCCGAAGCCGACTTCAGCCGTTTCCACTTCGACGATTTGTACCACTTGCTCCGGTCGTCCTCACGTTTGCCGTTGTCGCCGATACGCGACTGCGGATTCCAGGCCTTCCTCCAGTCCGGTCGCTTGGCCATCTCCTTCTCCTGAGCAGCCGCGCTCTCGTTGCCGAAGCGGTCCATGGCACACACCGCCAGATAGCGTTTTCCAGCCAGCACACCGTCCAGCAGAACCACCGTGTCGCGCAACCCCGTGCGCAGCAAGTTTTCAGCACGTTCCGTCTCGACGGGATACACGTCCGAACCGTAGATGTTGAACGTCACGCCTCCCTTTTCTTTCAATCCAGCCACGCCGGGCTGCTCCCACATCAGCACGTTGCCCGTGTTCAACAGTTTCTGCGGAGCCGCAGGAGGCAGCGTGTCGCCCATCCACGTCATCCGCGGCATCAGCGCAGGGTAGGGGAAAAACTCATGGCACACCGTCTTGTAGATGCCCTTGCAGTTGCGCGTCAGGAAGTCGCTGCGGTAGAAAATCATGCCGCCGATGCCCGAGTTGCGGGCCGCGTGCATCTGCGCCCTCACCTCGTCCAGCGTCCACCGGCCCTCCCTCGGGTCCAGGAAGTAGATGCCCAGCCCCGGAGCCACAGGACGGCCCTGGCTGTGCTCCTGCCAGTCGTAGAGGAAAGGGTAGAACTGGTCGCCACTGAAATACATCATAGGCAGGAGCATATCCTGAATCCCCTCGCGCAGCCAAGCCTGCGGGTCCTGAAACACACCGTTGTAGCAGTTCCAGCCCCCTGCACTGTAGCGGGCCAGGTCGGCATACTTCCCGATGGGCGACGACGACAGTTTCACCCACGGCTTCACCCCCTTCACCGCCTCGTGCACCCGACGCACGATGCGCGTGATGTTGTCGCGCTTCTCCTGCGCCGAACAGCCGTCCCTGAACCCGTACGTCGATTCCGGATAGCGGATATAGTCGAGCGAGATGCCGTCGATGTCATACCGTGTCGCTATCTCCAGGCACAGCGCCGCGATATAGTCCGCCGTGCCCCTCTCGGCAGGCTTCATGAAGAAGTCCTGCCCCGCCTGCTTGCACAGTTCCGGACGCCGGCGCGTGATGCTCCTGCTGCCGTAGGCACGTTGCTTCTGCACCGTGCCCAGCGGAATGCTCACCACCCAGGCGTGCAGTTCCATGCCCCGGCGGTGACACTCGTCGATGGCGAACGCCAGCGGGTCGTAGCCCGGCGAACGCCCAAACGAGCCCGTCAGGCAGTCGTCCCAGGGCTCTATGTCCGACGGATAAATCACCGTGCCCCTCACCCTCGTCTGCAGGACTACGGCATTGATGTGGGCATATTGCAGTTGGTCCAGAATCTGGCAGAGTTCGCGCTTCTGCCGCTCCACGCCGCTGACATCCGTCGCCTTCGTCCTCGGCCAGTCGATGCCGCCGATGGTCGCCAGCCACACCGCCCTCACCTCGCGCCGCGGAAACGTCGGTTCCCGCCATTCGTCCGCCGGCTGGGCCCAGGACTCCAGTGTCAGCCAGCCCCAGGCAGCCAGCAGCAGCGCAGTTCGCAGGACTCCAATTCTAATTTTTAATTTTTCACTTTTCATTTTTCACTTTTCGCTTTATTTTGAGGGCAAAGATACAAAAATCTGCGTAAACCGACGCATAAAATCATCATTATTTCCTCTCCGTCCTGTCTCATGTTTCAGGGAGATGCACCCGAAATTCCTCTGCATCGGTACAACCGTACCACTGCGCTGGTACAATAATTCCAGCGCGGTGGTACAAAAATTTCACCGCGGTGGTACGGTTGTACCGGCGCAGTGGTACTTTTTTTGGTACGGCCCTGCCCCCTTCTTGTCACAAAAACTTTCACGGCCTGTTCCAAATGTTGCAAATGGATGGGACGAATGTTGAAATGACGTGATTTTGTGGTCGGATTGCTTGCAGGGTCGGCGAAAAAATCCTAAATTTGCAGGTGTTCTGACGAAGGGGCGTAAAGGGAAATGAGTGAATAGTGAAAAATGAAAAGTGAAAAGTGTAGCCCTGACTGATTCAACAAGAAAAAAAAGTGTATGTATTATGTATCTGTTAGGTTATGACATCGGAACGTCGTCGGTCAAGGCGTCGCTCGTCGATGTGGCATCGGGCAGCCAGGTGGCATCGTGCTTCTGGCCCCGGCAGGAGGCTCCCATCTTGGCCCGCCAGGCTGGCTGGGCGGAGCAGGAGCCGGAAATGTGGTGGCAGAACCTGAAGACGGCGACTCGGCAGGTGATGCAGCAGAGTGGTGCGCAGGCGGACGACGTAGCAGCCATCGGCATCAGTTATCAGATGCACGGACTGGTGTGCATCGACCGCGAGGGCAGGGTGCTGCGCCCCAGCATCATCTGGTGCGACGGACGTGCCGTGCCCTACGGACGTGCTGCTTTCGACGCCATTGGTCACGAACGCTGCCTGAGCCATCTGCTCAATTCGCCGGGCAACTTCACCGCTGCTAAACTGGCGTGGGTGAAGGAACAGGAGCCCGAACTGTTTGAGCGCATCGACAAGGTGATGCTGCCGGGCGACTACATCGCCATGCGGCTGAGCGGCGGCGAGGTGAACACAACGGTTTCCGGGCTCTCGGAAGGTATTTTCTGGGACTTCAAGGAGAACGGGCTGAGCCGCGACGTGATGGAGTTTTTCGGTTTCGACTCGTCGCTCATTCCCGACATTGTGCCGACGTTCGGCATTCAGTGCCGTCTGGCAGCCGACGTGGCCGCCGAACTGGGACTTGCGGCAGGTACGCCCGTTGCCTATCGCGGTGGCGACCAGCCGAACAATGCGCTTTCGCTGGCTGTGCTTCAGCCGGGACAGATTGCGGCTACGGCTGGCACATCGGGCGTTGTCTATGGTGTGCTCGACGCGGTGAACTACGACCCGAAGAGCCGTGTCAACACGTTTGCCCACGTCAACCACGGTGCCGGGGCTACGCGGCTGGGTGTGCTGCTGTGCATCAACGGAACGGGCATACTCAACGCCTGGATGCGCCGCATGGTGGCTCCCGACGTTTCGTATGCCGACCTCAACGTGCTGGCTGCCGAGGCGCCTGTGGGCTGCGACGGGCTGTCCGTCATCCCCTTCGGCAACGGGGCGGAGCGCATCATGCAGAACCGCGACGTGGGCAGCAGCATCCACGGTCTGAACTTCAACATCCACGGACGTTCCCACTTGCTGCGTGCTGCGCAGGAGGGTATTGTCTTTTCCTTCCGCTACGGCATCGACATCATGCGGCAGATGGGGATGCACATCTGCAACATTCATGCCGGCCATGCCAACATGTTCCTCAGTCCGCTGTTCCGTGAGGCGCTGGCCACGGTGACCGGTGCCACTATCGACCTCTACAACACCGACGGGGCTGTGGGTGCAGCAAAGGGTGCTGGCATCGGTGCTGGCATCTATGCCAACAGCGACGAAGCCTTTGCCTCGCTGGAACACGTTGCCACCGTCCTGCCTGACGAACAGCGGAAAGCGGACTACGAGGCGGCGTATGAGCGTTGGCGGACGAAAATTGAAGAATGAAGTTTCCACGTATCTCTCGTATCTCAAGTATTATTTTTGACTACGAATTTGACGTATTGAACGAATCTTATTGCCATGTCATTGCTGAATTAATACATGAGATACTCGAGATACGTGGAGACATCATTCGCTGTCAAAGAATAATACAAGTGATACTCGAGATACGTGGAGATTTGAAGGCTCTATGTTTATAATTTATAATTTTTAATTTTCTCATCATGTCAAAAGAATTTTTTCCTGAGATCAAGAAAATCCAGTTCGAAGGCAAAGCGTCGAAGAATCCGCTGGCCTTCCATTACTACGATGCCGAAAAGGTCATCATGGGCCGCAAGATGAAGGACTGGCTCCGCTTTGCGATGGCTTGGTGGCACACACTCTGTGCCGAAGGTGCCGACCAGTTCGGTCCCGGCACTAAGACATTCCCCTGGAACGAGGGTAGTACACCTCTCGAAGTGGCGAAGAACAAGGCTGATGCCGGATTTGAGTTCATGCAGAAACTCGGCATTCCCTATTTCTGCTTCCACGACGTTGACCTCATCAGCGAAGGCGACAGCGTCGAAGAGTATGAGCAGAACCTCAAGGCTATTGTTGCTTATCTCAAGCAGAAAATGCAAGAGACGGGCATCAAGTTGCTGTGGTCCACCGCCAACGTCTTCGGACACAAGCGCTACATGAACGGTGCCTCCACCAACCCCGACTTCGACGTCGTCGCCCGTGCCATCGTGCAAATCAAGAACGCCATCGACGCCGGCATCGCACTCGGTGCCGAGAACTACGTCTTCTGGGGCGGACGTGAAGGTTACATGTCGCTGCTCAACACCGACCAGCGCCGTGAGAAAGAACACATGGCTACCATGCTCCGCATGGCCCGCGACTATGGACGCAGCCACGGATTCACAGGCACTTTCCTCATCGAACCCAAGCCGATGGAGCCCACCAAGCACCAATATGACGTCGATACCGAGACTGTCATCGGATTCCTCAAGGCCCACGGACTTGACAAGGACTTCAAGGTGAACATCGAAGTCAACCACGCCACACTTGCAGGCCACACCTTCGAACACGAACTTGCAGTTGCCGTCGATAACGGTATGCTCGGCTCCATTGATGCCAACCGAGGCGACGACCAGAACGGATGGGACACTGACCAGTTCCCCATCGACCAGTACCAACTTGTACAGGCCTGGATGCAGATTATCCGCAACGGCGGTCTCCACACCGGCGGCACCAACTTCGACGCCAAGACCCGTCGCAACAGCACCGACCTCCAGGACATCGTCATCGCCCACATCAGCGGTATGGACGCTATGGCCCGGGCCCTCGAATCGGCTGCGCAACTGCTCGAGGAGTCGCCCTACAAGCAGATGCTTGCCAAGCGCTACGCCTCGTTCGACAGCGGCATCGGCAAAGACTTCGAAGACGGACGCCTCACCTTCGAACAAGTCTATGAATACGGCAAGACCGTCGGCGAACCTCGCCAGACTTCCGGACAGCAGGAACTCTACGAAGCCATCGTGGCGATGTATATGCAGTAAACTCCATTATAATAAAAAAGACCGGCAGAGCGACGAATCGTTCTGCCGTTTTTTTATTCCTTCTCCCGTTGCCTTACAAGTTCTATGGCTTCTTTTCCCGTGATGTGCTCAATGTCGAGTCGGAGGATGAGAACGCGGGAGAGACCGTGGTCAATTTCATGCTCCAGCCCGGCATGGTCGCCGGGACTGAATCGTTCGCCGAGGAGACGGAGGGCACGGAGACGTTCGGCGGGGTCAGCGACGATGTGGATGTGCCCAAAGACGATGACGCTGCGAAAGAGGGTGGTGAAGCGTTCGGGTAGGACGTTGTCTTGCTCGACGACGCAGAAGGAGCAGCGGCTGTCGTTGCGTACGGCATCGACTTTATGTCCCTGGAGGGCTGAATGGAAATAGAGGTGTCCGTTGCTATAGACGTGGCTGAGGGGCACGGCGTATGGATAGCCAGCGTTGCCGGTAAGCGCGAGCACGCCGGAGGTGGCACAAGTGAGGATGCAAAGCGACTCCGCGTCGCTGAGTTGCTGCCTGTGTCGGCGCATGGGTCGGAAATTCATGTCATGAAATGGTTTTGAGGCCTACGATGGAGGCGATGAGAGTGGTGATGAAAAAGAGTCGCCAGAAAGTGACGGGTTCGTGGAAGACGAAGATGCCGACGAGAACGGTGCCGACGGCTCCGATGCCTGTCCAGACGGGATAGGCTGTGCCGAGGGGCAGCGTCTGTGTGGATTTCATCAGCAGGAACATACTGAGGAATGTGAATACGAGGAATCCGCCTATCCATGCCCACCAGAGCATGCCTTCGACTTCCTTTGCCCGGCCTAGACAGTAGGTAAATCCTACTTCGCAGAGCCCGGCCACTGTGAGAATGATCCAGTTCATTGTTTACGAGTGGTTGCAGCCTTCTTGAGGGCTGCAGCAATGGGCCGGCGTCTCCTTCTAAGGCGCTGCGAAGTTACGAAGAAAAAATAGAAATTAAAAAAATTATATATTAAA
>ONXQ01000133.1 GCA_900321835.1 uncultured Prevotellaceae bacterium
GTCACGTGTTTCGGCACCGCGGTGTTCCATGTTTTCAAGTACTCGCAGGGCGTTGTCCACCAGTTCATGGCTCTTGCTGCCATGAATATTCACAATCATGCCGATGCCACAAGCATCGTGTTCGTAAGATTCGTTGTATAATCCTTGTTGTTTCATATCACTTTTATCAAAAAAACACATTCGTTTAATTCGTTAAATTCGTAGTCTCGATTTGTGTTTGTATTCTTTGCAATGCTGTTAATGTTGCTTCATGATTGCCGAAAGCCGTGAGGCGCACGTAGCCTTCGCCCGAGGGTCCGAAACCCGCGCCTGGCGTGCAGACCACATGGGCCCTGAGCAGCAGGCTGTCGAAGAAAGACCAGGAGGTCATGCCCTCTGGCACCTTTACCCACAGATAGGGGGAATCTTCGCCGCCATAGACCTGGAAACCCATTTCATGGAGTGCACTTCGCATCGTTCTTGCATTTTGCATGTAGTAGTCGATCGTCTGCTGTACTTGTGCGCTTCCTTCTGGTGAGTAAACCGCCTCGGCAGCACGTTGGCTGAGATAACTCGTGCCGTTGAACTTCGTCGACTGGCGACGTTGCCAGAGAGGATTCAGTGCGACACGTTTGCCCGACTGTGTGCGCATGGTTACCTCTGACGGAACGACCATATAACCACAGCGAATGCCCGTAAATCCTGCAGTCTTGGAAAAACTATGAAACTCTACCGCCACCTGACGTGCACCCTCCAGTTCGTAGATGCTGTGTGGTATGCCGTCATGGCGGATGAAAGCCTCATACGCCACATCGTAGCAGATGAGAGCGTCGTGCTCCTGAGCGTAAGTTACCCATTTCGGCTGGGCAGTTCGGGCACAAAGTCATTGTCTGCCGTGCAAGGCAGATAGACAATGTCCGACCACCGTCCGTCGGCTCCCAACATGCCCGTCCGTCCGCCCATGACATTGGCATCGACATAGACGGGGTAGACAGGATCGGTGACGGCGATGCGCACGTCAGGTCCGAACAGTTCCTGGAAGTTGCCGGTGTCGCTCTTGGCACCGTCGCTGACAAATATCTCGTCCTCACTGATGTCGATGCCACGACGTCGGAAGTCATGTTCTACGATGGTATGGCGCAGAAAGTCGTATCCTTGCTCTGGTCCGTAGCCACGGAACGTTGCAGCGTGGGCCATCTCGTCGGTTGCACGGTGCAAGGCTTCTATGACAGCCGGAACGAGCGGCTGGGTCACGTCGCCGATGCCGAGGCTGATCATCTCTGCCTCAGGATGCTCCGC
This sequence comes from uncultured Prevotellaceae bacterium, assembly GCA_900321835.1. Classification (GTDB taxonomy): domain Bacteria; phylum Bacteroidota; class Bacteroidia; order Bacteroidales; family Bacteroidaceae; genus UBA3839. The sequence goes on from ONXQ01000133.1 coordinate 1,279, forward strand.
CTGGAAAGCCTTCACTTTCTTTGCTATCTCCGAGAAGAGATAGGCACCCGGTAACTTTATGAAATTCTCATTGACCACCTTTCAATTTCCTCTTTTATATTTTAACTTTTAACTTTCAACTTTTAACTTCAATATCTCCCTCAAACACGAACGTTGCAGGCCCTGTCAGATACACATGGTTGTCGTCGCGCCATTCGATGTCGAGCGTTCCGCCGTCCATGATGATGTGGCTCGAGCGGCCGCCCCAAACGTGCACACGGATGCCGTCTGGATGCATAACGGCAAATTCAATGTTGCAGCGTTCGGGAAATGCGGAGTGACGTTCCAGTCGTGAACCTTCAGCGACGACATCCCATGCTTCTCCATCGTCCACGAAAATTACGTAATGAGGGTTGCCCATCGACACAAACGTGCCTTCGGGCAGAAATTCTTCTGTCGCGGAGAACTGCCCGTCGTTTTCGAAGGCCGGTTCTCCCATGTCAACCGTCACAGACTCCACTTCTCCCGTAGGTGTCAGGTGCAGGTCCAGCACTTTGATGCCCGAGAGGGTAAGCAGGCGTATCTGTTTTTTTGTGGTAAGATGGCGTTCGTAGAGATACTTGCCGATGCATCGGCAGGCGTTTCCGCACATCATCGCTTCGGAGCCGTCGGCGTTGAAGATGCGCATAGAGAAATCGGCGTCAGGGTCGGGCGACTGTCCGATGAGTACAAGACCATCACTGCCTATGCCTGTGTGGCGATGGCTCCATGCACGTGCAGCAGCCGACGGGTCGGCTATATTATATAATAAGGTGTCAACGTAAATGTAGTCGTTGCCAGCACCATGCATTTTCGTGAAATGAATCTTGCGTGACATTTTGCTATTTTATTTTGTGTTGTGTTGTGGTTTTGTCTTTCGACGGCGCAAAGGTATGACATTTTGTGATAACCGCAAAATAAATTGCGACAAAATTCTTTCATTTTTATTGTTTTTGTTGATTTTTGTCATAAAAACGATAATTTTCGCATCAAAATGTTGTTTGTTTCTTCAAAACATTGTAATTTTGCCGCCGAAATCATTGCAATGAACATCAAAGGTATTGTTTAACCCATTAATCATTAAGGTATGAAAAAGATTGAAGCAATTATCCGCAAAACAAAGTTTGAGGAGGTCAAAGAGGCCTTACTCAGTTCAGACATCGACTGGTTCGAGTATCACGACGTGCATGGCATCGGGCAGAGCCGCCAGGAACGCATCTACCGTGGCGTCCAGTATTCGACCGACGTCATTGAGCGCGTGGCCGTAACCATTGTCTGCCGCGACCAGTTTCTGCAACCCACCATCAACGTCATCCTGCGCGTGGCCCACACGGGCGAGGTGGGCGACGGACGCATCTTCGTGAGCGACATGCTCGACACGTGGAGCATCCGTACGGGAGAGAACGGCGACACCGTCTTAAGAGATAAGAAATAGGGGCTCGAAAAACGTCAAAAAACGCACCGCAGTCGAAATTTATTTCGTCCACAGTGCAACTATAGGCGCACCGCAGTCGAAAAAAATTTACACCGCAGTGTAATTTTTGCCTCAAATCATCGAAAAAAAATCAACACAAAACACAAAGAAAAAATGAACGAAATCAGTTTGTCACTTGATACCGTATGGATGCTGCTTGCAGCCATGCTGGTCTTTTGGATGCAACCAGGCTTTGCCCTCTGTGAGGCGGGATTCACCCGCAGTAAGAACGCCGCGAACATCTTGATGAAGAACTTTGTCGACTTCATGTTCGGTTCGCTGCTCTTCTTTTTTGTCGGTTTCGGCCTGATGTTCGGACAGGACATCATGGGCGGTTTTATGGGGATGCCCCACTGGGGCGACTTGGGTTTCTACGAGGGAGACCTGCCTGTCGAGGGTTTTCTCATCTTCGAAACCGTCTTCTGCGCGACCTCTGCCACCATCGTCAGCGGTGCGATGGCCGAGCGCACGAAGTTTTCGATGTATCTGGTCTATAGCGCCTTCATCTCGCTCTTCATGATGACGACGTTCGGCGATGTGTTCCACGACTTTGCAGGCTCGGCCATCGTCCACAGCGTGGGTGGCGTTCTGGCGTTCGTCGGAGCCATGGCGCTGGGACCACGACGCGGCAAGTACAGCAAGGACGGCCGGAGCCGTGCCATCCCGGGACACAACCTCACGCTGGCAGCGCTCGGTGTGTTCATCCTCTGGATGGGCTGGTTCGGATTCAACCCAGGGTCGCAGTTGGCAGCCAGCGGCGAAGTGAACCGCACGGCCATCTCGCATGTCTTCCTGACCACCAACCTCGCTGCGGCGGCAGGTGGTGTGGCCACGATGTTTGTGACCTGGCTGAAGTATGGCAAACCTTCGCTCTCGCTGACGCTGAACGGCATTCTGGCGGGCCTCGTGGGCATCACGGCCGGGTGCGACCTCGTATCGCCCATCGGTGCAGTGGCTATCGGTCTGGTCTGTGGCACGGTGCTCGTCTTTGCCATCGAGTTCATTGATCACCGTCTGCACATCGACGACCCTGTGGGAGCCTCGTCGGTGCATGGCATCTGTGGCATCCTGGGCACATTGCTGACAGGGCTGCTCTCGACCACCAACGGAGCATTCTACGGCCACGGCTGGGGTTTCTTCGGTGCTGAATGCTTCGGCATTCTCGTCATCGACCTTTGGGCGGCCGCCTGTGGTTTTGCCCTCTTCTATGGCATCAAGTGGGTGCATGGACTTCGTGTCGATGCTCGCATCGAGGACGAAGGTCTGGACATCTACGAACATGGCGAGGCTTGCTATAACTAAGTGAGAAATTAAAAATTAAAAATTTTTTTGCAGATTCTCAAATTCTCAAATTCTTGATAAACCGAAAAAATGAAAAAGAAAAATTGTTTGTGGAGCGTATGGCTCCTGATGGTTTTGTCCGTCGTCCCGGATGTGGCGAGGGCACAAGTGAATACAACGATTGGAGCCGATGTGGTGAACCAATACATCTGGCGTGGTCAGGACCTGGGAAATGTCTCGCTCCAACCAACGTTGGGACTTGAGTACAAAGGCCTTTCGCTCATGGCGTGGGGTAGTGTGGGACTGGCCGATGCGGCCGACACGAAAGAATTTGACCTGACGTTGAGTTATACAATCGGCGGTCTGACCATCGGCATTACAGACTACTGGACAAACGACGGACAGGATCCCAATGCCCGCTATTTCAAGTATGACGCCCACGGCACCAATCACGTCCTCGAAGCGAACATCGGCTACGACTTTGGACCTTTTGCGCTCGGATGGTACACGAACTTTGCAGGCAACGACGGTGTGAACAAGGACGACAAGCGTGCATACAGTTCATACGTAGACATATCAGCACCTTTCCATTTCGCCACTTGCGACTGGACTGCCACGCTGGGAGTTGTTCCCCACGCCACCGATTACTATCATACAACAGGCTTTGCGGTCACCAACATCTCTCTGCGTGCCATAAAGGACATCAAGGTGACGGACAAGTTCAGTATTCCCGTTTTTGGCGAAATTGTGTCCAACCCTTGCAGCCAGAAAGCCTATTTGGTCTTTGGTTTTACTTTGCAGCCATAAAAGAGTCAATGAAAGAAACAAAGTACATATTTATCACAGGCGGTGTCACGTCGTCGCTGGGCAAGGGCATCATTTCGGCTTCGCTGGGCAACCTGTTGCAGGCACGGGGATACAAGATCACGATTCAGAAGTTCGACCCCTACATCAACATTGACCCTGGAACGCTGAACCCCTATGAGCATGGCGAATGCTACGTGACGGCCGACGGCATGGAAACCGACCTGGACCTGGGCCACTACGAGCGTTTCACGGGAATTGAGACAACGCGTGATAACAGCGTGACGACGGGGCGCATCTACCTCAGCGTCATCGAGCGTGAACGGCGTGGCGACTATCTGGGTAAGACGATTCAAGTGGTGCCACACATCACCGACGAAATCAAGCGGAGGATTCTGCTGAATGCCACGAAGCAGGACCTGGACTTTGTCATCACCGAAATTGGCGGCACCATTGGCGACATCGAGAGCCAGCCTTTTCTGGAAGCCATTCGCCAGTTGAGATGGGAACTGGGCAGCGAGCGGACGCTGAACGTACATCTGACCTTCGTTCCCTATCTGGCTGCAGCAGGCGAACTGAAGACGAAACCGACGCAGACTAGCGTCAAGCAGTTGCAAGGCTTCGGCATCCAGCCTGAGGTGCTGGTGCTGAGAACGGAGCATGACCTGAACGATGATATACGCCGCAAGGTGGCGCACTTTTGCAACGTCGATGTGGAGGCTGTGATTCAGAGCCAGGACCTGCCCAGCATCTACGAAGTGCCGATGAACATGATGCGGCAAGGCTTGGATGCGGTGATTCTGAAGAAGATGGGAGTGTCGCAGCAGAAGGCTCCTGAAATGGCACCTTGGCAGGCGTTTCTGGAGCGTAGGGAACATGCTACGGAGGTGGTACGGATTGGGCTTGTGGGTAAGTACGATTTGCAGGATGCCTATAAAAGCATCCTCGAAAGTCTGGCACATGCAGGCACCTATAACGAGCGCAAGGTGAAGGCGGTCTTTGTGAACAGCGAACAGATTACGCGCGAGAATATCACAGAGAAACTGCAGGGTCTGGCGGGTGTGGTCATCTGTCCTGGCTTTGGAACACGAGGCATTGAGGGAAAAATCATTGCCGCGGAATACACTCGTACGCACGATATCCCGACCTTTGGCATTTGTCTCGGCATGCAGATGATGGTCATTGAATTTGCCCGTAACGTATTGGGTTATCGCGATGCCAACAGCAATGAAATGGACCCGGAGACGCCGCACAACGTCATCGACATGATGGAGGAGCAGAAGAATGTCACGCAGATGGGCGGCACCATGCGCTTGGGTTCTTACGAATGTGAACTGGTCGAGGGCAGCAAGGTTTGGCTGGCCTATGGCAGGCGCAAGTGCATCAAAGAGCGGCATCGCCATCGTTACGAGTTAAATAACTCGTATCAGGAGGAGTTTGAGCACCATGGCATGAAATGTGTCGGCATCAATCCTTCAGCCCACCTTGTTGAGATTGTCGAACTGCCCGACAGGAAATGGTACATCGGCACGCAGTTCCATCCAGAATACTCCTCGACGGTACTCCATCCACACCCCCTTTTCATGTCGTTTGTCCAAGCATGTATTAAATCGTAAATCGTCAAATTGTAAATCCGTAAATCGATAAATTGTCTTATGTGTGGCATTGTTTCAATTTTCAATATTAAGCAGCAGACGCCGCAGTTGCGGCGCAAAGCCTTGCAGATGAGTCAGAAACTGCGTCATCGCGGACCTGACTGGAGTGGTATCTATTGTGGCGGCTCAGCCATTCTTGCCCATGAGCGCCTCGCTATTGTTGACCCGGAATCTGGAGGACAGCCACTGTTCTCGCCCGACAAAAAGCAGATACTGGCCGTCAACGGCGAGATATACAACCATCAGGACATTCGCCGTCAGTATGCAGGACAGTATGACTTTCAGACTGGGAGCGACTGCGAAGTCATCCTCGCGCTCTACCGCGACAAAGGTCCCGACTTTCTGGAACAGTTGAGCGGCATCTTTGCCTTTGCGCTCTACGACGAGGAGCGCGACGAATTTCTCATAGCCCGCGACCCCATCGGCGTCATTCCGCTCTACATCGGCTACGACAGCGACGGCAAGGTCTATGTAGCCTCCGAACTGAAGGCGCTCGAGGGACAGTGTGAACGTTACGAACCTTTCCTCCCCGGGCACTACTATTGGAGTCATGAACCAGGCATGAAACGCTATTACCAACGCGACTGGACCGACTATGCCGCCGTGAAGGACAACCCTGCCAGCGTCACCGCCATCCACGATGCTCTGGAAAAGGCCGTCAAACGACAACTGATGTCCGACGTACCCTACGGCGTGCTGCTTTCCGGAGGACTCGACTCGTCGGTCGTCTCAGCCATCGCACAGAAATTCAGCGAGATGCGCATCGAGGACGATAGCCTCACGAAAGCCTACTGGCCGCGTCTGCATTCCTTCGCCGTCGGACTGAAAGGTGCACCCGACCTGGCCAAAGCCCGACTCGTCGCCGACCACATCGGCACCGTCCACCACGAAATCAACTATACCATCCAAGAAGGGCTCGACGCCATCCGCGACGTCATCTATTTCATCGAGACCTACGACGTAACCACAGTCCGAGCCTCGACACCCATGTACCTGTTGGCACGTGTCATCAAGTCGATGGGCATCAAGATGGTACTCTCCGGCGAAGGAGCAGACGAAATCTTCGGTGGCTATCTCTACTTTCACAAAGCACCCTCGGCCCAGGCCTTTCATGAAGAAACCGTACGCAAACTCTCCAAACTCTACCTCTACGACTGCCTGCGAGCCAACAAGAGCCTTTGTGCATGGGGCGTCGAAGGACGTGTACCCTTCCTCGACAAAGAGTTCCTCGACGTAGCCATGCGAACCAACCCCCAGGCAAAGATGTGTCCGGGACAGGTGATGGAGAAAAAGATAGTGCGAGAAGCCTTTGCCCACATGCTGCCCGACGAAGTCGCATGGCGCCAGAAGGAACAGTTCAGCGACGGCGTAGGTTATTCCTGGATTGATACACTCAAGCAGATAACAGCCGAAGCCGTCACCGACGAGCAGATGCTCCACGCAGCCGAACGCTTCCCCATCAACCCGCCGAAAAACAAGGAAGAATACTACTACCGCAGCATCTTTGCCGAACACTTCCCCAGCGACAGCGCCGCCCTGAGCGTACCCAGCGAAGCCAGCGTCGCCTGCTCCACGTCCGTCGCCCTCGAGTGGGACGAAGCCTTCCGCAACCTGAACGACCCCAGCGGCCGAGCCGTCCGAGG
>ONXQ01000056.1 GCA_900321835.1 uncultured Prevotellaceae bacterium
CAACGGCCAGCCCGCCGAGGCCGGTCCCGACCTCAGCCTCGCCGGCGAACTCGGCATCTACGAGGCATACAGCATCATCAAGCACAACACGCCGAAAAAATAGCGGTGGTGCTTTCTGAAAACGAATGACACGAAGTTGACTGATTGTCTTACCACAGACAACATTTCCGTCAACTTCGTGTCATTTCTGTTTACAGACCAGTTTATTCTGCACTGAAGCGCAGTGTGCCTCCCCCCATGATATGCTGATGAGAAAGGGAAAACGCATCAATCCGTTTGCCGTTGAGTGTCACAGCGGTGCAAGGTGTGCCATCGGGGGCGTCACGGAGAATGGTCAGCGTACGGCCATTCTCCAGATGCAGCACCACTCGGGCAAAGGCCGGCAAACCGAGCACATAGTCGGGCGTGCCGGGACAGAGGGGATAGAAGCCGAGCGCACTGAAGACGTACCACGCCGACATCTGACCGGCGTCGTCGTGACGGCCGCCTGGGTCTTGTCCAGCCGGCCAGCCAGGGCATAGAGGTACGGAATCTGATGGCACGGCTCGTTGCCATGCCAGTAGTAGCCTTCAAAAAGAGCGTGTCGAGTTTTTCCAGAAAACGTTCTCTGCCACCCATCGCAGCCATCAGTCCTTCGACATCGTGCGGCACGTACCATGTGTAGTGACAGGGGGCGCCTTCGGTGATAAACGTCTGCAGTTCAAAGGGATTTGTACCATTGAGGAACTGCCCGTCGGCCTGTCTTCCGTTGACATAACCGATGCGTTCGTCAAACACATTTTGCCAATTCCGGGCACGCCGCATCAGCCGTTTCGCATCCTTCGTCCTGCCCAGCATCTTGGCCACCTGCGCAAGGCAAAAATCGTCGTAGGCATATTCCAGCGTTCGTGAGGTCTGTTCGTTCCGATGATAAGCATCGGCAACCTCGTCTTCAAGGGGAATATAGCCGTATTTCAGATACGAACGCAAGGCGCGACGACCTTTGCCGTCCTGATAATCAGTCTTCAGACGAGGCGTGCGGAAAGCATTCTGCCGCATGAAACGGTAGGCACGCCGAATGTCGAACGTGCGCACTCCTTTCACCCATGCGTCGCACAGCGCTGCCGTGCAGTGGTCGCCAATCATGCCGGCCGTGTAGGAATCCCAGCAGGGGAAGGTGGGCAGCCAGCCGCGATGTTCTGAAAACTGCACCAGCGACTGCATCATCTGGCCGTCGAGCCGTGGCCAAATCAAGGCCAGCAGGGGATGCAGCGCACGATAGGTGTCCCACATGCTGAAATCGGTGTAGTAGGGCGTTTCGTCGCAGTCGCTCATCAGACGCGGCAGAAACGAGGCATGGTAGAGCGCCGTGTAGAACTTGCGCAGGGCCAGCGTGTCGTTGCTTTCCACCTCGACGGCGCTGAGCCGTTTTTCCCACCTCGCAGCCAGTTGGCTTCTTGCCTGCTCAAAATTCCAGTGAGGCAGTTCGCGGTTCATGTTGCGGCGTGCTCCGTCGGCACTCCGCATCGACGTCGCCGCTTTCAGCAACACGGTGTCGCCGGCCTCGACGCGGAACGAAAGGCAGAGTTGCTGCGGACGTTCCGTATCCATACCCGAAATCGGCACTTGCCGAAAATCCACTCCGTCGGGCAATTCGGCCACAAACCAACCACTGAAACCTGCTCTCTGCCCACGCCCCTGATAGAGTCGGTGGACAGGATTTTCGGCCTTCACCTCGCGCAGCAGGGCATCGTAGCCGACGCTGCCCTCGCCTGTGTCGCTGTTGACGGTGAAGGTGAGACAGGCCGTTCCGCTGCGGTGGAACACATAGCGCAGCAGGGCGCTGTGGCTGCTTGCCGTGACCTGTGCCGTCACCCCTTCGTCGGGCAGAAAAACGGAATAGAACGAAGGCGAGGCGACTTCCTGCTCATGGGTATAAGCCGTTGACGTGTGCAGCGAATCCATCGCCACCATGACAGTGACCGAGCCATAATCCTGCATACAGCCGCCGACCACCCAGTGCGACGCCCGGATGCCCATGAACAGCGGGTCGTCGTGGTAGTAGGGAGCCACACACTTTCGCTCGGTCGCCCGCGTCTGCGGCGTCCACAACGTCTGCCCGTTCGGCTCCAAGACAGCCGGCAGGGTTTGCCCCAACACCTCGGTGCCCCGACCATAGACAGTGGCCGAAGGGACTTCGCTGGCCGCCGTACCGACCAACACGTTCACCAGGTCGGCACGCCGCTCCTGAGCCTGCAGCCACACAGCGCAGAGCAAAGTGCAGAGAATAAAGAAAATGCGCTTCATCGCAGTGCCGGTTTCACAAAGTCGAGCACCTGGCCGAAGTGCGTCAGCCGGCGGCATCGGGGATGGTCAAATACCTCCACCTGTTCCATCTCCCACTCGGCATGGAACGGGATGTGCAATCCGGCACAACCGACCTCCAACGCCGGAGCCATGTCGCTCTTGAACGAGTTGCCCACCATCAGCAGTTCCTCGGGACGGATGGCCAGATGGCTGCACAGGGTCAGGAAGTCGTCGGCCTGCTTGTTGGCCGTGATTTCCACCCAGTCGAACAGCGTTGCCAATCCCGAACGGTCGAGTTTGTGCCGCTGGTTGAGCAGGTCACCTTTGGTGAACACAGCCAACCGCACAGGCAGCCGTCCCCCGTCGATCCACGAACGCAGCGTCCGCAGCGTCTCCTCCACCTCCGGCAGCGGTTCGGCAGGCAGGTTAAGCAACCCATAACAACTCTGAATCAAGGCACCGACCGCCTTTGCCCCGATTTCCTCGTGACTCACGCGGATGGCCGTCTCGATGACCGACAGGATGTAGGCCTTGCAGCCAAAGCCCGTGAGCGGCAGGTTCTTCGACTCCGTCCGCAGCAACTCCTGCCAACTGGTGTCGTGGTCGGCCCACGGACGCAGCAAGTCGCACATCTGTTCCGTCACCACATCGAAATAGGTCTGGCAATCCCAGAGCGTATCGTCGGCATCGAAGGCAATCACCCTGATGCCGTTCATCAAATTGTCTTGCAGATTCATATCAATAAAGTATCGCGCGCACACGCAAGGCAGCACCCCACCCCGGCGCACACACCTGCAAAAGTAGCAAAAAAAGTTGAGACTACCGCCATGCCACACCGCTTTTTTGCAACCGGCCCATTTTCTTGCCCATTTCACCGCCCTTTGCCGAAGTCACCGAACCGTCTGACAATCCGACAAATACCACCGTCTCCCGAATCCGTCCCCAGTTCATCCAAATTTCGTCCGCAGACGATTTTCATTTCGTCCGCAGACGAAATTCAGTTCCACTGCGCTGGTACAAAAATTTCAGCGCACTGGTACAACCGTACCACCGCAGTGGTACAAAACTGGTACTGCCCCCCATCCGCCTCTGCGCCGCCCAACGCCCCATCGCCCGGCAAAGCGCAAAAACTTGCAGAAAATCGTAAAAACTTCGGCCCAGAGTTTTGTCAATTCAGAAAAAAGTCGTACCTTTGCAGCCGATTATGCCGTAGGGGCTCGGATAAGTGGGTCACGAGATGGCCTCGCCTCGCGGTCGAAAACCGTTTTTAACAAATTATTAAACAAAAAAATGTACGTTATCGTAGAAATTAACGGGCAACAGTTCAAGGCCGAAGAAGGCAAGCGTCTGTTCGTACACCACATTAAGGACGTGGACGCACAGGCAACTGTTGAGTTTGAGAACGTCTTGTTGGTTGACAACGACGGTTCTGTGACAGTAGGAACGCCGACAGTAGAAGGCGCGAAAGTAGTTTGCGAAGTGAAGACTCCGCTCGTGAAGGGCGACAAGGTCTTCGTGTTCCACAAGCGTCGCCGCAAGGGCTATCGCAAGTTCAACGGCCACCGTCAGCAGTTCACGGAACTGACAATCAAACAAGTAATTGCTTAACCGAAAAAAAAGAAAAGAATTATGGCACATAAGAAAGGTGTAGGTAGTTCAAAGAACGGTCGCGAGTCGCAGAGCAAACGACTCGGCGTAAAACTCTTCGGAGGTCAGTTTGCCAAGGCTGGCAACATCATCATCCGCCAGCGCGGAACACAGCACTATGCCGGCAAGAACGTAGGCATGGGCCGTGACCACACGCTCTATGCACTTGTTGACGGCGTCGTGACATTCAAGAAAGGACGTCTGGACCGCAGCACTGTCAGCGTTGTTCCCGCAGAGTAAGAACAGAGAGTAATTAACAAAGAGTAAGAAAAACAGATTAAAGAACGCGCATCACAGGCAGCACGCCTGTCACACGCACATCGAAAATATGTCAAAGGCTTGTCAAATCACAGGTAAGATGTCGATGAACGGAAACAACGTTTCCCACTCCCTGCGCCGCACAAAGCGCACATTCGACGTCAATTTGTTCACCAAGAAGTTCTACTACGTTGAGGAGGACTGCTGGATCGTTCTGAAAGTCAGCGCTCACGGCCTCCGCATCATCAACCGCATCGGTCTCGACGCAGCACTCAAGCAGGCTGTCGCCAAAGGAAACCTGAAGTGGGAGGACATCGAAGTAATTGGTTAATCACTTAGTAAAAAATTTCGTTTAGATATGGCAAAGAAAGCGAAAGGTAACCGTGTGCAGGTCATTCTCGAATGCACCGAAATGAAGGAAAGCGGACTTCCCGGCACATCGCGCTACATCACCACAAAAAACCGTAAGAACACTCCCGACCGCATGGAGTTGAAAAAGTATAACCCCATCCTCAAGCGCATGACCGTGCACAAGGAAATCAAGTAAACATCGATAGACTATGGCTAAGAAAACAGTCGCAACCCTGCAAGACAAGAACAACCGCTCGTTCACGAAGGTTATTCGCATGTTCAAGTCACCGAAGACCGGTGCTTACGCATTCGACGAGAAGATGGTTCCCTCAGACGATGTAAAGGACTATCTGAAGAAGTAAAACGAACAGACAATCCATCGAAATATGAAAATCTCCCTGCACGCTGGTGCAGGGAGATTTTTTTTGTTCATCGCCCTCTGAAAGTCACCACCACGGGCAAATGGTCACTGTAGCCGCCGTGGTAGGCAGGTCCGTAGAACGTGCGGAAAGGCTTCACACCACCCCAAGCCTCATCGCGCTCCAGCAAAAAAGGCAACTGAAGCGCACGGACGTCGGCATCGGAGACACTCAGCCGCGAAGAGCCGTCGGTCAGCGAAGCCGACACCCACACCTGGTCAATCCATTCCAAGCGCCCGTGAAACTTGTACGAACCGCCCCGACGGCCGTACATCAGATTGCGCAACCGCGGATTGCGCCGAATCTCCCTCTTCGACGGAGCCTCGTTGAAGTCGCCAGCCACAATGATGCGGGCCGAAGGGCGTACCGTCAGCAATGAATCAATGTTTGCAAACAGCAGGCGCTGCAACTCACGGCGCTTCACTCCGCCTTCCCTGCCCCCGAGACGCGAAGGCAGATGGACGGCATACACGTCCAGCGTGTCGCCGGCGGCGCAGCGTCCGCAAACATGCAGAATGTCGCGGGTGGACGTCAGGTTGTGACCCTTCAGAAAGGCTTCGCTGAGACCGATGGTCTGCACTGAAATGGGCCGAAAAGTGAGAGGCTGACAAACCAGCGCAACATTGATGCCGCGACGGTCGCGCGACTCAGTCATCACATACTCATACCCCACCGAAGCCAGAGGTGTACGCCCGACGAGCCACTGCATCACTGTGTCGCTCTCCACCTCCTGCAGCACTGCCATATCGAGCGGATGGAGGGTGTCGGCAGCCAGAAGCACCTGCGCGATGCGGTTCATCTTCAGACTGAATCGCCAGCGTGTCCAGTGCTGCGGACCGTCGGGCAGGAAGTCCTGGTCGTCGTGGTGCAGTGTGGGAATGGTGTCGAAGGCATTCTCACAGTTGTAAGTCATGAAGGAAAAATGGGATGGACTCACACCCGACACCACAGGACTCTCCACCTGCCCCTCCCTGCGAGGGAGGGGAGCAGTTACTAAAAGCAATATTATAATAAGGAGCAGAACCACTTCGTTTTTCACATTCTACTCCCCTCCCTCACAGGGAGGGGTCGGGGGAGAGTCCCTTCTTTTTCTTCTCATTATCATACGTTATCTTTGCCTGTCGCAGAATATCCGAGGCAAAGATAAAGTCTTCGAGCGGTTTGTTCGTGGCGTCCATGATTTCCTTGTTCGAGCCCTGCCACTCGGCGCGGCCCTCGCAGATGAACGTGATGTTCTCGCCGATGCCCATGACCGAGTTCATGTCGTGTGTGTTGACGATGGTCGTGATTTTGTCCTCGTGGGTGATGCCGGCGATGAGTTCGTCGATGACAATCGAAGTCTTAGGGTCGAGGCCCGAGTTCGGTTCGTCGCAAAAGAGGTATTTGGGTTCGAGGGCAATGGCACGGGCGATGGCGACGCGCTTCTGCATACCGCCGGAGAGTTCGGCGGGCAGTTTTTGGTCCGTCCCAGCCAGGTTGACACGCGCCAGGCAATGCTGCGCGCGTTTGACGCGATCTTCGTAGGGTTTGTCGGAGAACATATCGAGGGGGAACATGACGTTCTCGAGCACGGTGAGCGAGTCGAAGAGGGCTGCGCTTTGGAAAATCATGCCCATCTCTCGGCGCAGCATGATGCGCTCCTTCTTGGAGAGCGTGACAAAGTCGCGGCCGTCGTAGAGGATGTTGCCGCTGGTGGGCGTGAGCAGCCCCACGATGTTCTTGATGAGGACAGTCTTTCCGCTGCCCGACTGCCCGATGATGAGGTTCACCTGGCCGTTCTGGAAGGTGGCGTTGATGTCCTTGAGGACTTCCTTGTCGTCGAACGACTTATAAAGATGCTTGACTTCGATCATGGTGTGTCTCAGGTGAGAATTTGTGTGAGGAAAATGTCGGCAAAGAGCACGAGGATGCTGCTGGAGACGACGGCGTCGGTCGAGGCCTTGCCCACCTCCACACTGCCGCCTTCGACGGTGTAGCCCTTGTAGGCCGACACGCTGGTGATGATGAAGGCATAGACTACAGCCTTGATCATGCCGCACCAGAAGAACCACTGGTTGAATTGGTAGCGGAAGCCTTCGTCGAGTTCGGGCACGGTGGTGGTGCCCATGAGACTGGTGGCATAAGCGCCCATGATGCCGGAAAAGACGCTCAGGGTGACGAGCACGGGCATGATGGTCATGAGTCCCATGATTTTGGGCAGGATGAGATAGTTGGCCGAGTTGACACCCATGATGTCGAGGGCGTCAATCTGCTGCGTGATGCGCATGGTGCCCAGTTCCGACGCGATGTTCGACCCGACCTTTCCTGCCAGAATCAGGCACATGATGCTCGACGAAAACTCCAGCAGCATGATTTCACGAGTGGTGTAGCCGACGACCATGCGCGGCATCCACGGACTCTGGATGTTCAACTTGATTTGCAGACAGATGACGGCACCGATGAAGAACGAGATGATGAGCACCAGGCCGATGCTGTTGTAGCCCAGTTGGAACATCTCGGTGACGTACTGCTTGTAGAACATACGCCAACGGTCGGGCTGCACGAGCACCCGACCCATCAACTGGACGTAGCGTCCCAAATGTGTAAGACCTGACTTTAATGTTAGCACGAGTCGCAGATTTTTAGAATCTCACAAACGACACGAAAAAACTTTCAAGCACTTGGAAATTTACTTTTAAGTCCTTGAAAAATTTTTTCCAAGTGCTTGAAAGTTTTTTTCCAAGTATTTGAAAATGCATTTCGGTCACATTCATTTTCTATGCAAAATTAAGAAAAAGCACGGAAAAACAGCACACGAAACGCGTTTTTTTCGCTTTGCCCGTGGCAATTTGGCAAATTATGAGTAATTTTGCAGTTAAAATCAGAACCAAAGCAACATGGCAGAAGACATCATCAGGACAGCGACGACCAATGCCGGCGACGCCGAAGTGCCCGAATACAGCGACGAACGGCAGACGCTCTATACGCGGCATTTGGTCAAGACCTACGGCAAGCGCACCGTCGTCAACGACGTCAGCATCCATGTCCGTCAGGGCGAAATCGTCGGGCTGCTCGGACCCAACGGCGCTGGCAAGACGACCTCGTTCTACATGACCACGGGCCTCGTCGTGCCCAACGGCGGACAGGTGTTCCTCAACGACTTGGAAATCACGAAGTTCCCCGTGGCCAAGCGTGCGCAGGCCGGTGTGGGCTATCTGGCACAGGAGGCCAGCGTGTTCCGCACCATGAGCGTCGAGGACAACCTGATGACCGTGCTCGAGATGCGCAAGGACCTCACCCGCCAGCAGATGCGGGAAAAGATGGAAAGCCTGCTCGACGAATTCCGCCTGCAGAAAGTGCGCAAGAACCAGGGCAACCAACTCTCGGGCGGTGAGCGCAGACGTTGTGAAATCGCACGCTGCCTGGCCATCGACCCGAAGTTCATCATGCTCGACGAACCCTTCGCCGGCGTCGACCCCATCGCTGTCGAGGACATCCAGTACATCGTCTGGAAACTGAAGGACCGCAACATCGGCATCCTCATCACCGACCACAACGTGCAGGAAACGCTCTGCATCACCGACCGCGCCTACCTGCTGTTCGAAGGCCGCATCCTGTTCAAGGGCACGCCGCCCGAACTGGCCGAGAACCGCATCGTCAAGGAGAAATACCTCGGCTCGACCTTCGTCCTCCGACCAAAGGACTTCCAACTCATCGGCGAAAAGAAACAACGCGAACTCGAAGAAGAATGAACACACCACTCGACACCGCCTGGAACGAAGGCCCCGAAGCCTACATCCGCACTCTCACCGATGCCTATCTGGAGCGCATCGGCGGCGAACTCACACCTGAGACCATCGGCCTGCTCACTGCCGACCAACTCACGCTGCTGGCCTACCGATACCTGCTCGATGAGGTGATGCAGGGCGGATTCATCCAACTCATTCAGAACGGGCTGGGCCCCTTCGTGCTCGACGGACCCTTCGCCATGATGATGAAGAAACACTGGGGACTGCGTGACTTCGGCAACTTCATCTACGACGTGCAGCACGAATACCACCGCCACCGTGACGAACTCGAGGCCGACCTCGACGAAGAGCAATTCATGGCCCTGTACGAGCAGCAGGAAGCGATGAACGAACTCGGCGACGACTTCCTCGACGACTATCAGGAAGAGGTGACACCCGCCATCGCCGCCTATGTCCGTGAGCACGAAGCCGACTTCCTACTCCCCTAACGCCCTACGCCCCCTATGCTGCAACACCGTTGCAGAAAAAACAATCATGGCAAAGAAGAAAAACCTCACCCCACAGCGCATCAACATCAAGAACAAACGCGCTTCGTTCGACTACGAATTTGTCGATACATACACCGCAGGCATCGTCCTCACAGGCACCGAAATCAAGTCCATCCGCATGGGCCGTGCCAGCCTTGTCGATACCTACTGCTACTTTGTCGCAGGCGAACTGTGGGTCAAGAACATGAACGTCGCACTCTATGCGCAGGGCTCCTACAACAACCACCAGGAGCGACGCGACCGCAAACTCCTGCTCAACCGAAAGGAACTGCGCAATCTCGAGGCCGACACCAAGTCGCCCGGCTACACCATCGTGCCCGTCCGCCTGTTTATCAACGACGCAGGGCTGGCCAAAATGGACATCGCCCTGGCCCGGGGTAAGAAAGAATTTGACAAGCGGCAGAGCCTCAAGGAACGTGAAGACCGGCGCGAAATGGACCGTGCCATGAAGCACTGAACCCATCCCCTGTCTTTCAAAAGAAAAACGGCGGACTTCTGCGTGTTGAGAAGTCCGCCGTACTTTATTTTATTTTTCGTCAGCGTCAATGCGCTTCCAATGCACCGTGTAAAATTCATCGCGCCGGTCCGTGATGCCTTCCGATGTGCAAATGCGTGTCAGACGAATGCGCTTTTCCGAACCACTGGGCTCCTGTTCCAACGTCAGCACAACCTCCGACACAGCCGACATCTCCAGCCGTGCCCGCACGTCCGTCAGTTCCGTCAGCCGCACCATGCCGCCGAGGCGGTTCTTCACCTCAGCCTTCACCCCACCCTGCCACTCGTCCACCAAGTCCAGACGGTCGTTGAGCGTGAGCAAAGGAAAAATGCTGTCGGGCATCACACGCAGCACGTCGGCCATCGCCTGACTCCTTGCCGGCAAGACAGCCACCAGACACAAACACGTAATCAATAGCGTTTTCATGGCAACAAAGTTACAAAATACAGCCGAGAACGCGAAATCTCTGACAAAAAAAGTGTCAGAACAGCCGTCAAACGCACTGCATGGCATAATTTTTGCTGCATCCTCATTAGCAAAAAACAACAACAAACTATGGCAAAATTCATTGACTATTACAAGATTCTGGGTGTTGACCGCAACATTCCGCAAGACGAACTCAAGGCGGCCTACCGCAAGCGTTCGAAGCAGTTCCACCCCGACCTCCACCCCGACGACCCCAAGGCGAAGGCAAAGTTCCAGTTGCTCAACGAGGCATACGATGTTCTCTCCGACCCTGAAAAGAGGAAGAAGTACGACCAGTACGGCGAGAACTGGGACAAAGTCGGCCAGGGATTCGGTGACGGCAGCGAAGGGTTCGGCGGGTTCAGCGGCTTCGGCGGCGGACAGGGCGGTTTCAACTTCGACTTCGGTCAGGGCGGCATCAACTTCGGCACCGGCGGTTTCTCGGACTTCTTCGAACAACTGTTCGGCACCGCCTCCGGCGCACGCCGTTCGCGTCAGCGTCAGCAAGCACGTCGCGAGGCACAGCAGAACCCCGACACCGAGGCACAGACACAGATCGACATGTTCACCGCTGCCCTCGGCGGCGACCTCATCATCCAGACGCCCGACGGCAAACGTCTCCGTCTGAAAATCAAGCCTGGCACACAACCTGGCTCCAAACTCCGTCTGAAAGGTAAAGGTCTGACACGCCCCGACGGCACCACCGGCGACCTCATCCTCACCATCAACGTCACTGTGCCCACCACCCTCACCGACCGTCAGCGTGAATTGCTCGAACAGGCACGCCACTAACCCTCACTCACACATACTTAGGCACATCCCCACTCTGGGCGATGTGCCTTTTTAGTTTGTCTTTTCATCCCTCAAAAGTTCGCCAAAAAGCACACCGCAGTGCACCGACATGCCGACCACACCCCATGCCAACACCAGCCACAGTCGGCGCGAACATGGTCCGCAATGCAATAACATTCCCAAGACACACCAGTTTTAATCAAACTCCGAAACATGGATTTCGCAGATTTGACGGATAATTACACACTTCAAACTGTAGTAATTACCACATCAATCATCATCAATCTAATCATCACTTATAATATCTCAAGATGGATGTCATCATTCACATAGATTGACGTGTCACTTTCCAATCCGTCCAATCCGCATCACTAAAATATCCTTGTTGATATTTGGCACAATGAGAAATATGTTGTAAATTTGCCAATACAAAAAACAACTTGTTATGAAAAAGTGTTTATTTTTTCTCACATTCTTGATTCTTTCATCAATTACCTATGCGTATGATGCAGAAATCGACGGCATCTATTACAATCTTAATAGTAGTAAAAAGACTGCTACTGTGACTTATCGTACCACCTCTCATAATTCTTATTCTGGAGTCATCACCATTCCAGAATCTGTAAACTATAACGGAAAACCCTACAGTGTCACATCAATCGGAAGTTCTGCTTTCTCTGGCTGCAGCGGACTGACGTCTGTGACCATTCCCAACAGCGTCACATCCATCGGAAATGGTGCTTTCTATAAATGCAGCGGCCTGACATCGGTGACGATTCCCAACAGCGTCACATCCATTGGTAACGATGCTTTCTCTTATTGTATTTAGAGACCTCTAAACAACCACAAACAATGGAAAACACATAGAGATAAACCGTTGTATATCAACCACTTTTAGATTTTAACACTTCGGACTTGCTTTTTGGTGGTTCTCAAAAATCCGCTTACCTTTGCAACGCATTTCTACCGCGGAGAAT
>ONXQ01000049.1 GCA_900321835.1 uncultured Prevotellaceae bacterium
GTCAAAGGAAAAACGGTGATTGAAGGCCAGGAAATCGGTCTTACAATTCTTTCACACGGCCATAGATACTCGTTCGGAAAAGCGAACGTCACAGCGGCGAACGTCTCGCCCGAACCGCTCACGATTACGACGGAGAACGACGGAGAACTGGCTGCGCTTGGCGACAAATGCAAACGACTGTTGATAAACACCGACCGGGGCATCGTGCTTGAGGTGCTGGTCTTCGATGCGGGCATTGCCTACCGGTTCTCGGTGACAGGATATCCTGACGATTACAAAATTCTGAATGTCTGCGATGTCTTTCCCGACGAAAGACCGAATGCGATTCTCGGAACGTTCACCGGCGACAAGGTGCTGCCGTGGCGCACCATGCGGCTGGACGAAACGCAGGAGCCTGCACCTTTTGCCGAAGAATGGCAGACAACCTACCCCGCCACCAAGATCGTTTCGTGGCGCGATGCCCTCTCGTCGGTTTCCATCGGCTTTACAACCAACTGGATTAGCGGCGGAAAAACATGGGGCGGAACGAGCCAGTCGCACGGAGTGTATGCCGACTTCATCTACAAACACCTGTACGGCGGTCTGAGTTTCACACCCTCCCACGAACTCACCTATATCTTTTGGGAAAGAGACTTCGAACCGTTCAAAGGCGTCATCGGAGGCATCTACTCATGGGACATGACTGCACGCTTCGGCTACAATCTCCCCGTCCAGTTCGGCTACAATGTGTGGAGTTTCGCACCCTACGCCTCAGCCACCTACCTGGCTCTGCACCAGCACGGAGAGACGCGCATCGGATTCAACGACATACAGAAAAAGAGCCACTGCCTCCTGGGATTAGGGCTCAAGGTGCAGTACATGATGCACGAACGCATCTCGCTGGGTGTGGGATACGAGTTTCAGTTCTTCACAGGTTCGCAGGAACCCATTGGCCGCAGTTCCCTACTGCTCACGATTGGGTACGGCCTGTAACTTGGGGGAGGCATACAGTTGCTGCTGTCTCACATAGCGATAGACAGCAGGATGCAGCCATCGGCGCGGTACACTGAGGTGTCCGTTGCCGATGGCTTCGCGTATCTGCGTACTGGAAATGGCGTAGAGACGTGGCTGTGGGAAAAGGGCGGTGGAGCCGTCGCTGTGGTAGACCGTGATGCCTGAAGCGGCCTCACGTCCGAAGACGATGATGTCGTGGGCGGCACGAATGTCGTCGGCACGAAACCACTGCGGAAAGCGTTGCCAGTTGTCTTCGCCGACCAGCAGCGAAAACGTATGTTCGGGATAGGCCCTTCGCAGTTCCTGCAACGTGTTGTAGGTGTAGGAGGGCGAAGGCAGACGGGTTTCAAAGTCGCTGACCTTCAGGCAGGGAACGCCTTCGGTGGCGAGACGTGCCATGTGCAGGCGTACATCGGTCGGGAGCAGGTCGTTCTGCTGTTCGCTTTTCAGGGGGTTGAGAGGCGAAACCATCAGCCACACTTCATCCACCACGCCCGTCTTGCAAACATTCCGTGCAAGGCCGGTGTGACCTCTGTGGATGGGGTTGAACGACCCTCCGTAGATGGCGACTTTCATGTCTTATCTTAAGAATTCGCTGACCATCTCAAGTGCCTCGGCCTCGGCGGTTGCAAGGTCGTCGTTGACGATGCGGCGGTCGAACTCGGGCGCACGAGAGATTTCATACTCGGCGCGGTCGATGCGTTTCTGGATTTTCTCCGGCGTTTCCGTTCCCCGTTTTTCGAGGCGTTCGCGCAGGGCTTCGATGCTGGGCGGCAGGATGAACAGGCTGAGCGCACGGTCCTTGAAGTAGTCCTTGATGCGCAGTCCTCCGTTCACATCGACGTCGAAGACAATGTTGCGGCCGGCAGCCAACTGCCCTTCCACCTGTTCTTTCAGCGTGCCATACTTCTGTCCGGCATACACCTGTTCCCATTCGATGAAGGCATCCTCCTCTATCTTCTGCTGAAATTCCTCCTCTGTCAAGAAGAAATACTCCACACCGTTCTTTTCCTCACCACGTGGAGCACGTGTCGTTGCGAAATAAAGACCTCCCCTAACCCCTCCTAAGGAGGGGGATTCCTGTGCACCCGAATCGTTCATCACACTTTGTAAATATTGAATAATCGTGGATTTTCCAGTTCCACTCGGCGCACAGACAATCAATACTTTTCCAAGCCTCCCCCCAGCCCCCTCCGAAAGAGGGGGAGCGGGCTGAGCACATTTAATCGACGCAGTTCGTTCTTCTACCATTTTTATCACATCCTCGTTGCTGAATCTGACAACTTCGAATCCTTGTGAGCGCAGATAATCCGTCCTAACGTCATCAATGATTTTCTGAGAAGGTTCCATGTGATAACCGCCATCCACTTCGACCACCAACATTGCTTTCAAGCAGACAAAATCGACAATGTATTCACCTACAACATACTGCCGTCGGAATCTGTAGCCAGTTTGCCTTCCTTTTATATTTAGCCACAAAAAAGCCTCAGCATCTGTCGGATGCATCCTATTGGATAGAGCATTTTGCTTCAACAAGTCGTACACCATCACATCAGCGCGCCAATACTCTTGAGGTATTTTCTTCTTAGCCATCTTCAGCCTTCAATACAGCGTATCACCTCATCCCTGGCACCCTGGCCAACTCCCCCTCTCTCGGAGGGGGCTGGGGGGAGGCTTTATCACATCACATTTAAGACTTGTTCCTTGATTTGTTCGAGTTCGTCCTTCATGCGGACGACGATGTTCTGCATCTCAGCGAGGTTGCTCTTGGAGCCGGTAGTGTTGATTTCGCGGCCCATCTCCTGGGCGATGAAACCGAGTTTCTTGCCTTGTCCGTGACCGTCGGCCATAGTTTGGCGGAAGTAGTTGAGGTGGTTTTGCAGGCGTTGCTTCTCCTCGTTGATGTCGAGTTTCTCGATGTAGTAGATCATCTCCTGCTCCAGCCGGTTGCGGTCGTAATCGACGCCGTGCAGGTTTTCGAGGCCATCGACGATGCGCTGGCGTATTTTCTCGACGCGCTGCGTTTCGTAGGGTTCGATGCTGCGGAGCAGGGCCTCGATGTTATCGACTTTTTCGTTGAATTTCTTCTCCAGGGCGGCACCTTCCTGACGGCGGAAGTCCATGAGGTGTTCGATGGCCTGTTCGACGGCCTTTCGGGTCACAGCCCATTCCTCGTCCGAGAGTTCTTCGACCTCGACGGTGGTGAGGGCATCGGGTAGTCGGAGCAGTGTCTTCATCCAGTCTTCCGACTTGAAACTGGGTTGTTCGAAGCCCATCTCGCGACTGAGTTTCGTGATTTGTTCGAAATAACTCTTCACGACGCCGCCGTTGATGGTCGAAGCCATCTGTGCCTCGCTCTTTTCTACCCACAGCAAGAAGTCCACCTTTCCGCGCTCCAGTTGGCTGGCCACCATCTGGCGGATTTCCATTTCCTTCTCCCGATAGATGGGCGCGATGCGTGTCGACAGGTCGAGGGCCTTGCTGTTGAGCGACTTCAGTTCGACGTGGATTTTCTTTCCCTGAAATGTGGCTACGCTCTTTCCGTAGCCTGTCATCGATAGTATCATGTGATGTGCAGATTTTGACGATTAACGTTGCTGAATTAGTTTTCCACTGCAAAGTTACTGATTTTTTTGCACATTCCATCGGTTTGGTTCATAAAAAAGCAAAGCGCGGCCTGTGCTTCATGCGCGCGTGTAAGGTCTGAGCGCTCGGAAAAAAACGTCCGAGCGCTCAGACGAAACGTTCCGAGCGCTCGGACGTTTTCGTCCAAGCGCTTGGAGGTGGGCGCAGACAACGGGACGAGCGACCTGTCTCGGCAAGGGCTTTGCGGCCGAAACGCAAATAAATGTCAAAAAATCTGCACTTAATCGTCCTGTTGCTTTCATGTCCGCGAAAAATTGAGTAACTTTGCAGGCTAAATGAACTGAACCGATGCCTTGTATATTGCATATTGAGACGGCGACCGACCTTTGCTCGGTGGCTGTGAGTGAGGACGGACAGACGATTTTCAAGCAGGAATCGGACGGCGGAGCCGCCCAGGCCCAACGTCTGGGTTCGATGGTCGACGAGGCGCTCTCGTTCACCGACAGCCATGCCATTCCGTTCGACGCCGTCAGCGTGAGTTGCGGTCCCGGGTCATACACCGGCCTGCGCATCGGCGTGTCGATGGCAAAGGGCGTGTGCTACGGGCGCAACCTGCCGCTCATCGCGCTGCCCACGCTCGAGGTGCTGTGTGTGCCCGTGCTGCTCCAGCACGACGACCTGCCCGACGACGCCTTGCTCTGTCCCATGATTGATGCACGCCGCATGGAGGTCTATTGTGCCCTCTACACCCGGTCGCTGAAGCCTGTCAGCGAGACTGAGGCAAAGGTCATCGACGCCGACAGTTTCCGCGACGTGCTCGCCCAGCGGCCCGTCTGGTTCTTCGGTGGAGGTGCCGAGAAGTGCAAAGGTGTGATTCAGCACCCCAACGCCCACTTCATCGACGGCATCCGACCCCTGGCCCGCTACATGGCGCCTCTGGCCGAGAAGAAACACGCCAACGCCGATTTCTCCGACGTGGCCTACTTCGAGCCCTTCTACCTCAAGGACTTCGTCGCCACCGTCAGCAAGAAAAACCTGCTGGAAACCGGAAATCCCGGATAACCCGGAATCTCCGGAAAAAATCTCCCTCAAAAAAACTTTCCCCATGAATAAAGAACCCATCTCCATCGACTACAACACCCAGCGCACCCAACTGGTGCTCCCCGAATACGGGCGCTGCATCCAGCAAATGGTTGACCATGCCAAGACGCTCGACGACCGTGACGAACGCCTGCGCTGTGCCACCACCATCGTCGCCCTCATGGCCAGCATGGTCAAGCAGCACGGCGATGCCGACGAGTTCCGCCGCAAACTTTGGAACCATCTGGCTGCCATCGCCAACTACGAACTCGACATCGACTATCCCGTCGAAATCGAACGGCTGGAGGACACACGTGCCCAGCACGAACGCATTGCCTATCCCCAGAAGCGCATCGCACGCCGCCACTACGGCGCCATCGTCGAAGCCCTCACCAAGAAACTCACCGACATCGACGACGAGCAGGAACGCATGGCACTCACCACGCAGGTGGCCAACCAGATGAAGCGCGACCTGGCCCGCTGGAACAAGGATGCCGTCAACGACGACAAAGTGCTCGACGACATCTTCCAGTACACCGAAGGACGTGTAGGCCTGCGCCCCGAAGAGATTCACCTGCTGAGCGACGCCGAAATCTTCAACAGCGTGCAGCAGCAGAACACAGGCAAGAAAAAGAAGAAAAAGTAAACATGGCTAAATTCATCATCGAAGGCGGACACCCGCTCAACGGCGTCATCACCCCCAAAGGTGCCAAGAACGAGGCCCTGGAGGTCATCTGCGCCGTCCTGCTCACGAGCGAGCCCGTCGTCATGCGAAACGTCCCCAACATACTCGACGTCAATAACCTCATCAGCCTGCTCAGCCGTATGGGCGTCAGCACCAAGCAAATCGGTGAAGGCGACTGGCAGTTCCAGGCCGACTCGCTCGACACCAGTTATCTGCAAAGCGACGAGTTCATCCAGCGCTGTGCTGCTCTGCGCGGCTCCATCCTGCTCATGGGACCGATGATGGGACGCTTCCACCGTGCCTCCGTGGCCAAACCCGGCGGCGACCAAATCGGACGCCGACGTCTCGACACCCACTTCATCGGCATTCAGGAACTCGGTGCGAAACTCACCCACAACCGTGAGCGAGGCACCTACGACCTCGAAGCCGACCGACTGGTGGGCAAATATATGTTGCTCGACGAGGCCTCTGTGACGGGCACGGCCAACATCATCATGGCAGCCGTACTGGCAGAGGGTACCACCATCATCTACAACGCAGCCTGCGAACCCTACATCCAGCAACTGTGCCGAATGCTCAACCGCATGGGTGCCCGCATCAGCGGCATTGCCTCCAACCGACTGACCATCGAAGGTGTCAAGGAACTGCACGGCACCGAGCACACCATCCTGCCCGACATGATTGAGGTGGGCAGTTTCATCGGCATGGCTGCCATGACGCAGAGCGAACTGACCATCAAGAACACGTCGTTCGACAACCTCGGCATCATTCCTGACATGTACCAGCGCCTGGGCATCCGCATGGAACGCCTCGGCGACGACATCTACATTCCTGCACAGGAACACTACGAGGTCGAGAGTTTCATGGATGGCAGCATCATGTCGTTCAGCGATGCACCCTGGCCCGGACTGACCCCCGACCTCCTGAGCGTTTTTCTCGTCGTGGCGACACAGGCCAAAGGCAGTGTGCTCATTCACCAGAAGATGTTCGAAAGCCGTCTGTTCTTCGTCGATAAACTCATCGACATGGGCGCACAGATTATTCTCTGCGACCCCCACCGCGCTGTGGTCGTCGGCCACGACCGCCGCTTCTCGCTGCGCGGCATACGCATGACCTCGCCCGACATCCGTGCAGGTATTGCCCTGCTCATTGCTGCCCTCAGCGCAAAGGGAACGAGCACCATCAGCAACATCGAGCAAATCGACCGCGGATACGAGAACATCGAAGGCCGACTTGTGGCGCTCGGTGCCCACATCACCCGTGTCAACTGACGACGGCAAAAACTGACTTTGTCAAAAAAAATTGCTATCTTTGCAACGTGATACGCTACGACGACGTTTACCAGATAGGCAACATCACCAAGACACACGCCCTGCGCGGCGAGGTGGTGTTCCACATCACCGACGACATCTTTGACCGCACCGACAGCGACTACTTGATAGTCGAAGTCGAGGGCATCCTCGTTCCGTTTTTCATCGAGGAGTACCGCTTCCGCAGCGACACTTCGGTACTGATGAAATTCGACGACATCGACACGGCCGACCAGGCACAGCGGCTCGTCGGCTGCCGTGTGTTTTTCGAGAAATCGAAAGCCGCCGAAAGCGGTGAGGAAGAACTCTCGCTCAACTATTTCGTCGGCTTCCAGGTGCAGAACGAGGACGGCACCGTCATCGGCACGGTGGAGGACATCGACGACCGCAACGAGAACTGGCTCTTCGTCGTCACCCGTCCCGACGGCAGCGAAACCCTGATTCCTGCCCACGAGGAGTTTATCACAGATATTAACCATGAGGCAAAGACATTGACGATGTCTCTGCCCGAAGGACTTTTAGATTTATAATGAGACGAATTGCAATACTGGGTTCGACAGGGTCGATAGGCACTCAGGCGCTCGACGTGATTGAGCAGCACAGCGACCTGTTCGAAGCCTACGTGCTGACAGCCAACAACAACGTCGAACTGCTGGTGGAGCAGGCCCGCCGTTTCCAGCCGGAGATGGTGGTGATTGCCAACGAAGCACACTACGACGCCGTGCAGCGTGCCCTCTCGAACTTGCCCATCAAGGTGTATGCCGGCGCCGATGCGCTGTGCGAGGTGGTGCAGGACGAAGGTGTCGATATCGTACTCGCCTCGATGGTAGGTTTTGCCGGTCTGCGCCCGACCATCAGTGCAATCAAGGCTAAAAAGGTGATTGCGCTGGCAAACAAGGAGACGCTTGTCGTGGCGGGCGAACTCATCAACCGCCTGGCCTCCGAATACGAGGTGCCCATTCTGCCTGTGGATAGCGAACACAGCGCGATTTTCCAGTGTCTGGAGCGCGGCAACCGCATCGAGAAGATTCTGCTCACCGCCAGCGGAGGTCCCTTCCGCCACTTCTCGCAGGACGAACTGCGCACCGTGACAAAGGCGCAGGCCCTCGCCCACCCCACATGGAACATGGGCGCAAAGATCACCATCGACTCCGCCACGATGATGAACAAAGGCTTCGAAGTCATTGAGGCGAAATGGCTCTTCGGCGTCACGCCCGACAAGATTCAGGTGGTCGTGCATCCGCAGAGCGTGATCCACTCGATGGTGCAGTTCGAAGACGGTGCCGTGAAGGCACAACTCGGCGTGCCCGACATGCGTCTGCCCATCCAGTACGCCTTCAGTTATCCGCAACGTCTGCCGCTGAATGCCGACCGCGTGGATTTCTTCCAACTGAAAGACCTCACCTTCGAACGTCCTGACACACTGCGCTTTCCCTGTCTCCAACTCGCTTACGACGCATTGGCACGAGGGGGTAACATGCCCTGCATCGTCAATGCGGCGAACGAGGTGGTGAACCGCGCCTTCATCGATGACCGAATTTCTTTCTGCCGCATCGCCGAAGTGATTGCCGACACGATGCAGCACATTCCCTTCACCACCGAATCATCGCTCGAAACCTATCTCGAAACCGACCGCGAAGCACGCCTCTACGCAGCCTCGCTGATTTAACTTTTTTCTCTGCCATTTGGCACTTATCGACGAAACAATGGAAACAATCCTCATCAAAACACTTCAGTTCCTTCTTTCGCTCAGCCTGCTCGTCGCCTTGCACGAAGGCGGACACTTCCTGTTTGCAAAACTGTTCAAGACGCGCGTGAGCCGCTTCTATCTCTTTGCCAACTGGGGTTTCCACCTCTTCTCGACCTACGACGACTGGTTCCGTCGTCTGCTCCATCGTCCGCTCATCACCGAACGCGGCGACGAAGGTCAGAACTTCTTCCAGTGGGTGAAGAACCAATACTTCACCATGACGGGGCAGAAGGACAAAATCAAGACCGAAAAAATCGGCAACAAGGTCTATAAACCCGAGCACGGCACGGAGTACGGCATCGGATGGCTGCCCATAGGCGGCTACGTCAGCATCTTGGGAATGATTGACGAGACGAACCAGCAACTGTCGGCTGAGCCGCAACCCTGGGAATTCCGCAGCAAACCGGCATGGCAGCGGCTGCTCATCATGCTCGGCGGCGTGCTGATGAACTTTCTCGTTGCCTTCGCCATCTATGCCGGCGTGCTCTACACCTGGGGCGAATCCTATGTGAAGACCACCGACATGACCTACGGCATGAAGTTCAGCGAGGTGGCCAAGCAGGACGGATTCCGCGACGGCGACCTCATTCTCGGCGTCGATGACCAGACTTTCGACGACTGGAACGTGAACCACATCCGCGACCTCTCGAATGCCAACGTCGCCCACGTGCAGCGCGACGGCAAGCAACTGGACGTCCAGTTGTCGGGCGCAATGAACCTGCTCGACATGCTGGAGCAGCCCCGATATGTCGATGTGCTTGTGCCGCTCTGCATCGACAGCATCGTGCCGGGCAGCCCTGCCGAGAAGGCCCACCTGCAACGCGGCGACCGCATCACGAGCATCAACGGCCAGCCCATCGCCGACTTCAACGACGTGCAGAACACGCTGGCTGCCCTGTCGGCCGGCATTTCGGAGGAATCGACCCATGCCGACAGCCTTCGCGCACGCACGATACATTTTTATAAAGAGAACGACTCCACCGAATTTGTGGCCACCCTCAACCCCGACTTTACGCTGGGCTTTGTGAACAAGATGCCCGACTACAAAGTCACTACCCGCGAATACGGCCTGCTCGAGAGCATCCCCGCAGGTGTCAGTTATGCCGGCACGATTCTCGGCGGCTACGTGAGCGACCTCAAGTACATCTTCACCAAGAAAGGGGCACGCTCGGTGGGCGGATTCGTCTCCATCGGCAACATCTTCCCGAGCGAATGGGATTGGCAGCGCTTCTGGATGCTCACTGCCTTCCTCAGCATCATCCTCGGATTCATGAACGTGCTGCCCATCCCGGCCCTCGACGGCGGACACGCCCTCTTTGCCCTCTACGAAATCTTCACAGGCCGAAAGCCGAGCGACAAGTTCCTCGAGCGTGCCCAATACGTCGGTATGTTCCTGCTGCTTGCCCTGCTCATCTTCGCCAACCTCAACGACATCCTGCGCCTCTTCGGCATCTGATGCACAAAACGGAAAAAAAATGCACCGCAGTTGAAAAAAATTTCGTCCGCAGATGAAAAAAATTTCGTCCGCAGACGAAATTCCGACGAACTGCGGTGCATCTTTTTTTCCACTTATTGACAAACAAAGCAACCTCACACGCCCATAGCCCCATGAAGATACTCTGCGTTGGCATGAACTATGCCGCACACAATAATGAGATGAATCATTCGTTATTAAGAAAGGAGCCTGTCATCTTTGCCAAGCCCGACACGGCGCTGCTCAGGACCGGCCACCCCTTCTTTGTGCCCGACTTCGCAGAGCGATTCGACCACGAAGCCGAGGTCGTCGTGCGCATCTGCCGCCTGGGCAAGGACATCGGCGAGCGGTTTGCCCACCGCTACTACGAGGAGGTGACGCTGGGCATCGACTTCACGGCACGCGACCTGCAGCACCGTCTGCGCAGCGAAGGCCTGCCGTGGGAAGTGTCGAAGGCATTCGACGGCAGTGCAGCCGTAGGCGAATTTATCCCCAAGAGCGAACTGCCCGACATACAGGACCTGCACTTCCGCCTCGACATCGACGGCGAGACACGGCAGGTGGGCCACACGGCCGACATGCTGCACACGGTTGACCAGATTGTCGCCTACTGCAGCCGCTTCTTCACCCTGCGTATGGGCGACCTCATCTACACGGGAACCCCGGCCGGCGTAGGACCTGTTCACGAGGGACAGGTGGTGACGGGATGGCTCGAAGACCGTCAGGTTCTCAACTTCCGTATCAAATGACAAACAACTGAAAGCAATGAGAAGTGTCCAATCATATTGTCAGAAAGGATGGAAAGTGATTGTCTTTGCACTTTTCACCTTCACCTGCACCCTCCTGCAAGCACAGACCTACGCCGACCACTCCGTGCTGGCCAACGGACGATGGGTCAAGATCCGCACCGACCAAGCCGGTGTCTATCAACTCACGTCCAGCCAGTTACGCTCGATGGGATTCAGCAATCCCGACCGTGTACGGCTCTACGGACTCAACCTCGAAGTGCTGCCCGAGACGATGATTGAGAAAATCGACGACGACCTCGTCGAGATTCCCCTCTTCCGCACTGGCGACCGCCTGCTGTTCTACGGCCGCGGCGTCACACGTTGGACACTCTCGTCGGTCAATTCCACATCGGCCACCTTCACCCACTTCAACAACCCCTACAGTACATCCGTCTGTTATTTCCTGACCGAAACGGCCGACCAACAGCCGAAAGAGATGGAAAAATACGCCTACGAAGTGGGCACCAGCGCCCCCACGCAGACGACCTTTGCCGACCACGCCCTCGTCGAGAGCGACGGATTCAGTTACCTGCGCTCCGGACGCACCTTCTTCGACCAGTACGACTTTGCCACAGGCAAAAGCCAAAACTACAAGATTGACCTGCCCGGCCTGGTCGGCGGTTCGACCAAAGTCAACCTGGCCATCCAGTTTGCCACAGCCGGCATCACCACATCGTCGCTCGAAGTGAAGGTCGATGGCGACACAAAGTCCACACTCACCTTCGACCCACTCGGCGAATTTGAGTACGGCAAGTTGCGCTCCAACACCTTCTCGTTCGACGCACCCTCGGCCGAAGGCTGCACCGTCAACCTCACCCACAACCGCGTGTCGGGCATCAGCGGCCACCTCGACTACCTCCGCGCCTCGTACATCCGCCATCTGAACATTCCGCAAACCTTCCTCCTGTTCCGTCCCTCAGCCAGCGGCGACGTCATCTTCCAACTGACCGGCGGCACGGCCGAAACCGTCTTCTGGCACATCAACAAGGCACAGGAAATCGAAGAAGTGGCCGGCACCTTCGACGCCGCCACCGGCACATGGAACCTGCCCTTCAGCAGCGATGCCGGCAGTTCGACTGCCTGGCAAAGCGAAGAACTCGTCGCCGTCAACCCCGGCGCCTCGTTCCCCTCGCCCACCGTCTGCGGAGCCATTGCCAATCAAGACCTCCATTCGCTCCGCGACATCGACCTCGTCATCGTCGTCCCCACCAGCGGCCACCTCGCCACACAGGCCCGACGGCTGGCCGAGGCACACACGGCACGCGACGGAATGCGCTGCGTCGTGCTGACAGCACAGCAGATTTACAACGAATTTTCATCGGGCACACCTGACGCCACAGCCGTGCGCCGACTGATGAAGATGCTCTACGACAAGGCGTCAACAACAGCCGACCGCCCAAAGAACCTCCTCATGTTCGGTCCTGCCATCTGGGACAACCGTATGGTCACTGTCAACACCCGCAAATACAACCCCGACGACTTCCTGCTGACCTACGAAAGCGATGGATCGCTGCATCTCGTCAGCAGTTACTTCCTCACCGAATACTATGCCCTCCTCGACAACAACACCACCGGCAACGTGCTGCGCTGGAAACCCCGCATCGGCGTAGGGTTCATCCCCGTCCGCACCAATGCCGAAGCCAAGACCGTGGTTGACAAACTCATCACCTACATCAACAACGAACAGGTGGGCAACTGGAAAAACCTCGTCTGCATCATGGCCGACGACGGAAACGAGAACATGCACATGCGCGATGCCGAAGCCATTTACAAGGAAATGACCGAGGCTGCACCCGACATCCGCCTGCGCCGCATCTACTGGGACACTTACGAAAAAGAAGTGTCCTCGACCGGCGACTCATACCCCGATGCCCAAACCGACATCAACCGCCAGATGCAGGAAGGCGCACTCGTGATGAACTACTCGGGCCACGGTGCAGCCCATTGCCTGTCGCACGAACTGGTCATCCAAGTCAGCGACTTCGACCGATGGAACTCACCGCGCCTACCGCTCTGGGTCACTGCAGGATGCGACATCTCGCCCTTCGACATGGACCACGAAAACATTGGCGAGAGCGCCCTCAAGAATCCGAGAGGCGCCGCTATGGGCATCCTCAGCACCACCCGCACAGTCTATCCCAACCCCAACCGCGAACTGAACCGCCGCTTCATGCGCTACTGCGTCAGCAACGATGCCAACGGCCGTCAATACACGCTCGGCCAAGCCCTTTCAATGGCCAAGTGCGAACTCATCGACATCAGTTCCGACCCGACGAACAAGGCCCACTTCATTCTCATCGGCGACCCAGCCATCCAGTTGGCCATTCCGAAATACAAAGTCGAAATCGACCGCATCAACGACACCTATGCCCCTGGCACACCCTACTCGGCCAGTGCCGGCAGCCTGCTCACGGTCGAAGGACACATCGTCGATACCGAAGGTAAACTCGCCGACACGTTCAACGGCATCATCTATCCGATTGTCCAAGACAATGTGGAAACCGTTGTCTGCAAAAACAACGCCAACGACGACGTCACGCCCTTCACCTTCGACGACCGTCTGCGCACCCTCTACACCTGTGGCGACAAGGTAGAAGGCGGCAAATTTACTTTCTCCTTCCCCGTACCGCTCGACAACAACTACAGCGGCGAAACCGGGCTTATATCGCTCTATGCCGTCAACAATGAAGCAACTCTCGAAGCCAACGGACGCTTTACCAACTTTGCCGTGAGCGGAACTTCGGCCGACCTGCCCGACGACACCAACGGCCCCACTGTCGAACTGCGTCTGAACAACGAACACTTCCAGAACGGCGACGTGGTGAACGAAACGCCTCTCCTGCTCGCTACGCTCTACGATGAGAACGGACTCAACATGACCGGCAGCGGCATCGGACACGATATCTCTGCCATCATCGACAACAAGGAAGCAACCACCTACTCGCTCAACTCCTATTTCCAGCCAACCGTCGGTGACTATCGCCGCGGCAGCCTCACTTTCCCCATCCCGGCACTGACCGAGGGCCAGCATTCCCTCACCCTCCGTGCCTATGACATACTGAACAATCCATCGACCACCAGCATCGACTTCTACGTCAACGTCGGAGCCACACCCTCCATCTATAGCCTCCAAATCAAGTCCGACGGCACAGGGCTCACCACCTTCACCTTCGTCACCGACCGTCCGCAGACCGACCTTGACATCGACCTCACTGTTTACGACATCACAGGCCGCAAACTCTGGAAAGCACAGGAAAGCGGCTTCAGCATCAGTTCGTCATACACGTTCAGTTGGAATCAGAACGAAACCGACAGCCACATCATTCCAGGCGTTTACATCGTCAAGGCAAACGTCGCATCCAACGGAGGCAGCGCAGCCGACATCGCCAAGAAATTCATCATTCCGCGCAGCAGATAGTTAACGCTCTTTCCGAACTTTTAACGTTCGTAAAGACCACATCAAACAATAAACCAACCACCTTAACGTTATTTTTCTTAGACACCAGAAAAAACGACAATGAAAAGAATATTTTCAACCCTGCTCGTCCTATGTGCATCTTCTTTCGTACTGACGGTGCAGGCACAGGACGTCAAAGACCAACTGAACCCGGTGTACCACGGAGTGACATCGCTGGCCATTGCTCCCGACGCACGTGCAGGAGCCATGGGTGACATCGGTGCAGCCACTGATCCCGACGTCAACTCCCAGTTCTGGAACCCTGCCAAGTATCCCTTTGCCATCAGCCGTGCCGGCGTTGCACTCAACTACACACCGTGGTTGCGTCAACTGGTCAGCGACATCGACCTTGCAAACATCACCGGTTACTACCGCATCGGCGACTATGACGCTGTCAGTGCCTCCCTGCGCTATTTCTCGCTGGGTGAAGTGACGGCCTACGGTGCAGGCGGTGCCGAAGAAACCATCAAGCCCTACGAAATGTCCTTCGACGTGGCTTACTCCCGTATGCTGAGCGAAAACTTCTCCGCTGCCGTTGCCCTGCGCTACATCCGCAGCGACTTGGCCTACAAGTCGGACGACGAAACTACGCCTGGCAATGCCTTTGCCGCCGACATCGCCCTCTACCATCAGGGGTTCATCAACCTCGGCAACCGCGAGTGCCAACTGGGTTGGGGTCTGAACGCCTCGAACATCGGTTCAAAGATATCCTACGACGAAGGCAACACCAGTGAGTTCCTGCCCACGAACCTGCGTCTGGGTCTCTCGCTCATGATTCCTATCGACGAATACAACACTTTCAGCATCTCAGCTGATGCCAACAAACTGATGGTGCCTACACGTCCGACCATGTCGCAGTATCTGGAGGAGCACCCCGGAGCAGAAGAGACCGACTACTCGGGCTATACGTCTTGGCTGATGGACCAGGGCTACTACAACGTCAGCCCCATC
>ONXQ01000072.1 GCA_900321835.1 uncultured Prevotellaceae bacterium
AGTAAGGGAACGAAGCCGGAGATGATTGTGCGGCGATGGCTGTGGAAAGAGGGTTTCCGTTATCGTCTGAATCATGACAGGTTGCCTGGGCACCCGGACATTGTGCTGAGGAAATACAGGACGTGTGTGTTTGTGAACGGATGCTTCTGGCACGGACACCAGATTCAATTTGTCATTCATACTGCACAATGCATAACAGCACAGAACTCTGCGTGTTGCAAGATTCCGAAGACAAACCGAATGTTCTGGGTGAAAAAGATTCAGCGAAATCAGCAGCGCGACAAGGAGGAACAGCACAAACTGGCTCAGATGGGCTGGCACTGCATCACGGTTTGGGAGTGTGAGTTGCGCCCTGCTGTGCGTGAAACGACCTTGAAGGCTTTGGCTCACACGCTCAATCAGATTTATCTGGACGACCATCATGTGCAGAGAAGGTATGCGACCGAAGAGGAAGAGCACTGGACGGCAGCCGAGGTGCAAGAACGAATTTACAATCACTAAATAACCACCACAACAATGAAAATAATCATGAAACTCGTGCTCATGGTGGCACTGCTGGCTTTGCCCAGCCTGACGATGAAGGCTGAGGTGGACCCAAACTTTTACATCTTCCTGTGTTTTGGACAGTCGAACATGGAAGGGGCTGCACGGCCCGAGGCGCAGGACATGGAGGGCGTGAGTGAGCGTTTCCTGATGATGTCGTCGCAGGACGATGGCAAGAACGGGCGGAAACTGGGTGAGTGGTACCGTGCTACTCCGCCATTGGCTGCTCGCGGCTTGACTCCTGTCGATTACTTTGGACGAACGCTGACCAATACGTTGCCCGACAACATCCGTGTGGGTGTCATCACGGTGGCTGTTGGTGGCATTCATATCGAGGGATTCATGTCCGACAGCATTGCCGACTATGTGAAGCACCGTGCGCCCGACTGGATGAAAAGCCGTCTTTCAGAGTATGGCAACAATCCCTACGAGCGACTGGTGTCCCTGGCCAAGAAGGCGCAGCAGGAGGGTGTCATCAAGGGCATCCTGCTGCATCAGGGGGAATCGAACACGGGCGACCCCCGCTGGGCAGAGAAGTTGAATACGGTGTATGAACGGATGCTGCACGACCTGAACCTCAAGGCGGCGGATGTGCCGTTGCTGGCGGGTGAAGTGGTCCAGGCCAACGGACAGGGTGCTTGCATCGGTGCCAACAAGATGATTGACGCTCTGCCCCAAACCATCAAGACGGCTCATGTGGTGAAGTCGGACAACTGCACCAATGGTCCCGACCGCCTCCACTTTGACGCCGCCGGTTATCGTGAGTTGGGGCGTCGGTATGGCGAGAAGATGCTCTCGCTGTTGGGCTACGATGTGGTGCGTCCCATAGAGATTCCTGCATCGGCCAAGATTGCGGAGACGACCATGCAAGGTTGCCAGTTCCCGAAGGTCGATGCAGAGCGTCGTGCCTACTTCCAGACCTATGCCCCTGACGCCAAGAAGGTGCAGGTGGACATCTGTGGCCACGTCTATGACATGCAGCGCGACGAACGTGGAATGTGGACAGGCGTGACGGCTCCGCTGGTGGTTGGTTTCCATTATTATTTTCTGAAGATAGACGGTGTGTCGGTGGTCGACCCCAACACCGACACCTTCTTCGGCTGCCATCGCCAGTCGGGCGGCATTGAGATTCCCGAAGGACCCGAAGGCGACTACTACCGTCCGCAGAAGGACGTGCCACAGGGACAGGTGCGCAGCCTTTACTATTGGTCAGAGGCGAAGGGCGAATGGCGGCATGTCATGGTCTATACGCCAGCCGAGTACGACACCAAGAAATGCCAGAAGAAGCGTTATCCCGTGCTCTACCTGCAGCACGGCATGGGCGAAGACGAAACAGGATGGTCGCACCAGGGCCACATGCAGCACATCATGGACAATGCCATCCACCGTGGCGAGGCTGTGCCGATGATTGTGGTAATGGAAAGTGGCGACGTGAAAGCACCTTTCGACCGCCGCTCGTCCAACCAGCAAGGCCGCAGCCAGTATGGCGCCACGTTCTACAACGTGATGCTGCAAGATCTGATTCCCTACATCGACAGCCATTTCCGCACACTGACCGACCGCGACCATCGTGCGATGGCCGGACTTTCGTGGGGCGGACATCAGACTTTCGACATGGTGCTGCGCCACATGGATCTGTTCTCGTATATGGGCGGTTTCAGTGGTGCCATTTTCGGGCTTGACGTGAAGACGGCTTACGACGGCATCTTCACTCGTCCCGACGAATTTAACAAGCAGATTCACTATGTGTTCCTCAGTTGCGGAAGCGAGGAGAACTTTGGCACAGAGGCGCTGGTCAAGTCGCTGAACGATGCCGGCATCAAAGCCGAACTATACGTCTCGCCCGGCACCCATCACGAATGGCTGACGTGGCGTCGCAGCCTGAAAGAATTTATTCCTCACCTGTTCAAGAAGTAGGGTATGTCAGAGAATTGTGTGGTTGACTATTACAATCAGATTGCATCACAGTACGACGAAAGCCGTTTCGGAAATTCCTACGGCCAGTTCATCGACCGTCAGGAGCGCTGGGTGCTGGACAACCTGAAGATTGATGCAGCAACGTGCCTCGACCTGCCCTGCGGAACAGGACGCCTGTCGAACTATGCGGCTGTAGGTGCCGATGCCAGCGAGGCCATGTTGGACGAAGCGCGTAAACGTTTTCCCGACCATC
Source organism: uncultured Prevotellaceae bacterium (assembly GCA_900321835.1). GTDB lineage: Bacteria > Bacteroidota > Bacteroidia > Bacteroidales > Bacteroidaceae > UBA3839. The sequence goes on from ONXQ01000072.1 coordinate 2,714, forward strand.
ATTTTCTGCAGGCTGATGCCACGCAGACGGGTTTTTCGGACGCTTCGTTGCAAACCATCCTTTCGTTTCATTTTCTGATGCACCTCGATGCCGACACCGTTCAGAAGGTGATGCACGAGATGCATAGGCTTCTGCTCCCAGGCGGACGCTGGATTTGCGACATTCCTTCGCGCCAGCGCCGCCGTCTCACGTCACGCCAGCCAGAGGCATGGCATGGCAACACGAGCATGGATGTGCAGCAGATGCGACAACTGACTCAGGGCCTGTTTGAGATTCAGTCCGTGCATGGCGTGATGCTCATGCCTGTTCACCGGATGCCGAAGTCGCTGCGTCCGTCCCTCTGTTCGCTCGACTTCAGAGCGGCCAACCTTCCGCTTCTTCGCCCCTTGAGTTCTTATCTGATCTTTGAACTGAAAAAGATTTGAATCTTTTATGATTTCTTATTTGAAACAGTACAAGATGTGGCTCCATGTGCTGCTGCGTGGATTTCAAGATGCCCTTTCTGCCCATCGCTTTTGCAAGCGTCGCTCGCAGCCATCGCTTCCATACTCCCTTCGCCTGGAACAGCCTTTCACGGCCTCGGCTACGCTGAACGAGAAGAAACACAACCTGCGTCTTGCTGCCGACCGTATCCGGCAGTATGTCGTCAACCCCGGCGAAGTCTTTTCCTTCTGGCGCACCGTCGGCAATCCCAACACGTCGCAGTTTGAGGCATCGCGCAGCATCCGTGGCGGCGAGTTGCAGTTGGAGCGGGGCGGAGGACTGTGCCAGGCCTCCGGCATCATCCACCACCTTGCGCTTGTGGCAGGTTTGCAGGTCGTCGAACGCCACAACCATTCGAAAGACCTTTACACCGAAGCCACCCGTTTCTGTCCCTTAGGTTCCGATGCCACCGTGGCCTTTGGCTACCGTGACCTGCGTGTGCAAAACACCACGTCCACCCCCATTGTGTTTGACCTACAGATTTGTGACGACCATTTCGAGGCTTTCCTCCGTAGTGCCGACCCCATCACAGCCCATGACATTCGTTTTGAGCAAAGTGAAGAACCCGACGGCTCCCTTAAGGCCCTTGCCATCGATGCATCGACAGGACGGACCCTCTGTACCAGCCGTTACGAGCGGATTTGAACGAACCCTCTCTGCTGCATGGGCACCAAACCTCTCTGCGGGGTTTTGTGCCCATGCTTTGTTTCATTTGGCTGTGTTTCATGGTTTGCCGAGAATACCACCGCACTGGAACTTCTGTTTCTCCACAGTGGTACGACTGTACCACCGCAGTGAAATTTTTTCGGTACAATGTCCGGCATGGGCTTACGGCCGAAGAAGCCCCCTCTAACTCCCCCAAATGGAGGAGAACTTATCGTCAGCAAGGTGTTTTTTACTTTTTAATTTATATTTTTTAATTTTTCACTTTTCACTTTTCACTTTTTTGTCGTACCTTTGCACTTGATTTCCAAACAGGGAATCAAGGGGTGCTTTTGCTGCACGGGCAGCAAGGGCTGAGATGATACCCTTAGAACCTGATGCGGGTAATGCCGCCGTAGGGAAAGGAGCGACTCGAAAAGCCCCTTTATTATGTACTTATAATAATAAAGGAAAGAGAAATGAAGAAAAATGTTTTGCTGCTCATGGCAGCAATGGTGCTGGGAGGCGCAGACGCTGCCGCCCAGACGGTGGCCGACACGGTGCGCACGGTGGAACTCGATGCCGTGCAGGTCACCTCGCTGCGTGCCACGTCACGAACGCCGATGACCGTCAGCAATGTCGGAAAAGAACAGATTCAGGCTGTCAACTATGGTCAGGACTTGCCCATGCTGCTCTCGACCCAGCCGAGCGTGACGGTGACGACCGATGCGGGTAACGGAATAGGCTACACGAGCATCCGTGTGCGTGGCACCGACCCTTCGCGCATCAATGTCACAGCCAATGGTGTGCCCATCAACGACGGTGAAAGTTCGCTTACTTACTTCTCGAACATGGGCGACTTTGCCAGCAGTGTTCAGTCGATTCAGGTTCAGCGCGGCGTAGGTACCAGCACGAACGGCGCCGGTGCCTTTGGTGCCACCATCAACATGCTCACCGACGGCATCCCAGCAAAGCCCTTCATTGGCTTCGACGCTTCGGCCGGCAGTTATGGTTCGCACAAGGAAACCTTACGCTTTGGCACAGGGCTGCTGGGCGGAAAGTTCGGTGTTCAGGGCCGTTTGTCGAACATTGGCAGCGATGGCTACATCGACCGTGCCACTTCGTCACTCAACAGTTACTTCCTCCAGGCTGCCTACTATGGCGAACGGACCAGCATTAAGTTCTTGACCTTCAACGGAACCGAGAAGACTTATATGGCCTGGAACTATACGTCGAAGTATGAGCAGGAACAGTATGGACGCCGCTACAATTCGTGTGGTCTCTACTACGACAAGGATGGCCGCATGTGCTTCTACAACGACCAGTTTGACAACTATCACCAGCAGCACTACCAGTTGCACCTCAATCACCTTGTCAGCGACCGCTGGAAACTCAACGTGGCTTTGCACTACACCCACGACACATACGTTTATGACCAGATGAAGACGGGGAAGACCTTGTATCTGTGGAATCTGACCGATGACGACGAACTGCGTGGCAACCTTGTGCAGCGAAAGGACGGCGACAAGGACTTCGGAGGTCTGGTGGGTTCGATGAACTATGACAACCGTCGTGGCCTGACGATGAACTTCGGCGGTGCCTTGAACTTCTTCGATGCCGACCACTTCGGTCATGTCATCTGGGTGGGGACGCCCTATTACAAGGGGGCTGAAGGTTCGCCTGTGCCTTTGTCAGGCATCGACCCCAACCATCGCTACTATGGCAACAATGCCAAGAAGATGGACGGAAACATCTATGCCAAAGTGCAGTGGGAGTTTGTCAAGGGGCTGAGTGCCTTCGCCGACCTTCAGTATCGCCATGTGGGTTACAAAATCAAGGGTATGACCGACAACTGGGACGATGTAGGTCAGATTCGCATCAACCTCGACGCCAAATTCGACTTTTTCAATCCCAAGTTCGGACTCAACTGGCAGTTGTCGCCCAATCACCGCGTCTATGCCTCCTACGCCGTTGCTCAACGTGAGCCTACGCGCGACAACTACATGGAAAACATGGGTGAGCCCATCACGTCGGAGAGGCTGTTCGACTTTGAAGTGGGCTATCAGTATCAGTCGGAAAAGTTCACGGCAGGGCTCAATCTCTACCACATGAACTACCACGACCAGTTTGTGCTCACAGGATTGCTGAACGACGAGGGCGAGGCCATTACGAAGAACATACCCCACAGTTACCGCATGGGCATGGAGATTGAGGCTGCCTGGAAGCCGCTCGACTGGCTGCGCTGGGACATGAACATGACGCTGTCGAAGAACCGTGCAAAGGATATGGTCATCACGCTCGACGACTATTCGACGCTTGTGAATGTCGGTGAGACCAAACTGGCGTTCTCTCCCGACGTCATCTTCAACAATTCGTTTACGTTCCTCTACAAAGGCTTCAGCGCCATGCTGCAGAGCCAGTACATCAGTAAACAAAACCTCACCAACTACGGTTTCGAGTCGATGTATTCCACCGCCACCGGAACTTGGGAAACCCTGCAGTTGAAGGCGCACTTCACGACCAACCTCGACATCAGTTACAACTTCTCGTTGCCCGAACTGGGGCTGAAGCAGGCAAAGGCTGGCGTCACCTTCTACAATCTCTTTGGCTGCAAGTACGACAACAACGGTTGGGCCGCACCACAGTTCCAGAGAGACAGCAACGGAGAGGTGATGGCTGTCAACACTTGGGGCAAGCGTGATGCCGAGGCTGCCGGATTTGCACCCTCTGCACCCTTCCATTTCATGGCTCACCTGTCGCTGAACTTCTAAGGTATGGACGCATTTCTTGCCCAGCATTGGCTCGACATCACCACCACGGTGCTTGGCCTTCTCTACATCCTGCTGGAACTGAAAGCCAGCGTGTGGATGTGGGTCGTCGGAATCGTCATGCAGTTGCTCGGCATCGTGCTCTACTATCAGAAAGGGCTCTATGCCGACTGCGGCATGGAGTTCTACTATCTCGCCATGAGTGGCTATGGATTGACCCGGTGGATGAGGACCACACGTCGCTCGCCCCAAAAGGGTGTTGAATCCTCTGGGGCTGAGATAAAAAGCATCTTCCATGCTCCGCACAACCTGCTCCCTGCTTTGGGAGGAGTGGGGGTGGGGCTGCTGCTCTGGGCACTGATCTACTGGCTGCTGGTCACCTTCACCAACAGCACGGTGCCGCTGGCCGACAGTTTCACCACCGCCCTCAGCATCATCGGCATCTGGGCATTGGCGCACAAGTATCTGGAGCAGTGGTTCGTCTGGATTGCAGTCGATGTCGTCACCTCCATCCTCTACTTCTACAAGGACATTCCCTTCAAGGCCTCGCTCTACGCCCTCTATGTCGTCATCGCCATCTTCGGATACGTGAACTGGCGACGGAAAATGAGGACGCAGAATCAATCCGCCTGAGCGACAGGGTGTTGCACATCAATAGTTCCAGCGCAGTGGTACGTCAGTTTCACTGCGCTGGAATTTTTGTACCACTGCGTTGGTACAACTGTACCATTTCGCCGGCACCGATTTGGTACTCCGCTGTCACAATCCGAAAGCAACAGCGCACAAAAAGCCGCAGACCTCATGTTGCGGAAGTCTGCGGCTTTCTCTCGTTGGGTGCTTTGCAGCGGATTATTTCTTCTCCTTCAGCAAGTCGCGAATCTCGGTGAGGAGTTTCTCTTCGGCCGTCGGTTCGGGTTCGGGAGCAGGCTCCTCAGCCTTCTTCTTCGACAGTTTGTTGATGCCCTTGACCATCAGGAAGATGCAGAGGGCGATGATGAGGAAATCGACGATGTTCTGGATGAACATACCGTAGTTGAGCGTGATGGCCTCGACAGCCTCTTCAACAACCTCTCCGGCAGCGTTGACCTTCTCGGGAATGCCTTCCTTGAGCACCCACTTCATGTCAGCAAAACTTGCGCCGCCCAGTGCCCAGGCGATAGGAGGCATGATGACGTCGGCAACGAGCGAACTGACAATCTTGCCGAAAGCGCCGCCGATGATGACACCGACAGCCATGTCCATTACATTGCCCTTGAGGGCAAATTCTTTGAACTCTTGAATGAATTTTGCCATAATGATTGTGAAATAATTAAAAAATTAGAAATTAAAAATTAAAAATCCTTGTTTTCTGTGCAAAGATAAGAGAATTTTGTGTAACTTTGCACTCGGAAAGAAAAAAAATGTCGAAGAGAGTATTTTATTTTCTTATTATGGCATTGTTTGCAGTGCTTCTGGCGGCATGTAAGTCGGCGGAACACTGTAATTGTGGATAAATCAATCAACACGTTTTTAATTCTTTATTATTAACTTTAAATTTATCAATCTTATGGTAAAAGTTGCAATTAACGGTTTCGGCCGTATTGGTCGTCTGGCTTTCCGTCAGATGTTCGAGGCTGACGGTTACGAAGTAGTCGCCATCAACGACCTCACAAGTCCCAAGATGCTGGCACACCTGCTGAAGTACGACACCGCTCAGGGCGGTTTCGCTGGCAAGTTCGGTGAAGGCAAGCACACGGTTGAAGCCACCGAAAATTCTATTATCGTTGACGGTAAGGAAATCATCATCTATGCCAAGCCCAACGCTGCCGAACTGCCCTGGGGCGAAATCGGCGTTGACGTTGTTCTGGAGTGCACAGGTTTCTACACCTCAAAGGAAAAGGCAAGTGCCCACATTCAGGCTGGTGCCAAGAAGGTTGTCATCTCGGCTCCTGCCGGCAACGACCTGCCCACCATCGTCTTCAACGTGAACCACAAGACTCTGAAGAAGGAAGACACCGTCATCAGCGCTGCAAGTTGCACGACCAACTGCCTTGCTCCTATGGCTGACGCTTTGAACAAGTTCGCTCCCATCCAGAGCGGTATCATGAGCACCATCCACGCCTACACAGGCGACCAGATGATTCTCGACGGCCCGCAGCGTAAGGGTGACCTCCGCCGTAGCCGCGCCGGTGCTTGCAACATCGTTCCTAACTCAACAGGTGCTGCTAAGGCCATTGGTCTCGTTATCCCCGAACTGAACGGCAAACTCATCGGTTCTGCACAGCGCGTTCCCACGCCCACAGGTTCGACAACAATCCTCGTTGCCGTTGTCAAGGGTAAGGACATCACGAAGGAAGGCATCAACGAAGCCATGAAGGCTGCTCAGACCGAAAGTTTCGGTTACACTGAAGACCAGATCGTCAGCAGCGACATCATCGGTATGCGTTTCGGTTCGCTCTTCGACGCTACCCAGACAATGGTCAGCAAGATTGACGAAGAGACCTACCAGGTACAGGTTGTAAGTTGGTACGACAACGAGAACTCGTACACCAGCCAGATGGTTCGCACCATCAAGTAGAAAGAGGGGCATCTCCGCTGTGGAGATGCCCCTCGTGTTTTCCCCAAAGGCAATGATTGCTAAATCATGAATCATCTATTATAATTTGTTCCAGAACGAACTTGCTGCACCATCAGCAAGACCTTTACGGGCATTGTCTCTGCCGATGTTCCCATCCTCTCCCTTTCCGATAATGCCGAAAACAGCACTGCCATAACAAACAACAATGGCAGAACACGGAAGGTTGAACTCCGCGACCGTACGCTCTTCAAGGACGGCTCGTGGAACACGCTGTGCCTGCCATTCGACGTCGTACTCGAGGGCTCCGTCCTCGAAGGGGCTGTGGCAAAGACACTCACCGATGCCACGATGGAAGGCACCCACGTCATGCTTACCTTCGGCGAACCCGTTGATGTGCTCGAGGCTGGTGTGCCTTACATCATCAAGTGGACAGAAGGCGACGACATCGTCAATCCCGTCTTCAAGAGCGTCACCTTCAGTGCTCCCGAGGCACAAGTCATCGAGAAGGCTGACGGCTGTGTGAAGTTCTGTGGCTACTACTCAGCCTTCGACATCGACACGCCTGCCACCAACAAAGGTGGCTTCTGATGAAACAATTGTGGCGGATAACCCTGTGTAGGATTGTCCGCCACAATTGTTCTGAGTTAAAATGTCGGGGCTTTGAAGCCCGGTCTTGTTCGCGAGGTGTTTCTCTCTACGTGTTTCTACTTGCTTTCGATTTCCTCTGTCATGTTGATTTCGTTGCCCTGACGGTCAACGAACTGGTATTCGAGGAATCCGAGTTGC
>ONXQ01000047.1 GCA_900321835.1 uncultured Prevotellaceae bacterium
CGACCAACTCCTCGCCGACATCGAGGCCGGACGCAAGTACATGAAAGTCTATCGGCAGATGAAAATGTATAACGACCCGAGCACCAACCCCGTGCTCTACAAGAAATAGGAGTACCCGACAACGGAAATGAAACGACTGCTCATCATACGGCTCTCGGCCATGGGCGACGTGGCGCTGACCGTGCCCGTGGTTGACAGCCTGGCACGTCAGAACGCCGACCTGCGCATCACCGTGCTGACCAAACAGCAGAACGTGCCGCTGTTCGACTGGATGCCCGCCAACGTCGAGGTCATGGGCATCGACACGGCGAAAGTGAAGGGTGTGACAGGACTCGAACGCCTCTATCAGCAGTTGCGCAAACGCCGCTTCGACTATGTGGCCGACCTGCACGACGTGCTGCGCACCAAGTATCTGCGCACACGCTTCCGCATCGGAGGCACCCGTGTGGCCGTCATCGACAAAGGACGCAAGCAGAAGAAGGCGCTCACGGGCCACGGCATGGACATGGCACCGCTGCAGCCCGTCACCGACCGCTATGCCGACGTGCTGCACAGCCTCGGCATCGACTTCACGCTCAGTTTCGACCGCGCCTTCGACCCACGCATGGAGAATTTCCAGCCCGTCGAGCGTCGCATCGGACGCAAGCCACAGGGCGAGCGATGGGTCGGCATAGCCCCCTTCGCCGCACACGAAGGCAAAATTTATCCCCTCGCACAAATGCAGCAAGTCGCCTCCACACTCGCCAGCCACGGCGTCCGCGTCTTCCTCTTCGGCGCAGGGCAGACAGAACGCAGCGTGCGGCATCCTCGGCGGGCTGCACAACGAGATGCTGCTCATGTCGCGCCTCGACTGCATGGTGGCGATGGATTCGGCCAACATGCACATCGCATCCCTCTGCGGCACACCCGTCGTCAGCATCTGGGGCGCCACCCATCCGAAGGCAGGATTCACGCCCTGGCAGCAGCCTGCCGACCGCATCCTGCAGCGCGACGACCTCGCGTGCCGTCCGTGTTCCGTCTATGGCAACAAGGCCTGCCAGTTCGGCGACCTGCGCTGCATGAACGGCATCGCACCCGAGACCATCGTCAGCCGTGTGGAGCGCATCTGGAACGAAGCCTGAGCCATGAACAGCCGACACTTCCATACACCGCACCCCACACTGCGACAATCGCTCATCTCCACCCCACTTGCCTTTGCCTGCAACCTCGTTCTCGCCTACGCCGCTTTCGGCATCTGCCGTGTGGCGTTTTTGCTTGAAAACTGGCAGGCCTACAGCAAACTCTGGGCCGAAAACAACACGGCCGACCTGCTCGCCGGAGCGTTCACCTTCGACACCTCCGCCGTCCTCTACACCCACATACCCTATGCCCTCCTCATGCTTGTGCCCCTCCACTGGAAGGAAGGCACACGCTGGCAGGGCGTGGCAAAGTGGACTTTTCTTTGCGTCAATGCGCTTTGCGTGGTGCTCAACCTTGCCGATGCCGTCTATTTCCAGTACACCGGCCACCGCACCACCGTCACCGTTTTCCGCGAACTTCAGCACGAACATAACCTCGCCACAGTTCTCTCGACCGAACTGCTGTGCCACTGGTACCTGGTCGTCACCGCCCTGCTCACGGTCGCACTGCTGTGGATGTTCTACGTGCGGCCCAGTGGACGTCCGCACACACAGCCTCGCTGGCTCTACTGCTTGCTGCACACGGTGATTTTCGTTGCCTATGTGCCGCTCGCCGTTATCGGTATGCGTGGCGGAACCACTACAGCCGTCCGCCCCATCACCATCAGCAACGCCAACCAGTATGTCAACCGTCCCGTCGAGGCGGCTGTGGTGCTGAACACGCCCTTCTCCCTCATCCGCACCATTCACAGGACAGTGCCGGCGACGCCCGACTACTTTTCGCCCACCGAACTGGCGCACATCTTCAGTCCTGTCCACACACCGTCCGACTCGCTCGTCTGCCGTCGGAAAAACGTCGTGGTGCTGATTGTCGAAAGTTTTGGCCAAGAATACATTGGTGCCTTCAACCGTCAACTCGACGGCGGACAATACACCGGCTACACTCCCTTCGTGGATTCGCTCGTCGCCCACAGCCTCACGTTCGACCATTCGTTTGCGAACGGGCGGAAAAGCATCGACGCCATGCCGTCCATCCTGTCGGGCATTCCCATGATGCATGAGTCGTTTTTCCTGACGCCGTTCTCCCTCAACGACGTGAGCGGACTGGCTCGCGAACTGGGCAGCAACGGCTACTATTCCGCCTTCTTCCACGGTGCCAAGAACGGTTCGATGGGCTTCCAGGCCTTTGCCCGCACAACAGGTTTTCAGGACTACTTCGGACGCTCGGAATATGGTGCCGACCCGCGCTTCGGCGGCGATGCAGACTTCGACGGCACGTGGGCCATCTGGGACGAACCTTTCCTGCAGTATTTTGCCCTGAAGATGACGGAGTTTCAGGAACCCTTCCTCAGTGCTGTCTTCACGGCAACGAGCCACCATCCCCACCGCATTCCAGCGCAGCATCGCGAGCGCTTTGACCTCGGCGAACCGCTGCCGATGCACAAGTGCATCCGCTACACTGACTATGCGCTGCGGCGCTTCTTCGCAACGGCCAGCCGGCAGCCCTGGTACGAAAACACCATCTTTGTGCTTACGGCCGACCACACCTCACAGAGTTGCCGGCCTGAGTACCAGACCGACCTCGGCTACTTTGCCGTTCCCATCCTCTTCTTCGACCCGTCGGGCGAGATGCCGCAGGGCCGGCGTCATGCCATTGCGCAGCAGACCGACATCCTGCCCACCCTGCTCGGATGGCTGGGGTGCAGCCGTCGTCCCTACGTTGCCTTCGGCTGCGACCTCCTCTCCACTCCCGACTCTGCCACTTGGGCAGTCAGTTATCTCGCCGGCACCTATCAGTATGTCAAGGGTGACTACCTCCTGCAGTTCGACGGTCATGACGTCCGTGCCATCTACAACTATCGGCGCGACCCGATGCTGCGCCACAACCTGGCCGGCGCTGAGCCGCAGCCCCAGATGGAGCGCGAACTGAAGGCGGTCATTCAGCAGTATATGACCCGTATGAACGAAAACCAACTTATTCCTCGATAAAGCATCTATGAAAGAGAAACTGAAACTGTCGCTCCAGCCCGTGCTGACCGTCGTGGTCGGCTTGCTGCTCGCCTATGTGTCCTACTTCGTTGCCCGTGTTGTCTTTGTGGCCGAGAACTACGCGCTCTATGCCGACAGCCTCACGGTGCGCCACGGTTGGGAGATGTTTTTGGGAAGTCTCCGCTTCGACACCTCCGCCATTCTCTACACCAACGTCCTGTGGGTGCTGATGGTGCTCTTTCCGTTGCATCTGAAGGAGCGGTGCGGCTGGCATCGCGCGTGTCGGCTGCTCTTTGTCGTGGTGAACACACTGGCCTTCATCGCCAACATCGCCGACTCTGTCTATTTCCCCTTCACCCTGCGCCGCACGACTACGACCGTGTTCAACGAGTTCAGCAACGAAGGAAACATCGGTGAAATCATCGGCATCGAGTTCTTGCATCACTGGTACTTCCTGCTCATCACCGCCGCCGTCGTCCTGCTGCTCTGGTTCTGCTACCACACCCCCCGCCTTCACAGCCGCCGTCTCGACTGGCGCGTGCATCTGGGCACAGGTCTGCTGGCCATCCTCGTCTTCGTGCCCTTCTGCATCGCAGGGATGCGTGGCGGATGGACACGCGACATCCGCCCCATCACCATCAGCAACGCCAACGACTATTGCAACCAGCCGGCCGAGACAGGCATTGTGCTCAACACGCCCTTCTCCCTCATCCGCACGATTGGGAAGAACAACTTCGCCCTGCCCGACTGGTTTCAGGACGAGGCCGAGGTCAACCCCATCTTCGACCCCATCCACCGTCCCGCAGCCGATGCCGGACCGATGAAGCAGAAGAACGTCGTCGTGCTCATTCTCGAAAGTTTCGGCCGCGAATATTTCGGTTTCTACAACCGCCACCTCGACGGCGGCACCTATCAGGGCTACACACCCTTCCTCGACTCCCTCCTCACACACGGCGCCCTCACCTTCACCCATTCCTACTGCAACGGGCGCAAGAGCATCGACGGAATGCCTTCCATCCTCTCCAGCATTCCCATGTTTGTCGAGCCCTTCTTCCTTTCGCCCTATTCCGTCAACCACGTCTCCGGACTGGCCGACTGCCTGGGGCAGAAGGGCTGGTACACCGCCTTCTTCCACGGAGCCGAACGCGGGTCGATGGGCTTCATGGCCTATGCCCGTGCCACCCGCTTCGCCGACTATTTCGGGCGCGAAGACTATGTGGCCGACAAGCGCTTCGGAGGCGATGCCGACTACGACGGCTGGTGGGGCATCAGCGACGAACCCTTCCTCCAGTTCTACTGTGCCAAGATGTCGGAATTTCGTCAGCCCTTCATGACAGCCCTGTTCACACTCAGCAGCCACCATCCCTTCCGTGTGCCGGCGCCCTATGCCGACACGTTCCCCGAGACCAACCCCGACATGCCCATCTTCAAGGTCGTCCGCTACAGCGACATGGCCCTGCGCCACTTCTTCGAAGCCGCAGCCAAGCAACCCTGGTACGATAACACCATCTTCGTCATCACCAACGACCACACCAACATGTCGTGCCACGAGTCCTACTACACCTCGCTCGGCAGCCACCTCTCGCCCGTCATCTTCTTCGACCCCTCGGGCGAAATTCCCGGCGGCTATGTCGATGCCGTCGCCCAGCAGACCGACATCATGCCCACGCTGCTCGGCCATCTCGGCTACGACCGTCCCTACCTCTCCTTCGGCAAGGACCTGCTCGCCACGCCGCCCGACAGCACCTGGGCCGTCAACTATCTCAACGGCATCTACCAGTACGTCACCCCGCGCCACGTCCTGCAGTTCGACGGCCAGCACACCACGGCCGTCTATGCCCTCTCCGACACCCTCATGCAGCACAACCTCGTCGGTCAGGTGGCCGAGCAGCCCGACATGGAGCGCCGCCTCAAGGCCATCGTCTGGCAGTACATGAACCGCATGATTAACAACCGCCTCACTCCCGACGAGCCCTGACGCCACTGTGCCGGCCGCGCCGTACCGGCGCAGTGGTCCTGTCGTTTCACTGCGCCGGTACAATAATTCCACCACGCTGGTACAACCGTACCAACGCAGTGGTACAAAATTTGGTACGCAGATGAACTGAAATTCGTCTGCGGACGAAATAAAAATGCACCGCAGACGAAATTCAGTTCGTCTGCGGTGCATTTTCAGGGGGTCTTGACTGCCGATGGGCGGGCAGTGCTCAGGGGGCGGTGTTGAGCAGGAAGTCGCCGCGAATCGTGATGCCCCGTTGGCGGCACCAGGGTTCGACCACGTCAAGCATGGCCTGCACCTCCTCGTCGTCGTCGCCGTGGCGCACGACGACCACGAGCGGGTCGGTGCCGAAGCGCGACTGCTGCTCGTCGAGCCGGCGACGCAACTGTTCGCCCACGTACTGTCCGAGTTGGGTGTTGCCCAGGTAGGGCAGCATGGACGTGGCATAGAAGATTTGCGACGCCTGACCCACGATGAGCAGCGGCTGACGCGGCTGTCGGTAGCGCTCGATGCAGGCGAGCAGACTGTCGTAGCGTGCAGCGCTCACGTCGTTGACGTAGGCATTGAGCAGCGGGGCACGTGCGATGTGCTGACGGTCGTTCCAGCGTGGCGTTTCCTCGCCATAAGGGCGGTAAGCCAGTTTCACCACAGCCAGCAGGGCGATGATGGCGTAGGCGCTGGTGAGCAGAACGGACCGCACGTTCAGCCGGCGTGCTGCGGCCGCTGCGGGCATGACCATGAAGGCCGGTGCCCACTGGAAGACGGGCGAGATGCCTGTGTCGCTGCCGATGGGGAAGGTGAACGCAATGCACATGCACAGCAGGGTGGAGCAGACGAGCGCACCTTCGCCACGGCGCAAGTGGCACACCGTCAGCAGCAGGCAGGTGGCAAGCAGCGTGAGGTGAACATTATTGGTGAAGGCCAGGACGGCAAACACCGTGAGGCTGAGCACGCTGACGAGGCGCTGCCAGCGCGGTGTACGCACGGATGCCCACCACAACACACCGACGACGGCGGCTTGGAGCAGCAGGTTGAGCAGGCTTTTGAAGTATTTGAAAATCAGGTTCCCCGATGTGTGGCTCGTTGTTTCTCCGCCCAGAATGCCGAAAGCATCGGCCACGGCCTGGAAGAAGTGTGTCTGATGGCCCGTCATGGGCATCAGGACAAAGACCACCACAGCCGCGCCGGCCATCATGCCCAGCAGGGCCGGCAGACAATAGCGCAGCGCCCGGCGAAGCCGTCCCTCGCGCTGGCGGAAGTAGCCCAGCAGCAGGAGCAGCGGAAGGATGGAGAGCCACGCCAGATTGACCAGTCGCGCAAAGAAGGAGAACCCCCACAGCACGCCTGCGGCAAAGAGCAGCAGCACGACCTGTGTGTTCCGCTCCGAACGCATGGCCCGAGCGGCCAGCCATACGGCGATGGCGCAAAGGAGGTAGGAGAAAGTGTTGTAGTGGAACGTCGTGACCATCGTCGGAAAGAGCAGGCAGAGCGCCGCTGCGGCAAGCCCCGTCCGACGTCCCGTCCAGGGCAGAAAAGCCGCGTACATGAAGGCGACGGCGCCGACGGCTGCCACACACTCAAGCAGGCGGAACCCCAGCAGGCCCCACGCGCCGAGCCACTGCTCCCACAGCCCGCCTGCAAGCCCCGTGAGGTAGTACAGGTGGTAGTAGGTCAGGAGTTCTGGCTCCGAAAAAAAATTCTGGTAGTAAGTCTGGCAAAATCCGGCATCGATGTTGTCGATGCCCTGCACACTCAGGCCAAAGCGGTAGAGCAGTGCCAGCAAAAAGACAAGGAAGGGTGCGTAACGTTTCACTTGGCAGAAATTTTGTTTTTATTTCACTCCATCCCCTCGCGCGTAATGACCTTTCCGGCAATCTCCTGGAAACGCTCGTTAAATTCTTCGCGGGTGCGCTTCCAGCGGTTGTGCGACCACAGCCAGAGTTCGGGCTGACGGCGGATGGTCTCTTCGAGCATACGGTGGTAGATGTCTGTGATTTCAAAGTCGGCGTACTGCTCCGGCGTGCGGGTGATGAGGCGGAACTCGGCCTCGTAGTAGCCACGGCGCAGGCGGCGCACGTCAAGAAAAAACACCGCCTGACGGTTCTTCCGCGCGATGCGCTCTGTGCCGGTCATGACGGGCGTGTCGTGATGGAGAAAGTCGCACCAGTGGTGGATGTTGTTCCAGTGGGGCACTTGGTCGCCGATGTATCCGAACACCGTCGGCGTGCCCGAGCGCTTGTACTCGACCGTCTTGCGCAGAATGTCGGCCACGGGAATGCACTCCGCTCCCCAACGCTGTCGGAGACGCAGGAAGAGGCGGTCGAACGTGGGATTTTCCAGAACGTGGTAGAGTTGGCCGCAGTGTGCCTCGGGCGTCACCCAGAGAGGCAGTGAGGTGACCCATTCCCAGTTGAAGATGTGTCCGAGATAGACAGCGCACGACTGGCCGCTGCGCACACATTCGTCCACCAGTTCTGTGCCCTTGAAAGTCATGCGGCGGCGCATCTGTTCTTCGCTCATGGTCATCGCCTTGACGGCCTCTGCGAAGTAGTCGCAAAGGGAGTGGTAAAAGCGTTGCTCCATGGTGCGGAGTTCGTCCGCATTCTTCTCAGGGAAGGAGGTGGCGAGGTTGCGACGGACGACTTTTTTTCGGTAGCCGACAATTTTGTAGAGTATGAGGTAGATGCAGTCGCTCAGCACATAGTGGACGGGGAAGGGGAGGAGCGACAGCAGATGCCATGTGGCGTAGAGAAGTCGGTAAATCATTGTGGCAGTTGGTAGAGTGTGCGGATTTGAGCGTAGTAGTGCTCATAGTTCATGTGGTCGTCGAAGTCGGCTTTGGCCTGCTCCCCGAGTTTTTGGCGGAGAGGCGCGTCGGTGATGAGGCGGCGCAGGGCCTGGGCGAGTTGGTCGGCACGGCCTGGCTCGACGAGCAGACCGTTTTGTCCGTCGTCGATGTACTCTCGCTGTCCGCCGTTGTTGGTGGCGACGATGGGGTGGCCTTGTGACATGTATTCCTGGGGAGAGAGCGGACAGCCTTCGCGAACGATGGAGGGCAGGATGCCGAGGTCGGCCGAGGCGACGTAGGGGAGCACTGGATGGCGGAATCCGGCGAAGATGACGCGGCCGTCGAGGCCGTTGTCGGTCACGGCCTGGTGCAGGTGGGCGGTGTATTCGTCGCTGCCGCGTCCGACGAGCACAAGGGTGAACGGGAGGTCGCGCAGCAGTGCGGCGGCCTGGATGAGGGTGTCGAGTCCTTTTTCCTGGTCAAGTCGTCCGTGATACATGGCAACGACGTTGTCCTGTGCGATGT
Source organism: uncultured Prevotellaceae bacterium (assembly GCA_900321835.1). Classification (GTDB taxonomy): domain Bacteria; phylum Bacteroidota; class Bacteroidia; order Bacteroidales; family Bacteroidaceae; genus UBA3839. The sequence goes on from ONXQ01000047.1 coordinate 8,420, forward strand.
TGAATTCCTGCCGCAGGGGTGCAGGGGTGAGCGTGTGGGGCAGGACAATGCTGGTGGGCACGATGCAGAGTTTCTGGGGGTCAATCGTGGGGTGGGTGCTGAGGAACATTTCTTTCGAAAGCGCTGAATCGAAGCACAGGCGGTCGAGTTGTCCGTAGAGCCAGCGGTAGAGCAGCGTGTTCTTGCCCGTGCGGGTGAGGTGGCGGCACATGACGACACGCACCTGCCGGTTCTTCGTCAGGCGTCGGGCATAGGCGGCTGTGAAGGCGTCCTTGAAATTGTGTGCGTGGAGGGTGCAGGGCCCAGCGTCCTTGATGGCCTGCGCCATGCGCCATGCACTGCCCAGGTCGGCAGTACCGCCCAGGCGGAGAGACTGCACCTCGATGCCTGCTTCCTCGTATTTGCGCACGATGTCGGCGACGGGTTTGCAGAAGATGCACACACGGAGCCCGTCGGCACGCTGCCGTTGGCACAGGTCATAGACGTACTGTTCGCCGCCGCCCCATTCTTTGTTTGATACGATATGGTAGATGGTCATTCGGTTCAGAGCGTTGTGGATGGTGGTGCAAAGTTAATGTATTTTTTTTGTTATTCATAAATTTTGTCGTAATTTTGCAGATAGATTATTGTAAAAAGTAACAATCCGATTCTTATGGCTGCATACGACATTGACGAACTGCACGGCCACATCCTGCAGATACTGCTGCGGGTGGACCGTGTGTGCCGCGAACACGGCCTGCGCTACTACTGCTGGGCGGGCACGATGCTGGGGGCCGTGCGCCACGGCGGTTTCATTCCGTGGGACGACGACATGGACATTTGTATGCCGCGGCCCGACTACGACCGCTTCATGCAGCACGCCCGCGAGTGGCTGCCCAGTCCGCTCGAGGCGACGTGCATCGACATCACGCCCGACTATCCGGGTGGCTTCGGCAAAATCATCGACAGCAGTACGACGCTCATCGAGCGGGAGCACAGCGACTATGTGGGCGGCATCTACATCGACGTCTTCCCCATCGACGGCGCACCCCGTTCGCGCTTCATGCAGCGGCTGGCTGTGGCGCGCTACAAGGCGGTGGACAAGTTGCTCTACTTCCTGCACCGCGACCCCTACAAGCACGGGCACGGACCGTCGTCGTGGCCGGTGCTGCTGATTCAGCGCCTGTTCACTCAGGAGTGGGCACGCAGGCAGATGCGCCGTGCCTATCTGGCTTGCGACTACGAGACGTCGGACTATGTCCTCGACTACGACGACGGCCTGAAGGGCATCCTGCCCAAGACGGTGCTCGGACAGCCTACGCCCATCAGGTTTGAGGGTCATGAGGTGATGGGCGTCGAGCAGGCCGATGTCTATCTGCGCCAGAAGTACGGCGACTACATGACCATTCCGCCGCACGACCACCAGCGGCAGCACAATTTCTTCTTTCTCGATTACAACTTGCCCTTCCGTCAGTATCACGACCAGCGGAGTTTTGTCAAGTGACGGGCCGCCAGGAGGCTGTTGTACCAAAAAAGTTTCACCGCGTTGGTACGGTTGTACCGGCGCGGTGAAACTTTTGTACCACTGTGGTGAAACTCCTGTACCACTGCGGTGAAATTATTGGCCGTCGGCCTGCTCACGTTCGCGGTAGCGCTGTTCGATGATTTTTGCGACGACGATGAACTGGTAGATGGCTGCCAACTGGGCACGGATGAAGCCGCGAAGACCCATGCGGAAACTGCCGTCCATCCAGTATTTCTTAAAGAAACGCCACGTGGGACGCCACAGCAGGGCGCCCAGCCCGTAGCCCTTCGCCCGCTTCTTCTCTGCCTCGTTGTCGGTGTACTGGTTCATCTTCGCCACCCACTCGTGCATGGTCTCGTCCATCAGGTGGATGAGACAGGCGTCGCCCGGCGCGTGGAACTTCTCGACCCGGCCTTTGACGGTGGGGAAGGTGTGGACGTAAGGAGGCCACTCCGTACCCTCGCGGATGAAGAAACGCAGTTGGTAGTCGAGGTGGAAGTCGCGCACAAACATACCCATGAACATATTGCGGCGCGGCAGATAGTAGCCGGCAGGGCAGTCGGGACGCTGGATGGCGCTGTAGAGCGCAGTGCGCAGGTCGGGCGTGACGAGTTCGTCGGCATCGACCACCAGCACCCACTTGCTGGTGGCCGACTGGATGGCAAACGTGCGGGCCGGTTCGGCACTCTTGTGGTCGGCCTTCGGGAACGTGACGATGCGACAGCCGTAGCGTGCCGCAATGTCGCGCGTGTCGTCGGTCGATTCCATGTCGCAAACGACGACCTCGTCAAAATCGCGCACGGTGTCGAGGACGCGCGCCAGGTGCTGGTGGGCGTTGTACGTGTTGATGACAACTGAAATCTTGTCCATAAGTCAATAGAGATGAGCCGGAATGAGTTCCTTCGCACGGTTGAAATCCTCGACCGTGTCGAGTTCGATGGAGAAGAACGACGTCGTATCGACGGCGCGGAAGCAGTGGCCCTGCGGGATGAGACGCTCGAAGGCACGCTCGTAGAACACGTCGATGAGTCCTTCGCGCTCAATCATCTGCTCCAGTTCGCGGAACAGGGCAGTGCTGTAGTCGGCCTGCATCTTCTCAATGCCGACGCTCTCGCCCATCGCCGCCTCGATGCTGCAGGTCTTGCTGATTTCGCGCACAAGACCGTCGGCGTCGGTGATTACCTTGATTTCCTCGTCGCCCAGTTCGTGGCGGTTGACGGCCAGCACCGTACCTTCGTTTTTCAACAAATAGGGCAGGACGGCCGGGTCGAAGAGGATGTCGCTGTCCATGAGCACGAAGTCGCGGCCGTCGGTGTAGGGACGCGTCAGCCAGAGCGAGAAGATGTTGTTGTTGTGCTCATAGTCAGCGTTGTCGATGAAGTGAATCTGGAGCGAGGGATAATGTTCGCTGAGGAACGAGCGCAACATCTCTCCGCGATAGCCCGTGACGACGACGAGTTCGTCGATGCCTGCGCCTGTCATGGCATCGACGGTGCGCTGCAGCAACGTGCGTTCACCGACCGTGAGCAGGCACTTCGGACGTGTGTCGGTCAGCGGACGCAAGCGTCGCGCCATGCCGGCTGCAAGGATGACGCCAATCATAACTGCTGGTAAACTTTGAGAATCGTGTCGCAGACAAACTGCGTCTGCTCCCTACGTCCGAGCGTGATGCGCAGACACGACTCCAGACCTTTGTCGGTCATGTACTTAATCTTGTAATCTTCGAGCATCAGAGCCTTCTGCAGCGTCTCTTTCATGGCGATGGGATACTTGATGAGGATGAAATTGGCGACCGACTTATAGACTTTGAACCCAGGCAGTTGTCCGAGTTTTTCCTTATACAGGCGGCGACCCCAATCCATGTCGTCGGCTACCTTGCGGTAATGCTCGTCGCTGTCGAGCGCGGCGAGTGCCACAGCCTCGGAGAAGCGGTTGTAACCGAGGTATTTGTTGACGTAACTGAGGAACTGGTCGTGTCCCTTTCCGATGAATCCGAAGCCCACACGCAGGCCGGGCAGACCGTAGAACTTCGACAGCGTGCGTGAGATGATGAGGTTGCTGTAGCGGTCGATGAGCGGCGCGATGTGGCTGACGTCGGACGAGACGAAACTGGCGTAGGCCTCGTCGATGAGCACCATCGTGTCGGCCGGGATGTGCTCCATGATGTAGCCCACTTCGTCGGGCAGCAGGCCGTTGCCCGTCGGGTTGTTGGGCGAGGCGAGGAGCAACATGCGGGGATGTATGCGGTTGGTGTATTCGACCACTTCCTTGATGTCGTAGGCGAAGGTGTCCTCCATCTCGTGCAGTGGGTACATCTGGAACGTGCCGCCGCATTCGCTGGCTACGCGATTGTAGTACCACCACGAAAACTCGGGGATGAGGATGGTTTTGTTTTCGCCGTTGGAGAGGAAGTAGTGGATGGCGTTTTTGAGCATGTCCTCTCCGCCGTAAGTCAGCAGCACCTGCTCTTCGGGAACGCCGTAGAGTTCGCTCAGGCGGACGCTGATGACGCTTTTCTTTCCCTGGTCGTAGATGCGGGTATAGAAGCACAGTTCTTTCGGGTCGAAGTTGCGGATGGCTTCGACGACCTTTGGGCTGGGCTCGAAGTTGAATTCGTTTCTGTCAAGATAATTCATCGCAGTTTATTTGTTTTTTTTGATTGTTTGATAGGCGTCGCAGAGGGCTTCGACGATGGCCTGCACTGCCTCGTCGGTGAGTTGGGGGTAGCAAGGCAGTGTGATTTCGTGGGCGTAGTTGCGGTAGGCCTGCGGATAGTCTTTGATGTCGTAGCCGAGCGAGTGGAAGAATGTGAGCATGGGCAGCGGGACGAAGTGTACGTTGACGGCGATGTCGCGCTTGGCTATTTCGGCGATGATGGCGTCGCGCTCGTCTTCGGTCACGCCGTCGATGCGGAGTGCATAGACGTGGTAGGATGTCTCGCGCCGGCCGTCGTCGGTGGGGGGAAGTATGGCCCAGGGCTGTTGGCTGAGTGCCTGGCTGTAGGCGCTGAAGATGTGCTTGCGCTGGGCGAGCAGACGGTCGTACTGGCGGATTTGTGCCAGTCCGATGGCTGCGTTGACGTCGGCCATGTTGGCTTTCATACCCATCCCGACGATGTCGTAGCGCCAGCCGCCGGCTTTGTTCTTGGTGAAGGCGTCCTTCGTCTGACAGTTGAGCGACATGAGGCGCAGTTGGCTGTACAGTTCGCTGTTGTCGAAGGGTTGTGGCATATTGAGGCAAATGGCTCCGCCCTCGGCCGTGGTGATGTTCTTGACGGCGTGGAGCGAGAAGATGGCTATGTCGGTCTGTGCCCCCGAGCGGTGTCTGCCGTAGCGGGCGCCGATGGAGTGGGCCGAGTCGTTGATGACGGTGATGCGTCCCATCTGCTCCATGATGGGCGAGGTGGGCTGGAACTGTGCCTTGATGCTGGGTTCGTTGACGAGCGACATGATGGCTTCGTAGTCGCAGGGCCATCCGGCGATGTCAACGGGCATGATGACTTTGGTGCGGGGGGTGATGGCGCGGCGGATGGCTTCGACCGAGATGTTGAAGTCGTCGCCGCTGTCTGCCATGACGGGTGTGCCGCCTGCCCAGAGCACGGCGAGTGCTGTGGCGCAGTAGGTGTAGGCGGGGATGATGACTTCGTCGCCGGGCTTGATTCCGAGCCAGCGCAGGGTCATGATGGCGCCCGTGGTCCAGGAGTTGACGCAGAGCACTTCGGCGGCGCCGGAGAGTTGCTTGATTTCCTGTTCGAGAGCCTTTACTTTCGGTCCTGTCGTGATCCATCCCGAGCGGAGCGAGTCGGTGACTTCGTTGATGACGCTCTCGTCGATATAGGGAGGTGAAAAGGGTATTTTCATGTCTGCTTTCCTTTATAAAAAGTGCATATTCGCTACAAAGTTACGAAAAATTATTCAGATGGAG
>ONXQ01000127.1 GCA_900321835.1 uncultured Prevotellaceae bacterium
CGCCACGAAGTTCGACGCCACCGTCCACTACACAGGCGAACCCGTGAGCATCCAACTCGACGTGAAGAACGTGCAGGAGCCCACGCTCGAAGAAGTGCTTGACAAGATTGTCAATCCCAGTTTCGAAGCCGACGGCAGTGCGCTCACGAAAGTGGCTCCGCAGGGATGGGAGGTGAGTTCCTCCACCTTTTGGTGGGGTGTGAACCAGGTGGGAGCCGGTGCTACCGGCGACCCACAGCCAACCGACGGCCAGTACATCTTCGGCGTTTGGGACGGAGAAGCCATGGAGGCCAGCATCTCACAGACCCTCAGCAATCTCGACGCAGGCAACTACCGCCTGACCGTCGATATGCACTGCTCCAATCGCCCCTGGGCCGACCGTCTGGGCGACCAGTGCGTGTTTGCCGGTGAGGCTCGCGGCTATTTCCGCGACCAGATCAGCACGCCCGGCAGCGACGATGCTGTGCCGATGCAGACCATCCACGTGGATTTTACGGTGAAGGCCGACAACGACCCCGTCACCATCGGTGTTTCGACGGCCAATGCTCCTAATGAAACATGGTTCAAGATTGACAACTTTCGCCTCTACCGCCTCGAGCAGGACGAAACGACCGGCATCGGGGAAGTGAAAAGTGAAAAACAAAAAGTGAAAAATGAGGGTGCCATCTATGACCTGCAGGGCCGTCGAGTCGGTCACGCCTCGAAGGGCCTCTACATCGTTGGCGGCAAAAAAGTTTTAAGCACTTAAAACATTCTTTCGTTCCCAGAGAACCTCTTATTCAACAACTACCAAACTCCAGTTTATTTATGAAAAAGAATCAATTTCTGCAGCGTCTGCTGACGGTCGTGCTGCTGCTCGGCGCCAGCATCGGCGCGTCGGCCCAGACGGTCGTGCCGACCAAGAACGGCGTGCGTGTCAACCCGTCGGACTGCCCCACTGCCACCGAGGTGCAGTGGTTCACAGCCTCGGCTGTGCGCATCCTCAAGTATCCCAAATCACTCAGTGCAGCGTCCGAGCACAAGAGTTACAGCATCATCGCCAAGCCTGCCACCCGAGGCTTCAGCGCCGCCGCGGAGCGTGACGGAAAGGTCGTCACCGAGAGCGAGTGCCTACTGTTGAGCATCGACACACGCACAGGCAATGTTCGGTTCTCCGACAAAAAGACGGGCAGCCAGTTGCTCAGCGAAAAGTCGTCGAGCCTCGACCTCATCACCGAGGGCGTGGACAAGGACCAGTACCGCGCCAGCCAGACGTGGACGGTCGATAAGGACGAATTCCTCATGGGCCTGGGCCAGCGCCAGACCGACGAACTCGGCATCCGCGGCATGGCCGTGGACATCTGGACAGGCTACAAGATCATCACCATCCCCTACTTCACCAGCGAGAAGGGCTACGGCCTCTACTGGGACAACGCCGGCGAGTCGAAGTTCACGGACAATGCCGACGGGACGACGTTCGCGTCGAGTGTGGCACGTCTGGAGGACTACTACTTCATGTATCGCGACGGACAGCAGGACGGCGTCGTCGCTGCCATCCGCGACCTGACCGGCCAGGCCACGATGTTCCCGCTCTGGACGCTCGGCTACTGGCAGTGCCGCGAACGCTACAAGACGAGCGACGAACTGTGCGACGTGCTCGACTACTATCGCCAGAACCAGATTCCGCTCGACGGCATCGTGCAGGACTGGCAATACTGGGGATGCGACTCCAACTGGAACGCCATGCGTTTCGACAACCCCTATTATTCCAACAAAGTGGGCGACCCGGCACAGATGCGCTACCTGCCGAAGGACCTTCAGCAGCAGGCCGACGAGATGATACGTTCAGGTCGCCAGCCGCGCATCAAGAGTCCGCAGGAGATGGTGGACTATGTTCACGCACAGAACGCTCACCTGATGATTTCGATTTGGCCCGACTTCGGCCCGTGGACCGAGCCGTATGCCGAACTGGACAAAATCAATGCGCTGTTCCCCTTCCAGTCGTGGCCGGCTGGTGTCGGTGCGAAGGTGTATGACACGTGGAACCCGAAGGCCCGCGACATATACTGGAAATATCTGAAAAACCTCTACGACATGGGGTTCGACGCTTGGTGGACCGACTCGACCGAGCCCGACCACACGGAAAAGCCTGGCGACCGCGACTACCTGACGCACGACGGCTCGTGGCGCTCGGTGAAGAACTCGTTCGCACTCGTCACCAACCGCGGCATCTATGAGCACCAGCGTGCCACACGTGGCAGCGACCGCAAACGCGCCGTACAGATGACACGCTGCGCCACGTTCGGTCTCCAGCACTACGGTTCGTTCTCGTGGAGCGGCGACATCAACAGCGACTGGAACGTGTTCCGCGCCCAGATTCCTTCGGGCCTCAACTACATCGCCTGCGGCATTCCGTTCTGGAACACCGACATCGGCGGATTCTTCGGTTGGGACATGAACAACGACCCGAAGTCGCCTGCGATGCAGGAACTGCAGGTGCGCTGGATGCAGTTCGGCGCGTTCTGCCCCCTGATGCGCAACCACTGCTCGTCGCCGATGGTCAGCGAGATTTACCACTTCGGCCGTCCTGGCGAATGGGCCTACGACGTGCAGCGCCAGTACATCGAACTGCGCTACCGCCTGCTGCCCTACCTCTATGCCACGATGGGCGACGTCGTGCTGAACAGCGGTTCGATGATGCGTCCGCTCGTGTTCGACTTTGCCAACGACAAGAAGGCCGTACGCCTGGGCGACGAATACATGCTGGGACGCCAACTGCTCGTCAAGCCCGTTACTGAGCCGCTCTACACCTATCGCGACGCCAAGAAGCAGGGCCACGCCATCTATCCCGAAGTGGAGAAAGCAGCAGCACCCGTCAGCGTCTATCTGCCCAGCGGCACGGTGTGGTATGACTTCTGGACCAACGAACGCCACGAGGGTGGTCACAACGTGCAGCGCCTCGCCCCCATTGACATCATCCCCGTCTATGTGCGTGCCGGTTCGATCCTGCCCTGGGGTCCAGCCGTGCAGTATGCCAGCGAAAAGTCGTGGGACGACCTCGAACTGCGCGTCTATCCCGGACAGGACGGCACGTTCACGCTCTACGAGGATGAGGGCGACAACTACAACTACGAGAAGGGGCAGTACACGCTCATCCGCATGACCTGGGACGATGCCAGCCACACGCTCACCCTCGCTCCGCGCGAAGGCCGCTACAAGGGAATGCTGACCCATCGCCAGTTCCGCGTTCGCCTCATCGGCACCGACCTTGAGCAAACCGTGCAATACGACGGAAAGGCTGTGAAAGTGACTCTCGACTCTTAACTCTCGACTCTCGACTCTCGGCTCTTGACTCTTGACTCTTGACCACAAAAAAGCACCGCAGACAATCGCCTGCGGTGCTTTTCTTTGTGACTGCTGAATCGTCAACGAATCAGCAGTTTCTGTCCACCCACAAGGTAGATGCCGCGAGGCAGTCCTTTGGTGTCGGTGGCCTGACGGCGAACGAGTTGTCCGCTGAGGGTGTAGATGTCGGCCGGCCACGAAACGAGCGTGTCGTCGAGGGTCTGCACCATCTCGACGCTGGTGGCATCGTCGGTGTTGGGATTCCATCCGAGCGACTTGACCGCCGAACCAGTGACGACCTTGAACCATGCACGATAGCCCTTGATTTTGGTTCCGCCGCGCGACGACTTGAACTCGTCGCCCACGATGTAGTAGTCCTGACCGCCAGCATTGCTGAGCACCGTCGGATAGGTGTAGTTGCCCTGGAAGCGGACTCCGTTGAGGGTGACGCTGTTGTTGTCGGTGTCGGGCGTGTAAAGGACGTTGCGGATGACGAAGTTGCTGCCCGCCGTGGCCTGCTTCATGATGTAAGGCACGTTGGCCTCAATGTTGGTGACTTCACTGAAACGCAGTTGAGCGTTCTCGCCCTCAACCTGTACGCCGGAGAGTTCCTTCACGATGACATTTTCGCCAAACACAGCCTTCTTCTGCGTTTCGCTCATGTCGAAGGGCAGGCAGAGGGTGTTCCAGACATTGTCGGCAGAAATGGTGCGCGTAAGGTCGATGTTGACCGTGCTGCGAACAGTGGGAGGCAACGTCGCGGCCGTCTCGTCGAGGGTGATGAAGTTGCCGAGGTAGTAGAGCGAGAAGTCGCCGAAGAACGACCAGTCGTTGCCGACAGCCACGTCCTTGCGCACGCCGACGGTCAGGTCGCCGCCTTCGCTGTAGGAGAGCGTCACCGTGTTACGGCCGTCTTTGGGTACATAACGGCCGCGCACGTCGATGGCCTCGCTGGCTGCCTGCATATTGTCGGGCACAGGATTGCCACCGTAGGTCTGCGACGACCAGTTGCCCCACTCGTGGTCAGACGAAGGATCGTCGCTGATGGCCATGACATCGGCTGTCACCGTGCCGTCCTCGTCGATGATGTAAATCTTGGCATTGCGCTGCAGCGTACCGTTGTTGTAAGCCGTGTAGTTCTCGGGCTGTCCGCCGTAGCGGTAGAAACCGCGCGTCTCGAAGCGATACGTTCCGGCCGGCATTCCGTAGAGCACTTGGTAGAGGTTGAAGTTGGTGTTGAAGAACTCTGCGCTGCTATAACCCATGCCTGGATTGGGCGTTGTGGTCCAGTCGGCATAACTGTCGCCGTCGAAGTTCGGATTGTCGAGCACAAGGCTGGTGACGTTCACGGCACGTGTCTCGCGAGCCTGCTCGACAGCGTCGGCCATGACGTAGCGGTTGGCAATGCGCTTGGTCTCGATGACGGCTTCAGGGATTGCCGTGTCAAGGTATTCGCCAGCGAGGTAGTCGGCCTCAATGGCACCGAGTTCGCTGTTGAACGTGGAGAGCGCGTCAGTGGCAACGACTTGCGGATGGGCCGTGGCTTTGGCCTCAGCAGCGTCCATCGCAGCCTTCAACTGAGCATAAACATTGGCCGAGTTCTGCGCATTGGTCACCACAGTGCCATTGAAGTTTTCGAGCGCCGCAATCCAGGCATCAGCAATCGCCTTTGTCGCCGTCCCTGCGGTCACAGCACTTGTGTAGGCCGTGAGCGACGACGTCACGGCTGTGACAGCCTGCTGCAGCGCCGCCTTCACATCCTTGTTCATCGGAAGGTTGAGCAGTGCCTCGGCATTGCCGATGATGCCGTAGGTGATGTCCTCCAAGCCTTCTGCAAACTCCTCCGCCGTGCCTTGATAGACAATCCGCACGTTGTCGATGGCGAGGTTGGTGGC
>ONXQ01000094.1 GCA_900321835.1 uncultured Prevotellaceae bacterium
TAGAGGAAAATGGGGCGTGCTGAAAACTTTTTTCGGAAAATACTTGCACAGTTCAAAAAATAAACCTACCTTTGCACTCGCATTTGAGAAATGCACATTTCAGCCGTAGGCTCCGGAAGGATGGGTGAGTGGCTGAAACCAGCAGTTTGCTAAACTGCCGTGCGGGTAACCGTACCGGGGGTTCGAATCCCCCTCCTTCCGCAGAAAAAAAGAGAGTGTCGAGCGGCACTCTCTTTTTTGCGTTATTGAAAGTCGGGGCGAAGCCTGACGTCTATGCCCTCGGGGGTTAACTGCGCCGGAATGTCGCTGAGGTTGGTTTGGCCTGAGTGATAGGGGAACAGGACACGGGGATGGATGGTTTTGGCTGCCTTGATGAGTTGCTCGGTTTTCATGGTGTAGGGCTGGTTGCATGGCAGGAACGCAATGTCAATGTCTTTGAGTTCTGCCATTTCGGGGATTTCCTCGGTGTCGCCGGCGACGTAGATGCGCAGTCCGTTGATGGTGAGCAAGTAGCCGTTGTCGCGACCTTTGGGGTGGAACTGGAGGTGGCCTTCGGTGGTGTTGTAGGCAGGTATGGCCTCCACTTCCAGGTCACCGAATTGCTGTTTGTCGCCATTGTTCATGACGGTGCCTGCCGAGAGCATATCGGCACAGCGCTTGTTGGTGACAAGACGGGTGTGTGGTGCTGAAAGCAGCGCAATGGCGTTGGGATCGTAGTGGTCGGCATGTTCGTGGGTGACGAAGATGTAGTCGGCCTTAGGCATGGAGGTGTAGTCGATGGTTCTGTTGCCCAGTTTTGTCACAGGGTCGATTTCGATTTCCTTACCATCAAATTGCATACGGATGCTGGCGTGCATGAGTGCTTGAATCTTGAGAGGCTTTCCACTTTTTGTCTGAAAAACATCTACGCGGTAGGTGCTGGTGGTCAGGGGCATGTAGGCCTCTTTCCAGGCGTTGATGCCTCCGTTGAGGCTGACGCAAGTGTAGCCGACGGCTGCCAGGCGTTCGGCAGCGCTGGCCGAGCGGCGGCCCCGTTTGCAATAGACGGCGATGGTTTTTTCGGAAGGCAGTTGGGCTTTGGCTTGTTCGACAAAGTCGCTTTGTCCCTGGTCTAAATGGATGGCGCCCTCGATGTGGCCTTCGGCATACTCGCTGGCGGTCCGGACGTCGAGAATGACGACGTTGGGGTTGTCTGTGAGGAGTGAGAACCCCTGCACGTCGGTCGTTTCAAAATTTTGTTGTCCACAGGCTGTGGTAAGGCCGAATGTGGCCAGAAGGCATTGGAAAAATCGTTTCATGAACAGTTCAGTTTAATGTGGAAATAAAGGGGTTAACGCACAGTCAGATGGAAACATGCTTGCTTGTACTCATATTTGACATAGCAGCGCTGGCGCAGACGCAGGTCGTAGAGCACTTCGGCCAGCACAAACTTGAGGTCGTCGTCGTAGCGTGTCAGTTGGTGGAAGTTGGGGCCGATGGGCTGGAAACGGTGGTAGGTGATGTCGATGGTCGTTCCGTAGCAGTGGCACGAGTTTGTGGTGGCGTTTTTGTTTCCTTTTTGCAGACGGCTCACATCGTCGGTGGTGCGCAGCACAGAGGTGATGATGGGCTTGTGTGGTGGTAGCCCTTTGCGATGGAGGGAATCAATGAAGTTGATGGCGATGGTGTTGAGCAGTTGTTGCGCTTTGGGCACAAGATAGGGCATGGAGTGCTGTAGTTCATCGACGGAATAGAAGGGTGACTGACTGATGTCAACGAGTTGGTGGCGCTCAAGCATGGTGATGAGTTCTTCACGCGACTGAGTGGGAGTGATTCCGTTGAGCAGTGCTGCCGACAGTTGTGTGGCTTGCGAATCAGGAAAACACTCTTGATAACTCCACACATGGCTGTGCCTTCGCAGGGGGGACGGCACAGCGATTTCTTGTTGCAGCAAGGTGTCGGTCATCGGAACATCATCGTTTTCACTGGTCTTCTCGTCGGGAATTTGTTCTTCAGACTCAATGTCGATGACTTCTTGAACCTCCTGGGGAGCAGCAGCCAGTTGTTTGTAGGGAGGTACGTCGAAGTGGCACAATGCCTGAAGGCCAGTCAGCACAGTGATGGTGGCAGCAAACGCAAGATAGAAACGAAGTGGATTGCGCTTTCTCTTTTTCTTCATTTTCATGCATTGTTTGCTGTTCGCCCTGCCTGGCGAAGGAGGTTGAGGACGTGCTTTGAGAAGTCGGTATGTGCAGCCAGTTGCTCAATGGTGAGGTGCATTCTCCATCGCCAGTAGTGGCGCGGATGTGCAGGGATGTTGATGCGCTCGGCCGTGGCGTCGGGATTGCGCAGTTGCTCGTCAATGGCAAGCCAGTCTTGGAGAGAGAGCAGGCAAAGCATGGAGGGGCAGTAAAGATGCCGTTTGACAATCTCTTCGCTCAGCCATGCCGGCTGTTGCTTCGGAGCGCTCCCATCAATGTGCAGGGCATTGTTGTAGAATCGCTGGGCGCGCTCTGGATCTTCTTCCCACCACTGTCGCATGGTAGCCATGTCGTGGGTAGAGATGGTTGCCACACTGCGGTAGGGATTGTCGGCCAGATTGCCGAACTCCATGCCGGGTGCTTTAGGCATGGTCTGGATTTCGAGACTGAGAATGCGCAGTTGCTGCATCACCCATGCCACACTTTCGGGCACCATACCGAGGTCTTCGGCGCAAACCAGCATACGTGTTGACTGTGTGAGGTGGGGCAACTTCTTCATGGCCTCTTCGTACCAGAAGTGATTGTGACGATGATAGTAATAGTCGTCATACAAGTGGTCGAAAGCGCGTTGCTGCTGAGGGTCGAGGTCGCGATAGGCAAAGTCGTCCTGTGCTGCGATGCGGGGATGATAGAGTTGGGGATGCTGGCGGTCGGGGATGAAAAGCACGTTGCTCACAAGTCGGTAAAGTCCGTTGCGCAGGTCGATGTCTTCCTGTTCCGTCTTCTTGGCAAATGCGGCCTCAATCTTGCGTTGTGTATCATATTCAGGACGTAACCGATAGAGGGTATCAGTGCCTCCAAAGGGGTTGTAGGGCGCCCAGAGAACGAGTTGGCGGTCGTCGGACAGAGGCTGGAGGTAGAGTGTCTTGACCAGTTCGGCCCGGTAACTGAAAAGTTGGTACAGAATGTGGTCGTTGATGTAGGGACGTGTCATCTGCACGGGGTCGAAACGGAATCCATAGTTCTCGATTTCGCTCTGGCTCATAGGAAGCGATGGAGAGAACTGTCCGAGCAACCCATGTACGGAGTGTGACGGAATGTCCCAAATGCGGAAGAATCCGAGCACATGGTCGATGCGATAGGCGTCGAAGTAGTGAGCCATCTGCTGGAATCGGCGTTCCCACCATGTGCAGTTGTCCTTCAGCATGGCGGCCCAGTTGTAAGTGGGGAATCCCCAGTTTTGGCCGTCAGGCGAGAAGGGGTCGGGTGGGGCACCAGCCTGTGAGTCGAGGTTGAAGTATTGTGGCTGGCTCCATGCTTCGACGCTGTCGGGACTGATGCCAATGGGGATGTCGCCTTTGAGAATGACGTGTGCCGAGACGGCAGCGTTGTGAACGTCGGTAAGTTGGAGATGAAGCAGGTATTGAACGTAATAGTGAAGGGCAACTTGATGGTAGTGCTTTCCACGTGACGATGTCAGACGCTTGATTTCAGCCTCATTGTAAGTGCTGTATTTGGGCCAGTTGCGGAAGTCAGCACTTTCGTATGTGTCGCGCAGATAGCAGAAGGCTGCATAGGGGACGAGCCAATGCTGGTTCTCTTGGAAAAATTGCTTGAAAGCGTGGGTCTTCAAGACCGTTTCTCCTTCTTGCTCATAGATGTGCTGAAGATAGTCAAACTTGAGGCGTTGCACGGCTTCAAAGTCAACTTGAGGGAGCCTGTTCAGTTCTTGCTGGCGCATCATTACAGTTTCCATCAAGATGTGATCGTTGAGTGGAGGGAGTGCATTGAGGTCGCAATAGACGGGGTTGAAGGCATAGATGCTGATGGCGTTGTAGGGATAGGAGTCCTGCCAAGTGTGAGAAAGGGTTGTGTCGTTGATGGGCAGAATCTGAACGGCTTGCATTCCAACACTGGCAGCCCATTGTATCATGCGCTTGAGGTCACCAAAGTCGCCAATGCCGTGGCTCTTTTCGGAGCGGAGAGAAAAGACGGGGATGACAACGCCTGCACATTTCCAGTTGTCGAGGTGGAAGCGTGCTCTGCCGTCAGTCTTGACCCATGTCTCTCCATTTGAGAGCGGAAGCGCACTGATGCGACGGTTCGTTCCTTCTTCCCACTGCTCAATGTTGCCTTCATCGTCAAGAATGACGTATTTGTATTCAATGGGTTGAAAGATGCACTCTACATCCAGGTTGAGCGCCCATTCCTGCAAATCTATGAGTTGGAGCGGCACAGGCTGTGTCCAGTTACCCAACTGAGCCGTATTGCCGCAAATCGCAAGGTGCTGGTGGTGCAGCAGCCGAGGCTCGACCAAGCGCAACTGCAAGGTCTGTGTGAAAGCCGGCAGGGGCTGCTGCATCGGCTGTCCATGACTGGCAACACACTCTGTAAAAGCAGAGGAGTAGAGGGGCAGGTCGTCGGGAATTGGACGCCAAAAGTCATCCACCCGATAGGTTGTTGTTTGGCCGTCAAGACGTATGACGTGGGGTTTGACCTCCCATTCTGTCCAAACCAATTCTCCGTTGCGGTAGAGGGCGTAGAGGTATTCGATGCGGCCTGTTTTATCTTGTGGTTTCAAGTCGAGCGTGCCCTCCCAATTCAGACCGTCAAAAGTTGACAGGGCATACTCCTTCCCGTCGATAATGACACGAAGGTCTTCGCCCCATTGTGTTTGATATTCAATGGAAAAGTGAAATGTCATATTATTCGCTGTCCAGCAAATTGTTCAGAAAATCGTTCAACTCTTCGTCAAGTCCCTTTAGCAGTTCGTCGCTGACCATGATCGTGTCGCTGTCTACGACATAGAGGTCTTCGCTCATCTCCTGTTTTTCGTCAGAAATGACGAAGGAGAAAGGACGGAATATGTTCAAAGAGTCGAAAGTGTGCTGCGCGTCCATTTTGCTGAGAATCTGCCGGAAGGTCTTGCAGACGATTTTGCGAAATTCGTCCTCGTTTTTTTCCTCAAAACCTTCGATGTTGCCTTTGGACAGCACTTCATCGTTGTCATCGCAAATGCACACTTCGCCCATGTCGCTGTTGGTCCTGACGTGAAAGTCGGTTATGACCTCCTCGGGTGAATTCTCTGCCACTTTCCGAATGGCTTCGTCAATGAGCCTTTGGCTCCAATCTTCAAGTTGTGACATCATGAAAAGTTCAAAACAATGTTGATTACACTATACGAGTCCGTTCAGTTCGCGGTTGATGGCTTGCAGTTCGTCACGAATCCCTTTCAGACGGTCAATCACTTCAATCTTCGTGTTTGTTCCCGCCTTGTCGTGTCGCATGGCTTTGCGTGCTCCTTCGAGCGTCATACCGCGTTCTTTGACAAGATGAAAGACGTGCCGTACTTCATCAATGTCTTCTTTCGTGTACTGACGAATGCCACGCCCGGCCTTGGTCGGACGAATGTTTGGAAACTCTTTCTCCCAAAAGCGCAGCAGTGTTTCGCTGACATTAAACATAGCAGCCACTTCGCTGATGGAGTAGAACAGTTTCAAGTCCTTGTTTTTGTTGAGAGCCATAAAAAGAAAATGGTTAAAGGTTGTCTCTGCGTATCACAGGGGTTGATTTTGTCGAGAGTTGAGAGTCGAGGGTCGAGGGTCGAGAGTCGAGGGTCAAGGGTCGAGAGTCGAGGTCATGGGTCATTTGACGATAGACCCATGACCTTTTTCCCTAATCTCTTTTCGGAATGTTCTTCAGCACTTCCAGAATGAAGTTGTAGAACTTTTCGACCGACGGGATGAAGCAGCGCTCGTCGGGAGTGTGGGGAGAACGCAAGGTGGGACCGAACGATGCCATGTCCATTTCGGGATAGTTGACACCGATAATGCCACATTCGAGGCCGGCGTGAACAACCTCCACTTTCGGTTTCTCTCCGAACATACGTTCGTAAACAGCCGACATCTCTGCCACCAGTGGTGACTTTGTGTTGGGTTGCCATCCGCTGTATCCGCCTTCAAACTCCACTTTCATCCCTGCCATCGAGAAGCAGGCCATCAGCGAGTTGCACAGCCACAACTTCATCGAGTCGTCTGCCGAACGGGCCAGGATGTCGATTTCGGCTTCGCCGTCTTCGACATTGATGATGGCCAGATTGCTTGATGTTTCGACAATGTGCGGAATGGCCGGAATCATACGCATCACACCGTCGTGGGCAGCCATTACGGCGTTGATGAGATTAACCTGAATTTCCTCAGGAATGGCTTCGGCTGGCATATCGCAAGCGTCAATCGTCAGTTCGATGTTTCCGCCCTCGACAGTTTCAAATTCACTGTTGAACATTGTGCGGCATTTCTCAACCAGTGCTTTCAGTTCGTCTGCTTTCTGTTTGGGGCACACAACGATGGCATAGCCTTCACGTGGAATGGCATTGCGCATGTTGCCACCATGCCATTCACACAGCCAGCAAAGTTCGGTGTTGACTGCTGCAAACAGCAGGCGAGCCATCAGTTTGATGCAGTTGGCGCGTCCTTCGTTGATTTCCAGTCCAGAATGACCACCGCGCAGACCTCGCATCGAGATGCGATAGGCCTCCATACCCTCGCTATTCACCTGTAGCGGCTGGTATTCCATCGTGCAGACCACATCCATGCCGCCAGCACAACCAATCGTGATTTCACCCTCAGTCTCGGAATCCAGGTTCAGCAGATACTTGCCTTGCAGCACACCCGGCTTCAGTCCGAAGGCGCCGAACATGCCCGTTTCTTCGTCCTTTGTGATGAGCACTTCCAGCGGACCGTGTTCCAACGACTTGTCTTCGATGACAGCCATTGCGGCAGCAACGCCCATACCGTCGTCGGCACCCAGCGTAGTACCGCGGGCACGAACCCATTCACCGTCAATCCACGTTTCGATGGGGTCTTTCACAAAGTCATGCTTGCTGTCCTCCACCTTCTGCGGCACCATGTCCATGTGAGCCTGAAGTACGGCCGTGGCACGGTCTTCGTATCCCGGAGTGGCCGCCTTGCGCATCACGACATTTCCGATGTCGTCGATGAAGGCCTCTGCACCGTTCTTCTTGGCAAAATCAACCAGAAAGTTAGCCACCTGCTCTGTGTGTCCCGATGGACGGGGAATTTGAGTCAGCGCGTAGAAGTTGCGCCACACCTGTTGCGGATTCAATTCTTTGATTTCCATATTGTTTTGATGTTAAAATAGTTAATACCTTTTGTTAGAGTGCCCCAAAGTTACGAAATTTCTGCGTAAGTGAGTGCAAAAAAAGGAATTTTTTTATTCTTTT
>ONXQ01000022.1 GCA_900321835.1 uncultured Prevotellaceae bacterium
AACCGTTCGACGCGCTTCGCTCCACAATGCCGACATCATTGCACAACTCGGTTTGCACCTGGGCGATACGGTTTATGTTGAAAAGGGAGGTGAAATCATCCCGAAAGTCGTGGGAGTGGATGTTGAACAGCGCCCTGCCGATGCAGCCCCTGTGAAGTTTATCGACACCTGCCCCGAATGCGGCACACCTCTGGTGCGCATCGAAGGCGAGGCTGCTCACTATTGCCCGAACGACACAGGTTGTCCGCCTCAAATCAAAGGGCGCATCGAACACTACATCAGCCGAAAGGCCATGAACATCGAGAGCCTCGGCCCCGAAACCGTGGACGACTACTATCAGCGCGGACCTCATACGTCCCGACCAAATCAGCGGCGTCAATGGCACAAAGATGAAGTCGGCGCAGAAGATCGTCGATAGCATTCGGGCGTCGGTGAATGTCCCGTTTGAGCGAGTTGTGTATGCCATCGGAATCCGCTTCGTCGGCGAAACCACGGCGAAGTTGTTGGCGCGTCATTTCCATACGATTGAGGCTCTTTCCGCAGCCACCGTCGAGCAGTTGCAAGAAGTCGAGGGCATCGGACTCGTCATAGCACAAAGCGTGGTTGACTACTTCCGACAGCCGCGCAATCAAGACGTGCTCGAGCGTTTGCGTGCAGCCGGCGTTCAGATGCAACTCAGTGCCGATGCCATTTCCGGTGCGTCGGACACATTGAAGGGGCAGAGCATCGTCATCAGCGGTGTGTTCACCCATCATTCCCGTGACGAATACAAAGCGCTCATTGAGCAGCACGGAGGCAAAAACGTAGGGAGCATTTCGGCCAAAACCTCCTTCGTCCTGGCGGGAGACAACATGGGGCCTGCCAAGTTGGAGAAGGCAAACAAACTCGGTGTGCGTATCGTTTCGGAAGAAGAATTTCTGGAGATGATTCAATAATCCTCAATACCCAAAAAACAATGAAGACAAAGTTAATGCTTATGTTGGCAGTGGTGCTTTTGTGCGCCTCCTGCGGCAAAGACGATGAATCGTCGGCAACCGTTTATTATGGGGGTTTGTGCTCGGCCATTACGTTCAGCAACAGCGCTCACGAAGTGTACCGTGACAAAATCAGTTCGGCTCTGGAAACCATGCAGATGGTTGGCACAGGCTCTTATTTTGCACAAAGCGCCTCGGCCAAGAGTGTCGAAGATGCTGCGGCACAGTGCGACGCTTCAGCGCAAAACACGTACCAGGCCCGTTTGCAGGACCTCACACTGCTTGCCTTGAAGCAGCAGGTTTTCCGCATGTATCAAGAAGAGTTTGAAGCCGCCGGCATTCACTCCTTTTCCGAACTGCCCTTTGGCGGAATTACTTTGACGCTGCAGTTGGTTAATACTCGTACTGCACTTGTTGTCAAAGAGTACGTCGTATCGCTCTGATGCACAGGCTTCCAGCCCTATTGCTCCTTTGTGCCGGCTGCGTCTCTGTGCAGGCGCAGCCGGCTTACGATTATGCCCATCTGCAACGCGAGCAGTTGGGACGCGGATTCATTGCAGTGCGTGACGAGCAGAGCGACAGCGTCGTGTTTTCCTGGCGCCTGCTCAAGTCTGATACGGCCGATGTCTTGTTTAACATCTTGAAAGATGGTAAGCGATTGAATGAGAAAGAGATAACACGTTCTACCTTCTTTAAGACTATAGACCTCGACTTTACGTCTGCCACCCTTTCTCACTACACGTTGCAGTGCGTTGATGGGAAGTCCCATGAGCCTTCGTCTGAACTCCATCCGCTCACAGCCAGCAATCCCCAGGCCGACTATCTCTGCATCCCGCTCGACAAACCATCCGATGGCTTCACGCCCGACGGCCGTCGCTTCGGCTATCTGGCCAACGATGCCAGTGTGGGCGACGCGGACGGCGACGGCGAGTATGAGGTGTTCTTGAAATGGGAACCCACCAACGCCCACGACAATTCCCACGACGGCTACACGGGCAACGTTCTTCTTGATTGCTACCGGCTGTCGGGCGAACGCCTGTGGCGCATTGACCTCGGCCGCAACATCCGCGCCGGAGCCCACTACACGCAGTTCATGGTCTATGACCTCGACGGCGACGGACGGGCAGAGGTCGTCATGAAGACGGCCGACGGTACACGCGACGGAGTGGGGCAGTGCATCGGTGACAGCACGGCAAACTATGTCGGGCAGACGGGACGTGCCCAGGGGCGCATCCTCGAAGGCCCCGAGTATCTGAGCGTTTTCGACGGATTGACAGGGCGCAATCTCTACACCACCGACTATGTGCCCCCACGTGGCAACCTCGCCGACTGGGGCGACACCTACGGCAACCGTTCTGAACGCTACCTCGCCTGCATCGCCTATCTCGACGGCCATCACCCCAGCGTCGTCATGTGTCGCGGCTACTACACCCGGACCGTGCTTGCCGCATGGGATTGGGACGGCCAGACGCTGCAACAGCGGTGGGTGTTTGACACCGACGACCCCCGTTGGCGCGGCTATGCCGGTCAGGGCAATCACAACCTCCGCGTGGCAGATGTCGATGCTGACGGCTGCGACGAAATAACCTATGGTTCGATGGCCATTGACAACGACGGCACAGGTCTTTACAACACCCTCATGGGGCACGGCGACGCCCTGCATCTGATGCCCTTCTACCCCGACAGCACCACGCTCCAGGTGTGGGACGTGCATGAGAACCGCCGCGACGGCTCCACCCTCCGCGATGCCCGCACAGGACGCATCATCTTCCAACTGAAGAGCAACACCGACGTTGGGCGAGGCATGGCCGCCGACATCGACCCCACAAGCCCCGGTGTCGAGATGTGGTCGTCCGACAGCCGTGGCCTCCGCAATGTCAGGGGCGAAGTCATTGCCGAGCGGGTACGCATCCCCATCAACTTTGCCGTTTGGTGGGACGGCGACCTGCTCCGTGAAATGCTTGACCACGAACGCATTAGCAAGTACGACTGGACGAAGCAACAGTCAGAGCCCCTCAAAGTTTTTTCGCCCGATGGCCGCTTCAACAACGGCTCGAAGAGCAATCCCTGCCTGTCGGCCGACCTTCTCGGCGACTGGCGCGAAGAGGTCATCGTCCGCACAGCCGACAGTCGCGAACTTCGCATCTATACTACAACCCATCCGACGTTGCACCGCATTCCCTGTCTCATGGAGGACATCCCTTACCGTCTCTCCGTTGCCACCGAGAATGTCGGCTACAACCAACCGCCCGAAACAGGCTTTTATCTTGGAAAACAATGAATTACCAGCAAATCATCGACCGATACTTTGAGCCCGAGAGCCCCCTTTGGCACATCCTCGTGACCCACAGCCGCTGTGTGGCCGACAAAGCATTGGAAGCCATCCGGCGCCGTCGCCTCGCAGCCGATGCCACCTTTGTCGAAGAGGCAGCCATGCTCCACGACATCGGCATCTTCCTCACCGATGCCCCCGGGATTCAGTGCTTTGGCACCGAACCCTACATCCGTCACGGATTGTTGGGTGCCGAACTCCTTCGCCGGGAGGGCTATCCGCTCCATGCCCTTGTGTGTGAACGGCACACAGGCACTGGACTGACGCTCGACCAGATTGTCCGCCAGCAACTTCCCTTGCCGCATCGCGACTTTGTGCCCGTCAGTCTGGAAGAACAACTCATTTGCTGGGCCGACAAGTTCTTCTCGAAGACACACCCCGACCAGGAGTGTCCGCAGGCCGTGGCACGGCAGAAACTCGAGAAGTTCGGTGCGGAAGGATTGCAGAAGTTCGATGCCTGGTGCCGGCGCTTTGGGTAGAAGTCCCTTTCTGCCGATGCAGTTCAACGGGAGTACCACCGCAGTGGTACTCCCGTTTCGGTGCGTTGGAATTTTTGTACCACTGCGTTGGTACGACCGTACCAACTCGGTGAAATTTTTTTTGGTACAGACGTGAGCCGTGGCTCTTTCTTTCCTTTCTTTTCATGCAAAAGGCGTTTCTTCTTTTGAATCGACACAAAAACGGCAGGAGTGTGCATGAAAATGAAAAGAAAAAGGCTGTTTTTTCTTTTAATTCGTTGTAAAACGCCGTTTTTTGCCGTTTTTATTGGTTACGTGGCAGAAAAGTGATAACTTTGCAGGAGTTTTTAGTAGAAAGGCAAAAAGATGAAGATTCCATTGCGTAGTTCCGTGTGTACGGAAGGAAGAAGAATGGCAGGCGCACGTGCGCTGTGGGTTGCCAACGGTATGAAACGTGAGCAGTTTGGCCGACCGATTATTGCGATTTGCAACTCGTTCACCCAGTTTGTTCCCGGTCACACTCACCTGCATGAGGCGGGTCAGATTGTGAAGGAGGAAATCGAGCGCATGGGTTGCTATGCGGCCGAGTTCAACACCATCGCCATCGACGACGGCATCGCGATGGGGCACGACGGTATGCTCTACTCGCTGCCCAGCCGCGACATCATTGCCGACTCGGTGGAGTATATGTGCAACGCGCACAAGGCGGATGCCATGATTTGCATCTCGAACTGCGACAAGATTACGCCGGGAATGCTGATGGCGGCCATGCGGCTGAACATCCCTGCGGTGTTCGTCAGCGGCGGACCGATGGAGGCCGGCAAGTGGAAGGGCGAAAACCTGGACTTGATCGCGGCGATGGTGAAGGGTGCCGACCCGACGGTGAGCGACGAGGAACTGGCTGAGGTGGAAAACCGTGCCTGTCCGGGTTGCGGATGCTGCTCGGGTATGTTTACGGCCAACTCGATGAACTCGCTGACCGAGGCGATTGGCCTTTCGCTGCCGGGTAATGGTACGATTCTGGCAACCCACGTCAACCGCAAGGAACTGATGAAGCGGGCTGCGCGTCAGATTGTGAAGAATGCGCTGGCCTACTACGAAGACGGTGACGAGAGTGTGCTGCCCCGCAGCATTGCCACGCGCGAGGCTTTCCTCAACGCCATGACGCTCGACATCGCGATGGGTGGTTCGACTAACACCATACTGCACTTGCTGGCCGTGGCACAGGAAGGCGGTGTTGACTTCAAGATGAGCGACATCGACCAGTTGTCGCGCCGTGTGCCTTGTCTGTGCAAGTTGACGCCAAACACGCAGAAGTACAGCGTGCAGGAGTGTGGACGTGCCGGCGGCATCCTGGGCATCCTGGGCGAACTGGCTAAAGGCGGCCTGCTCCACCTCGACGTGAAGCGCGTGGATGGCGCTACGCTGGGCGAGGATATTCAGAAATATAGTATTCTGGTCAAGGATATCGACCCGGAGGCTCGGCGCATTTATTCGTCGGCTCCGGCCAACAAGTTCTGCAACCGTCTCGGTGTGCAGGACACGCAGTGGGAAAGTCTGGACACGGACCGTGCCGACGGCTGCATCCGCGACATCGAACATGCCTATACGAAGGACGGCGGCTTGGCCGTGCTGTTCGGCAACATCGCGCAGGACGGCTGCGTGGTGAAGACGGCAGGTGTGGATGAGAGCATCTGGCGGTTCACAGGGCCTGCCCGAGTGTTTGATTCGCAGGAAGATGCCTGCGAGGGAATCCTCGGCGGCAAGGTGCAGAAGGGCGACGTGGTGGTCATCACCCACGAGGGCCCGAAGGGTGGACCTGGTATGCAGGAAATGCTGTACCCGACGTCGTATATCAAGTCGATGCACATGGGCAAGGAATGTGCCCTCATCACCGATGGCCGCTTCTCGGGCGGTACGAGCGGGCTGAGCATCGGCCATGTCTCGCCCGAGGCTGCTGCCGGTGGCAACATTGGCAAACTCATCGACGGCGACATGATTGAGATAGACATTCCGAACCGCACCATCAATGTTTTGCTTTCGGACGAAGAACTCGCCGTCCGTGAGCAGCAACCCCTTCGCCGCCATCGTGAAGTGAGCAAGGCGCTGCGTGCCTATGCCCAGAGCGTGTCGAGTGCCGACAAGGGTGGGGTGAGGATCATTAATTAAAGATACATCATTATAATAATGTCAGAAAAAATAACAGGTAGTGAGGCGCTCATGCTGGCCTTGCAGCACGAAGGGGTGAAAACCATCTTCGGCTATCCAGGCGGCTCGATTATGCCCGTCTATGATGCGCTGTACGATTATACCCGTGGTGAGAAAAAAGCCTTCGACCATATTCTTGTGCGTCACGAACAAGGTGCCACGCACGCTGCTGAGGGCTTTGCCCGTGTGAGCGGCGAAGTGGGGTGTGCCATTGTGACGAGCGGCCCTGGTGCCACCAACACCTTGACCGGTGTGGCCGATGCCATGCTGGATTCTACGCCCATCGTGGTGATTGCAGGCCAGGTCCCCATTTCTGCCCTGGGTACCGACTTCTTTCAGGAAGTGGACCTTGTCGGTGTGGCGCAGCCCATCTCCAAATGGAGTTATCAGATACGTCATGCTGAAGACGTTGCCTGGGCTGTGAGCCGTGCCTTCTTCATTGCCCGCAGTGGCCGTCCGGGTCCTGTGGTGCTCGACTTTCCCAAGAACGCACAGACCGAACTTGTGGAATTCAAGCCCGCGAAAGTGGATTTTGTGCGCTCCTACGTGCCTTATCCTAAACTGGATGACGAGGCTGTCCGCAAGGCTGCTGAACTCATCAACACGGCCAAGAAGCCGCTTGCCCTGGTGGGACAAGGTGTTGAACTCGGCAATGCCCAAGACGAACTCGTTGCCTTTCTCGAAAAGGCAGACATTCCCGCCGGTCGCACCATGCTTGGTCTGAGTGCCCTGCCCAGCACCCATCCGCTGAATGTCGGAATGCTCGGTATGCATGGCAACTATGCAGTCAATCTGAAAGAGCAGGAGTGCGACGTGCTGATTGCCATAGGGATGCGTTTCAGCGACCGTGTGACGGGCAGTTTGAAGACCTATGCCAAGCAGGCCAAAGTGATTCACCTCGACATCGACCGCAGTGAAATCAACAAGAACGTGAAGACCGACGTGGCTGTGGTGGCCGATTGCAAGGAATCCTTGCCTGCCATCACCGCACTGATTCAGAAAGGAGACCATCGTGAATGGCGCGACTCTTTCAAGCCGCTCGACGAGAAAGAACGCGTGAAAGTCATCGAACCGGCCATCCATCCCACCGAAGGACCTCTGCTGATGGGCGAGGTGGTGAACGCTGTTGCCGAAGCCACAAAGGGCGATGCCGTCCTTGTCACCGATGTGGGGCAGAACCAACTCTTTGCCACCCGTTATTTCCGCTATCCCAAACGTCGCAGCATCTGCACCAGCGGCGGTCTGGGAACGATGGGCTACGGTATGCCTGCAGCCATCGGAGCAACGTTCGGTGCTCCCGACCGCACTGTGGTCTGCTTCATGGGCGACGGCGGTTTCCAGATGTGCATCGAAGAACTCGGCACCATCATGGAGCAGCAGGCGCCTGTCAAGATGATTCTGATGAACAACAACTATCTTGGCAATGTGCGCCAATGGCAAGATATGTTTTGGCAACGGCGCAAGTCGTTCACCCGCATGATGAACCCTTGCTATGAACTGATTGCTCAGGGCTATGGCATCCCCTATGCCTGTGTCACCGAGCGCAAGGACTTGGCTGCCGCTGTCGATAAGATGCTCTCGACCCAGGGCCCTTACATCCTCGAATGTGCCATCTTGGAAGACGATAACGTGCTGCCCATGACACCTCCGGGAAAGAGTGTAAACGACATGATGTTGGATTTCAAAGGATAGAAGTCTGATGGAAGAAAACAAACTATACACCATTCTCGTCTATTCCGAGAATATCGCAGGTATCCTCAACCAGATAACTGCTGTGTTCACACGTCGTCAGGTCAACATCGAAAGCCTGAACGTGTGTGCATCCTCCACACCTGGCGTGCATAAATACACCATCACCTGCTACTGCTCGTCCGAAATGGTGAAGATGCTGAAGATGCAGATTGAGAAACGTATCGACGTGTTGCAGGCTCGCTACTACCACGACGAGGACATCTTCATGCTGGAGTCATCGCTATTGAAGATTTCCACGCCGACGATGCTCGAAAATCCCGAAATCTGCCGCATCGTCCGACACCACGGAGCACGTATTGTCGAGGTGAACCCTACCTATACCGCAGTGGAAAAGACAGGCACGACCGAGGACATCCTCTCGCTGTTCGAAGCCTTGAATGCACTCGGCGTCGTACGCCAGTTTGCACGTTCCGGACGCATCTGCATCACTCGCGACACCCGTGAGCAACTCGACGACTACCTGGCTCAACGCGAGCAGGAAAGACATTCATAAAGCATAAAAGCATAATGGTTCAGAAGATTGATACAACCAAGATAGTGGTTGACCCGTTCAACACTGACTTTCAGCAGCGATGGACGTGGACGATGTTGGGGAAGACGCTGCTCAATGCAGCCGAGAACCATGCGAAGGCGCGTGGATTCGGAATGATGGACTTGAACGGACGGCACTATACATGGGTGCTCTCACGACTCGCCATCGAGATGAACGATATGCCACGGGTCTATGACGAAATCGGCGTGAGTACGTGGGTTGAAAGCATCTACCGTCTGTTCACCAACCGTAATTTCTCCGTCGTAGGAACCGACGGAACCGTCTATGGCTATGCTCGCAGCATCTGGGCAATGATTGACTACGAGACACGCCAGCCAGCCCAACTCGAACAGATGGAAGGCGAAGTCTTCCAGCAGTTCCTCATTCCCGAAGAGCCTTGCCCCATCGAACCTCAGGGACGTGTACGTCCGCTCCATGACGAGGACTTTGTCAAGGCGCACCACGCAAAGTACAGCGACATCGACATGAATGGACATGTCAACAGCATCAAGTATATTGAGCACATCATGGACCTCTTCCCCTTCGAGGCATACCAAGACGGCAGAAATCTTCACCGCCTGGAAATTGCCTACATGGCGGAGAGTTACTATGGCGACCTCCTCTCTTTCTTCCGCAGAAAGTTGGACGACAATGCCTACGAGGTTGAGGTGCGCAAAGGTTTCATCCCTGGCGGCGACCGTGGTACTCCTGTGGTTCGTGCGCTGTTGCGTTTTTAAGACAATCGCTTAATCACTTAATACTTTTTTTTTCAAAAACTTAACAGTATGGCAAAAATGAATTTTGGCGGTGTCATTGAAGAAGTGATGACCCGCGAAGAATTTCCTCTCGAGAAGGCTCGTGAGGTGTTGAAAAACGAAACCATCGCAGTTCTCGGCTATGGTGTGCAAGGTCCTGGTCAGGCATGTAACCTGCGTGACAACGGTTTCAACGTGATTGTGGGTCAGCGTCAGGGCAAGACGTATGACAAGGCTGTGGCCGACGGTTGGAAGCCCGGCGAAACGCTTTTCTCGCTGGAGGAGGCTGCCGAGCGCGGCACGATTGTCTGCATGTTGCTCAGCGATGCTGCACAGATGCAACTCTGGCCCAAGATTAAGCCTTATCTCACGGCTGGCAAGACCCTCTATTTCAGTCATGGCTTTGCCATTACGTGGAACGACCGCACGGGTGTGGTTCCGCCGAAGGATATCGACGTCATCATGGTGGCACCGAAGGGCAGTGGTACCAGCCTGCGCACTATGTTCCTTGAGGGACGTGGCTTGAACTCTTCGTATGCAGTCTATCAGGATGCCAGCGGACGTGCCACAGAGAAGGTACTGGCCTTTGGTATCGGAATCGGCAGCGGTTACTTGTTTGAGACGACTTTCAAGCGTGAGGCTACGAGCGACTTGACGGGTGAGCGTGGTTCGCTGATGGGTGCTATTCAGGGACTCCTGCTGGCCCAGTACGAAGTGCTCCGTGAGAATGGCCACACACCTTCAGAGGCTTTCAACGAGACCGTTGAGGAACTCACACAGTCGCTGATGCCGCTGTTCGCCAAGAACGGTATGGACTGGATGTATGCCAACTGCTCGACCACGGCTCAGCGTGGCGCACTCGACTGGATGGGCCCGTTCCACGATGCCATCAAGCCGGTGGTTGAGAAACTCTACCACAGTGTGGTCACAGGTCAGGAGGCACAGATCAGCATTGATGCCAACTCTAAGCCTGACTACCGTGTAGGCCTTGAGGCAGAACTGAAGGCGCTGCACGACAGCGAGATGTGGCGCACGGGTGAAGTCGTTCGCAAACTTCGCCCCGAGAACGACTAAGAACTAGACTTGCTAGAAAATCTAGTAGTTCCAGACTTTCTAGAGATAGAAAAAAAAGCCTCGCTCCACGATGGGAACGAGGCCTTTTTTGTTCTTCCTTTTGGAAGGGATGCTTTATTTCACAAGCACTTTCTTGCCGTTCAGGATGTAGAGACCCTTGACAGGAGCGCTGACGCGACGTCCGGCGAGGTCAAACACTTCCTTCTTGCTTTCAGCCTTGACAGCAATTTCGCTGATGCCTGTTTCGATGGTATCCTTGTCGCCAATGTAGCAGTGGAAAATCCAGCGCTTGCCATTGTAGTCCATTGCGATGTTGGTCTTAACAACTTCGGTAGAGCCCCAACCCATACCGCCGTCGATGAAGGATTCTACGCCGAACGCCTGTTCAGTGAAGTCGAAGCCCAGCGTGAAGGCGCTCTTGTCGTACTTTTCACCGAAGTCGGCATCGTCCTGGTTGCCCAGATACTTACCTTCTGCGTCGAATACGTTCCATTCGATGTCCATGAGAGAGGTCTGAATGAACTGTCCGTCAACTTCCACGAGCCAGTCGCAAGACTCGAACAGCGAAGCGTCACCTTCGAACAGACCATCAATGGCCGGAGTGAGGTCAGCAACGCCGTAGGAAATGCCATCGGCATTTGCTTCCCATGCGATGACGATGTCCTGTTCTCCTACGATTTCGGATTCAATGATTTCGCTGACGAAGAAGACTTTCATCACCAGTTCTACATATTTGCCGGTGTATTCGTCAACAAGGTAGAAGACACTTGTATAGTTGTCACCAACGGTACGGGTGCTGGGCTTGTTCCAAATGGTTACAACACCTGTGTTGTAATCCAGGGTCATACCATAGGAATCGGAATCTCCATAGCCAGATGGATATTGTCCACCGGCCATCCAGAAGCCAGGATACGGTGTGCAAGTGTAAGAATTCGTGAAGGTGATGCCTTCGCCTGCATAGGCTTCTTCTTCACCCTCGACGGGGCGCTGGGCGTAGAGTTTCAAGTCCTTCGTGCTTTCGGGATTCAAAGTGGCAATGATGTCGTCGAGCGGAAGTTCGCAGGTTCCTGCCTTGTGTTCACCAGCATCATCACCTTCGTGAGGAGCAGGTATCACCTGACAGTTGATGGTGTAGGTCTTTGCTCTCGACCACTGGTCCATCGTCTTCTTCTCGGGACGTTCCTCGCCCGAAACACGGCGTGTCACGATGACTTCGTAATACTTCTGTGCTGCGGGGTAGCAGAGGAAGACAGACATGGTGTAGGGCTCTTCGCCTGCGAACTGGCCGCCGGGCATGTCCATACCACCGATGGTGTAAGTGCCGTTGCTGAGCATCTGATAACTGATCATGGTGGCAGCATTGCTGTTCCAACCCACTTCGACACCCTGGTTGTTGATCCACATAATACCTTCATCTACCCAACTGATGTCACCCGAAGGTCCGCCGTCGTTCTTACGCTTCAGTTCGTTGCCGTCGGCCATCGTGCGAACCCAGAGTTGGAGGTCCTGGGGAGTCTCTGCACCCATTGCTTCGGCAATTGCTGCAGCGTCGATAGTCGCATGGATGGTTTGGTAACTGGGGTCGTATTCGCCTTCAAGGAGCACTGCAATCTCGCCGGCCTTCTCATAGGATTCGAGGTTCGGGTCGGCCGAGTGGTCGGTCTTCGTGATGGTCAGGACGATGTTGATGGGGTAGGCAAGCGTGCCGTTGACAATGTAAACGGTAGCATGATATTCCTCGCCTTCATCGCTGGCTGCATTTGGGAACTGGCCCACATTGAAGGTCAGATAGTCAACGCCTTCTTCGCGGACAAAGGAAAAGGCTTCGGCATAGAAGAGGCCTTCAGTGCCATAGTCGTGGGTGCTGGCCAGATTTGTTCTGTCTTCGACGGGCTCATCATCTCCGTCGGGGTAAGAATAGGTCTTGCCAAACCAGAAACCGGGAGCACCTGCGGTCGACTCGTTGGAAACGGAGTCGGTCCACTCATACGTATCGGAGATACTGTTGTGCAGGTAAACGCGTGTGTAGAGGGCTTCCTGCATCACGAGTTCCGACTGGCTGGCAAAGCCGAGGTCGGACAGCAGAGTGGGAACTTCAACGCGTACATTGTCGGCATTGTAGTTGGTGCGCTTGTCCTGTTCCAGCGTTACGGTTGTGCCTTGCAGGATGTTCAGTTTCGAGAGGGTGGTCTCGTTGACTACAACGGGGCGCTCTTCGTAGGTGTAGTCAATCTTGAACACTACGGTCTTCTCCCCGTAGGTCAAGGTCGGGAAGATGGTGTACGTGCCACCCTCGGTCGAAAGGCCCGGATGACGGCCCACCAGGATGATGAGGTTCTCTTCGTCCCATGTGAGACGGTCAAAGATTTTGCAGGTCTCACCGTTCGAGTCGTAAGCGCAAGGGTCGCCGTTGGCATCCATCCAGTAGCCACAGCCGTCGGCGGTGTAACTGCCAGAGTAGATGGTTCCGTCCTGCATCTTGCTGGAGAAGGGGATAGTGGTATCGGGCCAGTCGCCACGCTCCTCTTCCTCCGGGTAGGAGGTTTCGAGTTCGCTGACGAGTTGCTGGGCCGTCATGCCCAACTTCTCTGCCACGCTTGTCAAGGCAAACGTCACAGGGGTTGAAGCATACCCGTTGGATGCCCAATACTCCACAGTCACGCTGCTCGTGAAGTCGGCGTCCTGAGCACGTGCTGTTGTGCTTGCCAGCATCAACGCCAGCAGCACTGCCAATGAGTAGATTTTTCTCATAAGACAATTAGTTTTAGGGTTAATAAATAATAGATAAATAATTGAATTGTTCCTTAACGTGTGTCGAAGAATCGTAGTTAGTCCTATAAATCCGTACAAAGTAAATGATTTTTTCTGATATTGCCAAAACTTTTCTGCCTTTTTTTGTGATTTTGACCGAATTAAATGGCTGAAATTGAGTTCTGGACTTGTTTGTTGGATGTTATTTCAACGTGGGGTCAACATCATTGACTTTCAATAAAAGTGGAGTACGCTCGGGCAAAAGTACCACCGCAGTGAAACTGGAATTTCACCGCAGTGGTACGGTCGTACCAGCGCATTGGTACAGTCGTACCAACGCAGTGGTACTTTTTCTGGTACAAAGAAATCCCCGACATGCAGGATGCCGGGGACGGAAAAACAGAAGAAAATGTAGGTGTTGATTTAGTTTTACTTCTTCTTCGCTTTCGGAGCAGACTTCGGAGCAGCCGGTTTCTTCTTTTCAGCAGGAGCGGCTTTCTTCGCGGCAGGCTTGGCTTCAGCCTTCTTGGGCGCAGCCTTTTTGACGGCTTTAGGTGCAGGAGCCGTCTTGGCCGTTTCCGAAGGCTGATACTTGTCGAGCAACTTTTGCAGACGCTCGATTTCCTTGTCCTTCTGCTCGATTTCCTCACCCTGGTTCTTGATGGTGGTCAGCAGCGAGTTGAGTTCTTCGTTGTCGATGTCGGCCGGATAGAGCGAGTTGACGCGGTTGATGAAGTCACCGAGAATGTTCATGTAGTTGGTGAAGGCATCGTAGGGATTGTCGTAGATGCCACGGTTCAGGCCCACGGAGGCGGGCTTGGTGGTCATGAAGCGGAAGTTGTTCGATGCCTGCAGATAGTCCCAGTCCTGCTTGATGCGGCGGTCGGTGCAGATGCGCACACGGTCGGCCACGCTGTAGAGTTTGTTGAATGCCTCACGCTGCATGGCGTTGCCGAGCCAGCAGGAGGTGTCACGCTCTTCGTCCACCCAACTGATGGGGTAGGCCACTTCGAGGGCTGCGACAGATTTCTGCTTGCAGAGTTCGGACGGAGTGGAGAAGGTGATGTCGCGCTGACGGGCACATTCGGGCAGGGCGTGGAGGAATTCGAGGATGTTGGACGACAGCGGCTGGAAGATGCCGAGGGCCGAGAGTTCCATGAAGATGTTGATGACCTGCTCCTCTTCGGGCATTTGTGCGATCCAGTCCATGTAGGTGTCGGCATAGAGCGGATATTCGCTCCACGACGAGTCGCTGAAGCGCAGGGAGATGTCGTCGCTGAGTTTGTAGTCGCGCAGCAGGAGTTTGAGGTTGGGGTTGAGGGCGTTGTGATAGACGAAATGGGGCGATTTCCAGCCGAGAATGTGCTTGGCCCCTTCGGTGAGCATACCCTTGAAGCCCATGGCGGCAACCTGGGCACCGATTTCATCGCTGTAGATGAGCGAGGAGTTGCGGAACACCTTTGGTGCCTTGCCAAAGAGTTCCTTAATCTTATCGCGCATACGTAAGCACTCTTCACGGAAACTGTCTTCGTTGCCGAGGGCTGCAAGGCCGTGGCTGTAGGGCTCGCAGAGGAATTCGACACAGCCGGTGGCATTGAGTTCCTGCAGGAGGTCGATGACCTGGGGCGCATGGAGTTCCAGTTGCTCGAGACCTACGCCGGAGAGCGAAATGGCAACCTTGAAGAACTTTCCGTTCTCGCGTGCCATCGCGATGAGGGTGTTGAGGGCCGGCACATAACTGCGCTCTGCGATGTCGGTGATGGAGCGCTCGTTCTCATAGTCGTCGTAGTAGTAGTGGTCGCGACCAATGTCGAAGAAACGATATCGTTTGAGATGGATAATCTGGTGCATCTCAAAGTAGAGGCATATTGTTTTCATTGTTGTTTTTATGGATTTTATGGGGTTAATGGGTTTTATGGGAGTTACTTGTAGAAACGCTCGATGGTCTGGTCGTAGAGACGGCGGATGCGCAAGGCGACCTTTTCCCATGTGATTTCGTTGACCTCCTTCAGGCCTTCTTCCTGAAGGTACTTGAAGAGGCTGGGGTAGGTGCAGATGGCATAGATGGCGTCGGCCATAGCGTGGATGTCCCAGTAGTCGGTCTTAATGACGTTGGTGAGAATCTCGCCGCACCCTGACTGCTTCGAGATGATGCTGGGCGTGCCGCACTGCATGGCCTCGAGGGGTGCAATACCGAAAGGCTCGGACACCGAGGGCATGACAAACACATCGCTGTCCTTGTAGCATTCATACACCTGTTTGCCGCGCATGAAACCGGGGAAGTGGAAACGATCGGCAATGCCGCGCTCGGCTACCATGTTGATCATGGCATCAAGCATGTCGCCCGAACCTGCCATGCAGAAACGGATGTTGCGTGTGCGCTGAAGCACGAGCGAAGCGGCCTCGACAAAGTATTCCGGTCCCTTCTGCATGGTGATGCGTCCGAGGAAGGTAACCACTTTCTCCTTCGAATGGTCGGGACGCGGAATGTCCTGCAACTCTTGCGAAAGGGGATAGACCGCATTGTGCACGGCAAAGACCTTCGACGGGTCTTGGTGGTATTCATTGATGACGGTGCGGCGGGTCAGTTCGCTGACACACATGATGCAGTCGGCGTGATCCATACCATTCTTCTCGATGGAATAGACCGTCGGGTTGACCTTACCGCGCGAACGGTCGAAGTCGGTCGCATGAACGTGGATGCAGAGTGGTTTTCCACTGACAAGTTTGGCATGAACGCCAGCAGGGTAGGTGAGCCAGTCGTGGGCATGGATGATGTCGAACTGCTCGGCACGCGCCACAACTCCGGCGATGATGCTGAAGTTGTTGATTTCGTCGTGCAGGTTGCCAGGATAGCCGCCGGCAAACTCCATACAGCCCATGTCGTTGGTGTTCATGTAGGAAAAATCCGCGTAGATGTGGTCGCGATAGCGGTAGTAATCATCGGCCGACATGTAGTTCGGCATACGCGAATTGACATAATTCCAGTCGTGGTCGCGATAGACGATGGGCACCTGATTCATGCCGACAATGCGCAGGAATTTCTCCTCTTCGCCGCAGGGCTTGGGGAGGCAGAAGATGGTTTCGACATCGGGCTGAAGACTCAGTCCCTTCGTGATGCCGTAGGAAGCCACGGCAAGTCCGCCGTAGATTTTGGGTGGGAACTCCCATCCGAACATGAGAACTTTCATATCTTTTCTACCTCCTTATTAAAGATTAAACATACGATTCATCAGTGTGTAGATACGCAAGACTTCGGCCACATTCATGGCGAAGGAAAGGGCGCCACGTCCGTGGAACGGCGGGTTTCCGTCGAAGAGTTCGGGTAGGGTGCCGATGGCATGGAAGTTCATCTCCTCTTCAAGTCCCACAAAGATGCGGTCCATGAAGGAGAAAGACGACATGCCATAGATGCGCATACAGGTCTCAAGATAGAAACCGGCGAGCCAGGGCCACACCGTGCCTTGATGATAGGCGGCATCGCGCTGCTGCTGACCGCCTTCGTAGATGGGGTTGTAGCCGCCGCTCTTCGGCGAAAGGCTGCGGATGCCCTTGCGAGTGAGCAGTTCCTTTGTGCAGATGTCGAAGATTCGCTTCTTCTCTGGTTTTGTCAGAGGTGTGTAATGGAGCGAGGCGGCAATCAGCATGTTGGGACGTACGCTCCAACTGATGTAGTCGCCGTCGATGTAGTCGAGCAGGTAACCGTGGTGGTTGAGGAATGTCTGCTTGAAGGAAATACCAGCCTTGTCAGCCAGTTTGGTGAACTCGGCCGATTCTTTCATCCGTTTCTGGAGGTCGAGCAACTCTGCATTGAACAACAGCGCGTCATACCAGAGCGCATTGATTTCTACAATGTAGCCCGAACGGGGAACGACAGGATGACCGTTTATGCAGGAGTTCATCCAGGTGATGGCCTGCTCGCGCCCATTTGCATAGAGGAGTCCATTGTCGTGGACAGTGAGGTTGGGATGCTTGCCCTCTGTGATGAAGGTGACAATTTTATCGACGAGATGGCCGTATTTCTCAGCCGCCTTTTCGGTGGAAACAAACTTGGCGTACTGCTGAATGCACCATACTGCCCACAACAGCACATCGGGATGCTCCATCTCGTAGATTTTGACCGACACGGGACGGCCTGCAATAAAGTCGTCGATGGCTTTCTCTGCGGTCTTCATGGCCTGCTCGTAGTATTCCACTTCGCCGCAGGAAAGGGTGAGGCCTGGCAGAGAAATAAAGGTGTCGCGTGCCCGAGTCTTAAACCAGGGATAGCCGGCAATGATGTAGTTCTCGCCGTCTTTTTCATAATGGAATTGGTGGGCAGCGTTGATGAGGCATTGCTGGAAACTGTCTCGCGACTTGTGTACTTCGACTTCGTCGTCAAAGACTTTCTTCGCAGTGCGCATTTTCAGTTCTTCAACGCCCGCGGCAAAGACAATGCTCTCGCCTTTCTTGATGTTGAACTCGAAGTAGCCAGGAACATAAAGGTCTTCGAGGTATTCGTAGCCAAGTTCCAGTTCGCGCTGATATTCAATGCCCTTGTACCAGTTGGGGGTGAATACCCATTCTGCCTTTTTGCTCACCTGCATATAGAGGTCAGGATAACCGTCATACATGCGTGTCTTGATTCCGCCGTCACATTCCTGATAGTCACGGCGAGCCATCGCGTTTTCATGCGTAAGACTGTTGGCACGGCGGAACGCAAGGAACGGCCGCAGACGCAACGTCGTGACCGAATGGGCATCGAGCAGTGTGTAACGAATCAGCACACGGTTGTGGAAATGCTGGAAAACTTTCTCCTTTTTCAATATCACACCGCCGACGCGGTAGATGGTTGTTGGCACTTTGTCCCATTCACACTCGCGGATGTATTTGTGTCCGTTAGGTGAGTACACACCGCCTTGATAACGGTGGATGCCGAGATTGAATTCGGCACCGTGCTGGATGACCGTTTCGTCAAGCGAAGACAGCAGGACATGCGTCTCGTCGTCCAACTCGGGCACAGGAACTACCAACAAACCGTGATATTTACGCGTATTGCAGTCAACGATTGACGAGCAAGAGTACGCACCTGAACGATTGGTCCGCAGGATTTCCTTTGGCAGAGACTCCTGCAAATTGGTCATCAGGGTTTTGTCATAACGTAAATAGCTCATAGTTTTAGAATTATTCATGGTTGTTTAGTTTTCATCCCTCAAAATTACGCATTTTCTGCAAACTTCACAAAAAAAAGTAGGAAAATGTGTTTCCTCTTTTGTCTATTTCCTCAAAAAAAGTGGATAAATATGTTGTATAGCAGATTTTTTTGAAAGTTTTTCTTGCAGGATTCTTCTTTTTCCTTTAACTTTGCACGCCGAAAAATCTTTAAGTCATTTCATGGTAAAGAAAGAATCACTTTCAGTGCAAGAGGTTATTGACCATTTGGACATCTCCCATCTGTTGACGCAGCAACAAGTGGAGGAGTTGCGCAAGGTTCTGACTGTATTGCGTTTCAAGAAGAACCAGCCTATCTACGAAGAGGGTGACGTGCCTCGCTTTATGTTGTGTGTGCTGAAAGGGAAAGTAAAGATTTTTAAGGAAGGTGTGGGGGGCCGGACACAAATTGTCCGTGTTCTGAAGGCCTCGGAAAATTTTGGCTACCGTGCTTATTTTGCAAATCAAAACTATGTGACGGGCGCAGCATCGTTCGAAGCGTCGGTCATTTGCCGGATTCCGATGGAGAATATTGAGCGTTGGATGTCAGAAAACATACAACTGGCGCTCTACTTTGTCAAGCAGTTGTCGGTTGATTTGGGACTTTCAGACCAACGCACTGTTTCGCTGACGCAGAAGCACATACGGGGCCGATTGGCCGAGTCGCTTCTCTTTCTCCGCGACACTTACGGATTGGAGGAGGATGGCGCAACGCTCAGCATCTATTTGTCTCGTGAAGACCTTGCCAATCTCTCCAATATGACAACCTCCAATGCCATCCGTACCTTGTCGGCTTTCGCTGCAGAGCGCTTGATAGCCATTGATGGCAGAAAAATCAAACTGATGGATGAAGATATGCTGAAACGTATATCGAAAAACGGATGATGGTCAGTTTTTTCTCCCTTTTCTTGGCAGATTAGTGAAAAATGCGTAACTTTGCATCGTTAAACCCAAATCGGTCATTAGAGATCTATTCCATTCCATTTTCTAATGACCGCCATTAGAAAATGCCAATTATATTTAGTTTATTCACAATAAGTTAC
>ONXQ01000050.1 GCA_900321835.1 uncultured Prevotellaceae bacterium
GGTCGGGATGCACGCGAAGCGCACGATTTTCTGGAACATCGACGGTTTCTACGACGGCCTGTTTGCGTGGCTCGACGAACTGAAGGGTAGGGGAGTGGTCGGTCGTCCGTGGGAGACGCTGATGTCGCGTGTCTCGACGCTCGACGAACTCACGGCGCTGCTGCGCTGAACCGTGCGGAGTTCCCTGCAAGCCTTTGACATCTATCGTGGAACAGCGGGTCATCTTTTGTATGATTGCCAATTATTTCCACTGCGGTGGTACTTTTGTTTCACTGCGGTGGTACGGTTGTACCAGCGCAGTGGTACAAAAGTTGGTACGCCGTTCTTTTGTCGGGCATGACGAGTGGTGAGGACGAGGCGACAGATGGCGGGTGATGCTCTTTGACACGTCAATCCTGACATCAATCTCATAAAATGATGATTTCAAATTCCGCATGTCTTTTTTAACCGCAGATTACACGGATTAAAAGGATTATTATTCAATCCGTTCATTCTTGTCCCCGATGAAAAACGAGGTGCAAATTCTTCGAAATTGCTAAATATTATGCAGAAAATGTAATATTTTTGCATTTTATTTGTCGGTTTTATTGAAAAGTCGTAACTTTGCAGATGTTTTTCATGGTTTTTGCGAACCTGTAGGTCATGACGTGCGCGCGTACCTATTTTATTTTATAAACGATAAATAGATATTAGAGATTCACTCAAATATTGTTTCATTAAATTCAAATTGCTTATGAAGAAAAGATTTACTCTTATGCTTCTTGCGGCTCTTGTAGCCGTGACGCGATGCAGCCGACGACCGAATTGCAGCGCACTCCGAGCATCAAGCCTTTCCAGGCAGTGGTCCAGCCCCAGACGGGCAAAGTGGCTGCGCTGAAGGCGAAGAAAGCCCCGAAGAAGGCAGGTCTTGGCGACATCAGTTGGCCGTTGGAGGCCATGATGTGCAGCATGTCCTTCAAAGCGAACAGCAATGGCGAACTGGAACCATCGCAGGCTCCCTATGCTGCTTCGATGGTCACCCTCAACCTCGTGGATGCAACGACCATCAGCATCGTAGGTATGTTCGAAGGAGCCGACGTGCCCGTCAATGCCACTGTGGACCTGTTGTCCGCAAGTTTTGAGATTGCAGCCGGTCAGACAATGTTGGAATCCGACTA
Organism: uncultured Prevotellaceae bacterium; assembly: GCA_900321835.1. GTDB lineage: Bacteria > Bacteroidota > Bacteroidia > Bacteroidales > Bacteroidaceae > UBA3839. The sequence goes on from ONXQ01000050.1 coordinate 1,158, forward strand.
CGGCCCAATCGTGCTGACCAACGCTGAGAATCCCGAAGCACCGCTGACGGGTCAACTCAATGCCGACGGTTCCATTTCGATCAACGAGGTATGGGCCGGTGTAATCGGTGGCGAAGGCACTTATGCCGGCTACACCTACACCGACTACTTCTCCACCCTGTTCATCGCTGAGCCGAACGCCACGATGACCATGTGGACCGTCGGAAATGAATCTGATCCTGCAACTCAATCGACTTTTGACGTGTATGTCATGCAGGACACTCAGACCTATGTCACCACAGTGTTCAACTTCGGCGACTACGGCACGGGTCTCGACATTAACATGAAGGAGGACAACGTCTTCCAAGTGCTGGAGCAGCCATTGTTCTATGGCGGCAGCAGTTATGGCTATATCAACTTCTCGGGACTGACAGCAGATTATCATCTGGAGACCGTGACTGGCGAGGGTAGTAAAAACATCCTGCAGTTCAGCGGCCAATGGTGCATCTATGCAGGCACTTCCATTTACGGCTTGTATAACGAGACATCGATTACCCTCAACGATGAAACCGCCGTGTTTGAGTTCCCCGTCATCGAGGACGTTGCAGCCATGCCGGCCGACCCCTCCGTCATCAAGATTAATCCCTACAACGCCACCAACGGCTATGGTGCTATTGTAGTCGATGTTCCCAACGTCGATGTTGAAGGCAACCTGCTGAAGGAGAGCAAACTGTTCTACATCATCTACGGACAGAAAGACGGCGAGATTACCCAACTCAGTTATCCTGCCTCCCTCTATCAGAACCTTGATGAGGACATCAGTGTCATCCCCTACACTCTTAATGACGACTATGACTTCGCGATGAGCGGCGGTTACAAGGTGGTTTATCTGAACTTCGACTTCGACTACGACACAATGGGCGTGCAGAGCGTCTATACCGGCGGCGACGCCTCGAACCAGACCGAAATCATCTGGTATGTGCCCGAAGAAATCGACGCTAAGGAAGCACAGTGGGTTGCAGCCGAGCAGGGATATGAAAACGCCGAAGAGGTGACCGACATCGTCATCAGCCCAGACGACGGCATTACTGGCCTCTTTGCTCAGGCAGACGGCAAAAATCAGCCGAAGTTCTACAACACGAAGGGCGAGGCTGTCCGTATGTATGCCGGCAACACGCTGACCATCAGTTCGCCCGACTACCCCATCGCCAAGATCGAACTGCTCCTGGGCAGCCGCGTTGACATCGAACTGGCTTCGGACGAAGGCGAGTTCAGCGTCGAGGAGACCACAGCCACATGGGAAGGCGAAGCCAACGAAGTTGTCTTCACGGTTCCGACCGGCCTCACTCCTGCCGGACAGGCCTACATCGAGGGCATCAACGTGTACTACCTCGCAGAGGAGGCTGAGCCCGAACTCATCGTACTTCCCGAAGGTGCCGAAGTTGAGGAGTACATGTTCCGTGCTACGACTACCTACAACGAGGACGTCGTTGACGAAGAGACTGGTGAGCCGACTGGCGAGACTCAGGAAGTGACCGAAGAGGTTGAGCGCCACGTTTTCGTTGCCTTCGTTGACGACCAGGTTTACATCCAGGGTCTGAGCGAAGCCTGCCCCGAGGCTTGGGTTGTCGGCACGATGACGGACAATGTCCTCACCATCCCTGCTGCTGAATATCTGGGTGTCTATCAAGCCATTGACTGGAATACATTCACTATTAATGAATACAACGTCTTCAACAATGAAGTGACCTTCGCTTTCGATGCCGTCAAGAACGAGTTTACCGCCAGCGCATTCTCGACCCTTGCCGAGTTGGAAGGTTCCTATTATGACTTTGAGGAGTTCAGCGACGTGGTTCTGACGAAGATGAATGACATTGCTGCTACGCCGGCCGATCCTGAAATCACCACTGTGAACCTCGACGTCAACAAAACCAATTATCCTGTTGTTAAATTCGACATTCCGACTGTTGATACAGACGGCAACGACCTGCTGGCCAGCAAACTCTGCTACATCTTCTGGGTTGAAACCGCCGACGGACAGTTCCAGTACACCTGCGACCCCAGCGATTACACAGAGATTGAGGAAAGCATGACGGAGATTCCCCTGACTTTCTCCGATGATTGGGACATCTACCCCGACCGTCTCTATGTTTACGCTGAAGACTTCACCGCATGGCAGAAGATTGGTATCCAGAGCGTTTACTACGGTGGTGGCGAGCGTCACGAATCGAATGTCTCTTGGATGGACCTCGCACCCTACTGGGAGGCTGTCGGCATCGACGAAATCGCTGCCGAAACGGCTAAGAGCGTGAAATACTTCGACCTGCAGGGCCGTCAGACGACAGCCGATGCTAAGGGCGTTGTGATTCGCGTGGCTCGCATGGCCGATGGTTCGACCAAGACAACGAAGATGCTTCGCAAGTAATTCCGACTCAAACATTTTGCATTGATTTTTCCCATCGCCGGGCAGTCGTCGTGCTGTCCGGCGATGCTGTTTTTGTGCCCCTGGCAGTCAGCAGGTTGAGAAGGGCCGAATTTCGTCCGCAGACGAAAAAAATTTCGTCCACAGTCCATTTTTATTTCGTCCGCAGACGAAATTTTTTTCAACTGCGGACGAAATTCTGTCCGACTGCGCTCCGCTGCTCTTCAGAACGCCCTTCGGCAGCGGCCCAAATGCTGTCCGAAAACAAGTTTTTCCAAAAAAACTCTGTGCTTTCCTTCCTCGTCTGCAAAAAAACCGATAACTTTGCAGGAAGAAACCCTAAAATTCACAATTATGGCTAATCCTTTTTCACTCGAAGGTAAGAACGCCTGGATCACAGGTGCGTCTTACGGCATCGGCTTCAACATTGCGAAGGCATTCGTCGCAGCCGGCATCAAGAACATCGTCTTCAACGACATCAACGAGGCTGCCCTCGAACGTGGCTTGAACAACTACAAGGAAGCAGGCATCGAGAATGTCCACGGCTACGTGTGCGACGTGACCGACGAAGTGGCCGTCAAGGCCCTTGTCGAGACGATCCACAAGGAAGTTGGCCAGATCGACATCCTCGTCAACAACGCCGGCATCATCAAGCGCATCCCCATGCACGAGATGAAGCGCGCAGAGTTCCAGCAGGTCATCGACGTCGATCTCGTGGCTCCCTACATCGTCAGCGCAGCCGTGCTGCCCGAGATGATGGAGCGTCGCGAGGGTAAGATCATCAACATCTGCTCGATGATGAGCGAACTGGGCCGCGAAACCGTCAGCGCCTATGCGGCTGCAAAGGGCGGTCTGAAAATGCTCACACGCAACATCTGCTCCGAATACGGCGGATACAACATCCAGTGCAACGGCATAGGCCCGGGCTACATCGCCACACCGCAGACGGCACCGCTGCGCGAACGCCAGCCTGACGGTTCGCGCCATCCGTTCGACTCGTTCATCTGTGCCAAGACGCCCGCAGGCCGCTGGCTCGAACCCGAAGAACTGGGCGGCCCGGCTGTGTTCCTGGCCAGCCACGCCTCGGACGCAGTGAACGGTCACGTCCTCTACGTTGACGGCGGCATCCTCGCCTACATCGGCAAACAGCCGTGAAAAGTAACTACGAACTGCTGACCCACGGCAGCATTCCCCGGGTGGTGGGCACGATGGCCGTGCCCACCATCATTTCTATGCTCACGTCGAGCCTCTACTCGCTGGCCGACACGTTTTTCGTCGGACAAATCGACACACAGGCCACGGCGGCGGTGGGCATCTGCTTTGCCGTGCTTTCGGTGTTCCAGGCCTTCGCCTTCTTCTTCGGCCACGGCAGCGGCAACTATATGTCGCGAATGCTTGGGGCACGCCGCCGCGACGAGGCCGTCCGCATGGCCTCGACGGGCTTCTTCAGCGCCCTCGTCTTCGGCGTCGTCATGGCAGCCGTCTGCCTCTTGCTGCTCACTCCGCTGTCGCGCTGGCTCGGCTCCACCCCAACCATCCTGCCCTACACCGAGCGTTACCTTGCCATCATTCTGCTGGGCACGCCGCTCAACATCGGAGCGATGGTGCTCAACAACCAGATGCGATTTCAGGGCAATGCACGCTGGGCGATGTACGGCATCGTCACCGGCACCGTGCTCAATGTCCTGCTCGACCCCCTGCTCATCTTTGTCTGCCACCTGGGCATCAGTGGTGCAGCCCTGGCCACGGTGCTGGGCCAGGCGTGCAGTTTCGTGCTCCTGCTGTGGCTCAGCCACAGGGAGGGAAATATCGGGCCGAGAATCCAAAGGGGAGGGTCAACTGTCCACATGCTTTGGGAGATTGCCCGCGGCGGAAGCCCTTCGCTCATGCGTCAGGGGCTGGGTTCAATTGCTACGCTGCTGCTCAACCTCATGGCTGCCGGCTATGGCGACGCTGCCGTGGCGGCAATGTCGATTGTCGGACGCATCACGTTCGTCGTCTATAGCATCATCATCGGCCTCGGACAGGGCTACCAGCCGCTGTGCGGATTCAGTTACGGCGCCCGGCTTTTCATCCGAGTGAAGCAGGGCTTCTGGTTCTGTGTGAAGGTCGGCACGGCCTTCCTCATCGTGTGCACCGTCTTGGGCTTTCTTTTCACTGAGCAGATCATTGCCCTGTTCCGCGACGACCCCGACGTCATCCGCATCGGCAGCGAAGCCCTCCGCTACCAACTCTACACCTATCCCATCGGTGCCTTCATCCTGTTGTCGAACATGATGATGCAAACCATCAACCATCCGCTGAAGGCCAACCTCATGGCCTCGGCGCGTCGCGGCCTTTTCTTCATTCCCCTCATCCTCGTGCTGCCCCAGTGGTTCGGGTTGCAGGGTGTCGAGATGTGCCAGGCCGTGAGCGACGTCTGCACCTTCGTGCTGGCCGTTCCGCTCGTCTGGAGCGTGTTCCGGAAAATGTAGCGCTGCGTTGGCACGTTTGTACCGGCGCAGTGGTATCGTCGTACCACTGCGCCGGTACTTTTGTTTCACTGCGTTGGTACAGTTGTACCACTGCGGAGGTACGGATTTGGTACGGCATCGGAATGAAAATACCGCTGCGCAGCAATTCTTGTTCCGCCGCGACCGAGTTTTTCGCCTCCTTTTGCGCCTTTTTTCGGGCAATTCCGACAAAAAACCCGTTTTTTGTTTTCCATTATATCCTTTTATTCGTACCTTTGCACTGAAATTCATTAAATTAGGGGTGGTATGCACCTCGGCCGCCACGGTGGCGAAAGTGAATTTCAGCGTAGAAAGAACAGAAAAGGACTTTTCCGAATGAAACATCTCTATATCGAGACTTATGGCTGCCAGATGAACGTGGCCGACAGCGAGGTCATCGCCTCGGTGATGAAAATGGCTGGCTACGAGACGTGCGACAGCCTCGACGAGGCCGACGCCGTGCTGCTGAACACCTGCTCGGTGCGCGACAATGCGGAGCAGAAAATCCTGCACCGTCTCGACGCCCTCAATGCCGAGCGCAACCGCCGCAAGGGGCGCGGACTCATCATCGGCGTCGTGGGCTGCATGGCCGAACGTGTGCAGGACGACCTCATCCGCAACCACCACGCCAACCTCGTGGCCGGACCGGACTCCTACCTCTCGCTGCCCGAACTCTTCGCCGCAGCCGAGTGCGGACAGCCGGCCATCAATGTCGAACTCTCGACCACCGAGACTTACCGCGACGTCCTGCCCAGCCGCATCCATGCCAACCACATCTCGGGCTTCGTCAGCATCATGCGCGGCTGCAACAACTTCTGCCACTACTGCATCGTGCCCTACACCCGGGGCCGCGAACGCAGCCGCGACGTCGAGAGCATCCTGCGCGAAGTCGGCGACCTCGCCGCCCGTGGCTACAAGGAGGTCACACTGCTGGGGCAGAATGTGAATTCGTACCTGTGTGGGTCGGTTTCCTTTCCCCAGTTGCTCGACCTTGTCGCTGAAGCCTATCCCCAACTGCGCATCCGTTTCACGACGTCGCATCCGAAGGACATGAGCGACGAGACACTGGAAGTCATGGCACGCCACCCCAACCTGTGCCGACACATTCACCTGCCCGTCCAGAGCGGCAGCGACCGCATCCTCGGGCTGATGAACCGAAAATACACCCGCGCGTGGTACCTCGGCCGTGTGGCTGCCATACGCCGCATCCTGCCCGACTGCAGCATCACCACCGATATCTTCGTCGGCTATCACTCTGAAACGGAGGAGGACCACCAGCAGTCGCTCTCGCTGATGCGCGAGGTGGGCTACGACTCCGCCTTCATGTTCAAGTATTCCGAACGTCCTGGTACGTACGCCTCGCGCCACCTGCCCGACGACGTGCCCGAGGAGGTGAAGTTGCATCGTCTGAACGAACTGATTGCCCTGCAGAACGAACTCAGTGCCGAGAGTTACCACAAGGACATCGGCCGTGAATATGAGGTGCTCGTCGAGGGTGTGAGCAAGCGTTCGCGCCAGCAACTCTTTGGCCGCACGAGCCAGAACAAGGTAGTCGTCTTCGACCGCGGCACCCATCGCATCGGCGACCTGGTGCAGGTGCGCATCACCGGCGCTTCGTCGGCCACGCTGCAGGGCGAAAGCCTCACCCCCTCCCCCTCTCCGACGGGAGAGGGGAGTAGTCAGTCACTCGCTTAATTCAAAGATAATGAACCATCACTCCAACCACCCTGCAACCACATCCCTTTCCCGACGGAGAGGAGGCCGGGGTGAGTCTTTCTTCAGCACGCAGTTTATGACCTCGTGCATCAGCACTACGCTCGTGCTGGTGCTGCTCGGTATGTTCGTGCTGTTCATGCTGATTGCGCACAACTTGTCGAATTATGTCCGCGAGAACATCAACGTCACCGTGCTCATCAGCGACGACCTCTCGCAGGACTCCATCAAGGTGCTGCGGGCCGACCTGAAGGACATGCCGTGCGTCAAGTCGCTGCAGTACATCTCGAAGGAGGATGCGCTGCGCGAGCAGACGGAGGCGATGGGCACCGACCCTTCGGAGTTCATCGGCTACAACCCGTTCACAGCGTCGTTTGAACTGAAGATGAAGGCCGACTATGCCAACAACGACAGTCTCAGCCGCATTGTCCGCCGCCTGAAGGCCGACAGCCGAGTGATGGACGTGCTCTACCAGAAAGAACTGTTGCAGGCGGTGAACGACAACATCCGGAAACTTTCGCTCGTGCTGCTCGTCATCGCTGCCCTGTTCACGTACATTTCGTTCCAACTCATCAACAACACTGTGCGCCTCACCATCTTCAGCCGCCGTTTCTCCATCAACACGATGAAACTTGTCGGTGCGTCGTGGGGCTTCATCCGCCGGCCTTTCCTCAAGCGGGCCCTGCTGCTCGGTGTGGTGTCGGCCATCGCCGCCGATGCCTTGCTCTACTTCGGCTACCACTGGCTGCGTAAGTTTGAGCCAGAGATCAACACCGTCGTCAACCTCGAGGTGCTGCTCATCGTGGGTGGCAGCGTCCTGGTGTTCGGACTGCTCATCACGCTGCTCTGCACCTACGGTTCGCTCTCACGCTATCTCCGCATGACCTCCAACGAACTCTACCACGTCTAATAATTCACATAACAATGGAAAAAAACTTTGCTTTCAGCCGAATGAACTACATCCTGCTCATCGTAGGATTCGTCATTGTCATCATCGGTTTCGCCCTCATGACGGGCCCCTCGACCACCGAACAGGCCTTCGAACCCGACATCTTCTCGACCCGCCGCATTGTCGTCGGTCCGATGGTGTGCCTCTTCGGTTTCCTCTTCGAGGTGTTTGCCATCCTGTGGCGCAAGCCGCATCGCAAGGCCGAGTGAAGCCGCACGGCGGACACAGCGTCGTACCAAGATGAGTACCACTGCGTTGGTACAGTTGTACCAGCGCGCTGAAACTTTCGTACCACTGTGCTGAAACATCCGTACCACTGCGCCGGTATTTCACTCACGCCCAACCCTGCATTTTTTCACTGTTCACTCTTTAATTTTTCACTTTTAACTTTACACTTTTCACTCTTACAATGGATTGGCTACAAGCCCTCATCATGGGCATCTTTCAGGGGCTGACCGAGTTTCTGCCCGTTTCGTCGAGCGGCCACTTGGCCCTCGCCGGCGCTCTGCTCGGTGTGGAGGACCCCGACAAAGTGATGACATTCACGATTGCCGTACACGTCGCCACCGTGCTCTCCACGCTGGTGATTCTGTGGAAGGAAATCGAATGGATTTTCCGCGGACTCTTCAAGACGGGCAACCAGATTGTGCCCTCTACCTACGGCATCCGCACACTGAACGAGGAGCAGAACTACGTGCTCGCCATCCTCGTGTCGATGATTCCCGTCGGCGTCGTCGGCCTCTGCTTCAAGGACCAGGTCGAAGCGATGTTCGACAGCCTGCTGGTGGTCGGCATCTGCTTGCTGGTGACAGCCTGCCTGCTGTCCTTCTCCTATTTTTCCAAACCGCGCCAGAAGGAGCACATCTCGCTCGTCGATGCCTTCGTCATTGGCATCGCACAGGCCTGCGCCGTGCTGCCCGGACTTTCGCGCAGCGGCTCGACCATCGGCACGGGCCTCATCCTCGGCAACAAGAAGGAGCGCCTCGCGCAGTTCTCGTTCCTGATGGTCATTCCGCCCATCCTCGGCGAAGCCCTGCTCGACGTGAAGAAAATCGCTGAAATGGGCGTTGAACAGGCGATGGCCGGCATCAGCACGCCGGCCCTCCTGGTGGGTTTCGTCGCTGCCTTCGTCACAGGCTGCCTCGCCTGCCGCTGGATGATTGGCATCGTGCGTCGCGGCAAACTCATCTATTTCGCCATCTACTGCGCCATCGTCGGCCTCGCCACGATTGTCTGGCAACTATTTTTCACATAGAATATGTTGACTCCCCACGAAGGCTGTATCTTCTGCTTCAATAAGCCCTATGCGCTGACGTCGTTCCGCGTCGTCTCACGTGTCCGCGGCATCCTGTGCAACCGCCTCGGAACGAAGAAACTGGCGGTCGGACACGCTGGTACGCTCGACCCCCTGGCCACAGGTGTCCTCATCGTCTGCACAGGACGGGCGACGAAGCAGATCGACACGCTCCAGGCCGGCACGAAGGAGTATATCGCCCAACTCCGCCTGGGGGCCACGACGCCTTCGTTCGACCGCGAGACGGAGGAGGACCAGACCTTCCCGACCGACCACCTGAGCCGCGAACTGATCGAGCAGACACTGCCGCGCTTTGTCGGCCGCATCGAGCAGGTGCCGCCGGCATTCTCCGCCGTCAAGGTCGATGGGAAACGCGCCTTCAAGATGGCCCGCAAGGGGAAAGACGTGGAACTGAAACCGAAGGTGCTCGTCATCGACGAACTCGAACTCCTCGACTGCGACCTCACACCCGCTGTACCGGCCACGGAACGTCCTGCTGCCATCTCCATCAAGCACCTCAGCGACGAGCAACTGCAGGCCCTGCGCCAACAGCCTCCGCTCACAGGCTTTCCGACGCTGACCCTCCGCGTCGTGTGCAGCAAAGGAACCTACATCCGTGCCCTGGCACGCGACATCGGTGAAGCCCTCGGCACAGGCGCCTACCTCTCGGGCCTCATCCGCACGCGCGTCGGACAGTACCGCCTCGCCGACTGTCTCGACCCCGACCAGTTTGAGCAGTACGTCGATGCGCATGGCGTGGCACAGCCCTCAACTCCGAACACTTAATTTTTAACATATATCCGCATGAAACTATCACAATTCAAATTCAAACTTCCCGACGAGAAGATTGCGCTCTATCCCCCCGAAAACCGTGACGAGGCAAAGATGATGGTGCTCAACCGCCAGACAGGCGAGATAGAACACCACATCTTCAAGGAACTGATTGATTTCTTCGACGAGGGTGACACCCTGATTCTGAACAACACCCGCGTCTTTCCCGCACGCCTCTACGGCAACAAGGAGAAGACAGGCGCCAAAATCGAGGTCTTCCTGCTGCGCGAACTCAACAAGGAGCAGCGCCTGTGGGACGTGCTGGTCGATCCGGCCCGAAAGATTCGTATAGGCAACAAACTTTACTTCGGCGAAGACAACTCGATGGTGGCCGAGGTGATTGACAACACCACCTCGCGCGGACGCACGCTGCGCTTCCTCTACGACGGGCCTCACGAGGAGTTTCGCGAAACCCTCTACGCCCTGGGCGAGGCACCGCTGCCCGACGACGTGCGCTCTCTCCGCAAGGCCGAACCCGAGGACATCGAGCGTTTCCAGACCATCTACGCCACCGTCGAAGGGGCTGTGACGGCTCCCGTGTCGGGCTTGCATTTCTCGCGCCAACTGATGAAGCGCCTCGAAATCAAGGGTGTGAACCAGGCCTTCATCACCCTCCATGCCGGTTTGGGCAATTTCCGCACCATCGACGTCGAGGACCTGACCAAGCACAAGACCGACAGCGAACAGATGAGGGTGCCGCAGGAGGCCTGCGACATGGTGAACGCAACGAAGCAGAAGGGCGGACGCATCTGCGCCGTCGGCTCGACGGTGCTGCGTGCCTCGGAAACCGCAGCCGGTCCGGGCGGCATACTGAAGGAGTTTGAGGGATGGACCAGCCGTTTCATCTTCCCGCCCTACGAATTCCAGGTGTGCAACTCGTTCCTCATCAATTTCCAGCAGCCGCTCTCCACGATGCTCATGCTCACCTGCGCCTTCGGCGGATACGACAACGTGATGAAGGCCTACGACGAGGCGCTGAAGGGCGACTACAAATTCGGCACCTACGGCGACTGCCTGCTGATTATTTGAAGAGAGGACCCTTCCCCTTACCCCTCCCTTGTAGGGCGGGGAGTAGTTACTTTTGTAAACAATGGAAATGGACAATCTTATTCATAAAGCAACTACTCCCCGCCCTACAAGGGAGGGGCAGGGGAGAGGGTCTGTATTCTACCTCAGCCTCGGCACCAATCTGGGCGACAAGGAGAAGAATCTTCGACGCGCCGTCAGTGAACTGCAAAAGCGGACGGGGACCGTTGTGTCCCAATCCGCTTTCTTCGTGACCGAACCCTGGGGATTCGAGTCGGAAAACACATTTCTTAATCTTTGTCTGGGGCTGCACAGCACGCTTTCGCCCCACGAACTGCTCCTGAAGACCCAGGAAATCGAACGCTGTCTGGGTCGCACCCGCAAGAGCACCGACGGCGGTTACCACGACCGCCTGATTGACATCGACCTGCTGCTCTGCGGCGACCTCACCGTCAGCGAGCCTGACCTCAAGATTCCGCATCCGCTCATGCACGAGCGCTTGTTCGTGCTCCGCCCTTTGGCCCAGATTGCTCAGCGCCAGAAGGTGCCAGGCACTGGGATGTCGGTGGGCGAGATGCTCAGCGCACTCGAGGCCCGTTCGTAAACCTCACGGATGCTGAGGCCGCTGTCGTCGGTCTCGAGGCACATACGGCCCGCCTCGAAAGCCATGCGCAGGCTTTCGGCGTTGAACAGCGGACCGAACGACAGCCAGAACCCCTGGCCGAGCAACTGCGCAGCCTGCTGCGGTTTGCCCCGAAAGCCGTGCAGCACCATCGCTACGTCGCCGAATTTTTTCCGCATCGCCACCACCTCGTCGATGGCACGGACGCAGTGGACGACGACCGGTTTTCCCACCTCTCGGGCCAGTGCCAACTGCGCCTCGAAACACGGCCTCTGCCATTCCCATGCTCCGCCGCGCAGGCGGTCGAGTCCGCACTCGCCGATGCAGGCCACTTCGGGCCGACGGGCCACGCTGCTGACCTGCTCCACCTGCTCACGCCACTGCGCAGTCACGTTCCACGGATGCACGCCGACACTGACGCGGCGAAGGTCCGTCCACGCCTCGCCGGCCTTCACATTGACGATGGCAGCGACGTCGCCGGCCGTTTCGCGCCGATGGGTATGGAAATCGTAGTAGGTCATAGGGTAGGGCAGTGTGGTCCGTTGGGCGGAAGATAGTTTCCGCACGCCAAAGGTAGGTTGTTTCGCCGAAAAAACAAAATTTCAGGCCGAAAGATTGTTGCCTGACGTGAATTCTGCGTCAGCAAGCCCTTTGCAGTACACCCGTCAAGGCGCGAAGACATTTTACACGTCAATCTGCGGGAATCCCAACATCAATCTTGAGAAAACAGCCCTCAACTTGCACCTATATTTAAGAACCGCAGATTTCACGGATTAAAAGGATTTTTCTCCTTACCCAAGAGATGAATTTTTAAGTGATTGAATAAAAATCCATGAAATCCGTAAAATCTGCGGTTAAATAAAAACCTGCGGAATTTGAAATCATCATTTTATGAGATTGACGTCAGGATTCCCGCAGATTTCACGGATTAAAAGGATTTTCT
>ONXQ01000077.1 GCA_900321835.1 uncultured Prevotellaceae bacterium
ACCAACGAGGAAATGAGCCGGATTGTGAACCACCGCGTGGACGAGAAGAACGGGCTGAGCAAGATTGGCGGGCAGAGTGCATTTCTGAAACGGGCAACCTACGATGCACTGTGCCGGTGGGCCAACAAGAGTGCCAGCCACGACTTCGACGACTTCATGCAGCAGTATGAGAAGGCATCGGCGTTCTTCATCGAGGAGCGGATGGCCTATCTCTTCGGACACAACTGCGAGGCGTTGTGCTCGGCGCTCCTCGATGCCTTTTTCCTGAACGAAGAACAGCGACCGGCGATGTCGGACCAGTTGCGCACCATCTACAACAAGGTCTATGGCAAGGACCGCACCCGCTATGCCGCCAACCCCATTCTGGTGGTGCTGATGGCACTGGGCCTGCTGCCAGCCAACTTCAGCCGGGGTCGCGGACGCGGCGAACAGATTGAGGACGACTTCCGGCGACTGATTCGTTTTCTGAAAAAACACATCGGGCAAAACACCATGTACGAGCAGTTGCCCGTGCTGACAGTCCTCGAAGACAGGCTGGCGGACGCCGACCGAAAATGCTGTGCGCGGTTCTGGCTCTTCGACAACATGGCCGACGTGCTCGACAACTACTACCACATGGTCAATGCCGACCAGTTGCAGACACTCAACAGCGAAGTGCGCGGATGCAGTCTCTGTCCCGACCTCGAAGGCTGGATGTGGCAGGAGCGCGAAGGCAACGTGTGGTGGCATTGGGAGCAGTTGAGCAACGCATTCTTCCTGCACCGCACCACCCTCGACCACGATGCCAGGCGCCTGCTCCACGAGCGGTTTGAAGTGTTCATCTACGACTACAACGAAACCATCATGACCCACGTCGTCCACCCGTCGTCCATGCTGTCGCTGGTCGAGCAAAAGCCTGTCGGACGCAACCAGACGGAACTGTTCGAAATGACGTGGGACAAGGACGACGCTCCTCAGACGCTCACCTTCAGCAGCATCCAGAACTTCCACTGGTTTCAGGTCGGCACACTCCGCCGCACGGCCGTCAGCACCGAGGATTTCTTCCGGAAATACGAGGGCTACGCACCGGTCGAACAGCACCCGGAATGGCTCTATGACTTCCACACGGGCATTGCCGCCATCACGCCCGAGGCCATCTACATCCATTCGGGCGACGACCCGGCGCCCTACTACCGAGTGCCCCTGACGCTGAACGATGCGCTGCGCCAGATGCGCATCGACGACCCAGCCGGCCTGATTGTCTTCACCCAGTCCGGTCGCCGCTTCGTCGCCTTCACCGACCCGAACTTCTACCTCGAAGTGACCGACGAGGCCTGCTGCGAGCGTAACGGAGTGGAACGGGTGACGCACATCGGCTGAAGTTTTTTCCGAAAAAAGGCAGAATACCAAAAAAGTTCCACTGCGTTGGTACGGTTGTACCAACGCAGTGGAACTTTTGTACCAACGCGCTGAAAAATTCGTACCGGCGCAGTGGTACGGTGGCTGTGGCGGTCAGGGGTTTGCGCCGTAGCGAATCCAGTCGGAGAGAAGGGTGATGAGGTGGACGTCCTTCTCCGAACTGAGCATGTCGGTGTGGGGCTGTCCCCAGTCGGCGGTCAGGTCGGTCGTGACGACCTGATAGAGGACGCTGGCGTGGGGATTGCCGGGCTGGACCAACTGCTGGGTGGGCACTCGCTGGGAGTTCACGCCGACGAGATGGCTGTAACTCTGCCCTTCGGTGAGACGGAGTCCGCGGGCGGCATGGTCGCTGCCTCCATGACAACTGATGCAGCGGCGGTCGAAGAAATCGGTCTGCAGGGTGTGGTACATGGAAACGTTGGCCGAACCGGCCTCAAATTCGATGGTCCGCGAGGTTTCGAGCGCACTGCCTTCGACCCGCGAATAGGAGGCCACACGCTGGTGGAGGGTGTTGACGATGCAGAGTTCGACACTGGTCACATCGGCAGGCAGGTTGGTCAGCGTGACATCCACATGGCCCTCGTCGTCGGGACGGAGCGTGTACATCGCTGCGGCATAGTCGTCGTCGGCACGGAACCCTGCGAGGGCGAGGGTGTAGCCTGTGGGCCACGTGTCGATGCCGGTGACGACGGCTGTGAGGTGGACAGCACGACCTTCTGTGACAGCGGCATAACTCTCTTCCACCTTACCATCGTCGCAGGCCGTGAGCAGCAGCAGGAGGAGTGAAAAGTGAAAAGTGAAAAGTGAAAAATAGGTCAAGGGGCAAGAGTCGAGGAATGAAGAATGAAGAATGTCGGCTTCGCCTCCGAATGAAGAATAAGAGTTACTTTCATTCTTAATTCTTAATTCTTCATTCTTCATTTTGTTCCTCTTGACTCTTGACACTCGACTCTTGACAAGAGTGAAAATTTTCATTGTTCTTGCGGTGTGGGTGGTGAGTTTTTTTGTTTTAGAAGGTGTATTGCAGCAGGACCTTAGCCGTGTGCATCGGCTGGCCGAGGTCGTCGTTGTCGCGGTCGAGTTGGGTGGCATGACCAGTGCGTCCGATGTACTGGTACATGGCCTGCAACTTGAGGTTGGTGTTGGGGAAGAAATAGTTGACGCCGACGGCGGGCATGTTGAGCAGTCCGTCCTTGCCCGTGCTGTTGCGGTCCATGAAGTCGTAGCGGGCAGCGAGTTGGAGTTGGTTGGTCACGAAATAACCGGCCTGGGCGTAGGCTCCCCAGTAGTTGAAGGTGTCGTCGATTTTCTGACGCTTCGTAAATCCGACGTGCATGTAGTAGGCTTCGGCGCCGACGTACCAGCGGTCTTTGAGCATGGAGAATTCAAAGCCGGCGCGGAAGTCGTTGGTGCTTTCGCTCTCGCTCTCAACGTTTTCAGAGACACTGAGGCCGAAGAGCATCTTGTCTTCGTGCAGACGGTTGGGATTGCCTTGTGTTGATGGCATCACGCCCTTCGGCATCCACGTCAGGCGTGCGCTGTAGAGGAGTGAAGGAATGTGCCAGTCGTCGCTGAAGGTCTTCGTGGCTGTGTTGACGGAGGCGCCGGTGCCATTGAAGATGCCGACTTCGTAGCCGAATTTCTTGGCCAGCAAACCGTGAATCTCTACGCCGAGGTCGAATCCTGTGCCGATGGCAGGGGTGACGGCGTTGAGGGTGTGGGGCATGATGGTGGTGGCTGTGAGCGACGTGGGCACCTGGGGCAGGAGCGTCTCGCCGAGCGTGGTGAGATAGGCGTGGGTGAAGGGTGTCTTGAACTTACCGACCTTGATGGCAAACTGCTCCTTGAGTTTGACGTCGAACCATGCCTGCTGCAGGAGGTTGCCACCCGAGGCAGCGGCGTTCATCGTGAGGTTGAAAGTGACACGGCCAAAAGCCTTTCCCGTGAATCCGAGCACGGCGTAGGGGATGGCAAAACCTGTGTTAGCGACGTTGTCCTGGTTGTAGGCTTTGTCCAGACCTTCGTCGTCGTAGTAGTTGAAGTTGGCCGTTGTCTGGATGAGTGCGTAGGGCTTGAAGACGAAGTCGCCCTTCTTGCTGGTGATGGTGAAGCCTTTGGTGCCATCGACTGAGACGATGCCGTTCTCCGTGGCTTCTTCTTCCTGCTGTGCAGCGGCTGCCAGCGGGAGCATGGCCGTGAAGGCCAGAATGATGTATTTTTTCATTGGGAATGGATTGTTTTTGAATTGAACATTATAAGGACCAGAGGAACTGGATGAGTGCATCGCGGTCGGCTTTTGGCATCTGCTTGAAGAGGTTCTTCGAAGCCTCGCCTTCGCCGCCGTGCCACATGATGGCCTCGGTGAAGTTGCGGGCACGTCCGTCGTGCAGGAAGTACGTGTGTCCGTTGACCTTGTTCTGAAGCCCTATGCCCCAGAGCGGTGTGGTGCGCCACTCATTGCCGCGAGCAAGTCCGCTGACGTAGTTGTCGTTCAGGCCGACGCCCATGATTTCGCTGCCCATGTCGTGGAGCAGATAGTCGCTGTAAGGATGGACGGTCTGACTGCCGAGCCAGGGTATTTCCGTGCCGTTGAGCAGCGTGGCACCACGTGGACGGGTGTGCAGGGTCGTGACATGGCAGAGGTGGCACTTGGCCTGATAGAACATTTCCTCACCGCGCTTCACCTGCGGGTCGTTGACATTGCGACGTGCCGGCACGCTCAGTGTGTGCAGATAGAGGTCAACATCTTCCATGTCCTCCGTCGAAACGTCAAGTTGGTCGTACGACAATCCCATCATCGAACCCTGATTGATTTGGCGTTGTCCTTCGCAAATTTCCTCTGGGTAGCGCGAGTTGGTCACACCCATGTCGGAAGAGAAACCGAGTTCGACGGTCAGGTCGGCGTGCTGGGCTTTGTTGCCCGACAATCCGAGTTGCCGAACGCCTCGCTCTACGATGTAGTTGGCCTTGCCACTGATGCCATACTCGGGGTAGTTGCTCTTGGCTGCAAGTTGCTCTATCTCGTTGCGGTCGAGAGCCATCATCTGACCCATACCAACGTGGCGCAGCGGAATGCGGACGGTGCAGAAGAGGTCTTCGGGGGCTACGCTGTAGTCGTACCAGTCCGTAATGGTCCATGTGGGGTAGCAGAGTTCGTATTTCTCTCCGTCGGGAAACTCAAACTGCTCGTAGTGCATGGTGACCTTTGCCTTGCCTTCTGGCTGCACGCCTACGATGGCTTGGTCGTGAAGCACACGTCCATAGTCCTGGAAGAAAGCCCCGTTCTTGCGAGTGATGTAGATGAGCATCGACGAGAATCCGTAGGGACCGCTTCCGCCTTCAGCCCACAGTCCAGGGATAGTGCGTCCGGCATTGCGGTGGCACGAACCACAACTGTAACCGGCATAGACTGGGCCCAGTCCGCCACCGAAACCGTTGCTGCTCGTGCGGATGTCGTCATACAGACGGTCGCCGTTGTTGAAACGGGCAAGGTTTTTGCCAGTCACCCAGACAGCCTCATTGTCGAAGGCCGAGGACGTGGTCGTGAAATTGGTGGCTGTGCCTGCTGAAAGCGCAAAACCTTCGGGCACGTCAATGTCACGCACGTCGAGTCCGTCATCGTCGCTGCATGAGAAGAGCAACAAGGCCGACAAGAGTCCAAGTGAAATTCTTTTGATTTGCATATTTTCTTTATTTACGCCAACGACGAAGACGGGATTTTAAGGCCCCATCTCCGTCACTGACTGAGTATGTATGAGTAGTTAATGTTCAGTTGACACGGCGTGCCTGTCCCTTCTTGAAGACAAGGAACTCGAGCGTGTGGAAGCCGCGCAGATTCTGGGCTGCAGCAATTTCCCCTGCCTTCTCCAGGTCTTCGTCGGTCATCGTGGCAGCCTCTTCGTCGTCCTCCGGTTCAGGGATGTACTCGCCCGTCCATTCCATGTTCTCAAACTTGCTGGAGTTGAGAATGGCAACAATACCACTGGCGTCGAGCGGCCATGAGTCCATGTTGGGGTCAAGTCCTTCTGCATCGACGGGACCGAAGAGGAAGGCTTCGCTCGACTCCCAGGGTGTGCGCGATGCCATCCAGGCAGAAGCGCAGTTCTGGAAGTTCACGTTTGTCGGGTGTTCCTGGAAGTTGCGCACAGCCGCATAGAGCAGGTCGTTCTTTTCCTTCAAGTCCTTATAGGTGGGAAGAATGACGCCATCGACAAACTGCTGAATGATGTTGTCCAGTTCGGGGTTGTCCTTTTGCATGTCGTCGAAATAGGCAATCAGTTCGCCTTCAATCAGATTTTGCAGTTCGGTGCAAGCCGTACGTGCCTTGTCCGACTCTGCGCAGTCGATGTGGTCGCGGAAGGGTGCAGGAATGGCTTCGATGGCCTCGATGGTAGCCTGAATCTTAGCGCGGACACGGCTGTCGAGGTCGGCATTGGCCGTCGAGAGCAGGGCGGCAATGGAGTGAGCATGAGGTGTCACTTCGCTGTCCTTCTTCGTGGGGTCATACACGCCGTAGTAGGCATTACGAATCGAGCGGATGTTGTTGGAATAGTCCTCAATCGAGTGGTAACTGAACCACGATTCAACGGCATAGAGGGCTTCCTTCACCTGTCCGGCGCGGTACTTCGTGATGGGGCCGCCAATCTTCTGTCCGCCGACTTCTTTGGCGATACCGGCACATTTGTCCAGAATCTCGTCAATGCAACTGATGGCTGACGGATAGTCTGCGTCGTCATGTGCCTTGAATGTGGATGCAAAACTCGGTCCGCCCTTGTAGGCAACGGCCCAGTCGTTGTAAAGTGTCGTGGCATCCTTCTGCAGCAGTGAAGCCACTGCCACCATGTAGTTGCCCCACTGGTCAGCATTTGCTGCGGAGTAGTCGGTCTCCAGCGGATCGATTTCTACGGTGGGCGTGTCATTCTTGTCGCTGTCGCTGCAAGAAGAGAACCCTACTACCATGCCAAACAGGATGGCACTCATCATCAAAATGTTCTTTTTCATCGTTTTAATTATTAATTATTAATTGTTAATTATTAATTTGATTTCCTTATTTCTTAAAGAACCAGCCAACGTAGGCAACACCAATGGCAAACTCGTTCTCGCTGTTATACATGCTGCTCGTTCCGAACAACTTCTTCATGCCAATCTGTCGGGTTGTGTAGTCGGCCTTGACCACCAGATTGGGCAGCGGACGCCAGTTCAGGCCCATGCGCCACATGCTCACCTGACAGCGGTCGTCCATCGAGGCCGTGCCTTCCCCCTTCTCCTGCGGATTGTAGTAGGCGTAGTGGGCAAAAGGAATCACGTCCGGGAATTTCTCGACGCTGGGGAAGAAGGACTTGAGCCGCACACCCACTTCGGCACTGTAGGTCAGTGCTTCTTTGGCCACGGAAGCCTTTCCGCTGTAGGGGTTGCCCTTGCCCAGGCTGCCAATCTCCTTCGAAATGCCGTTGGCATTGTTGAGCGACCCGCGGAGCCAGTTGGCACGTGCAATCACAAACTTGTTCTGATACTGGGCGTCGAGCGAGAAGATGCGCAGCGGCGAACGGCCATAGGCCTTGTAGGTCACCAGTTTGTCGCTGTTCGCACCGACGTCGTTGCAAAAGTAGAACGAACCGCCCACGCGCAGGCCCTTCACACCCGTGTAGTTGAGTCTGAACACCCATGCTGGGCTCGTGAAGTTGTCTTTTTCAAACAGGCCCTGCTTGCCGCCCTTGATCCAGTTGTACTTGTTGAATCCGTCGGCATTGGCTCCGGCCAGCACCATCGCCTCGTAGTCGAACGAGGTGTAGCCACGTCCCACGCTGCCAAAGAATTCGAGACCTGTCGAGTGCCATGTCGAGGGCATCAGGGTCGTTTCGCCTTCGGGACGTGTTGTGGTGAAGAAGTTGACGGGTTCGTGATGGGTGTTGGTCAGGCCGACGGGTACAATCATGTGACCCACACGCACGTTGAATTCGGGAATCACCAGGCGGGTGAGGTGAAACTGCTCCAGCGCCACTTCACCACCCTTTTCAAACTCCTGTTCGTACTCTCCGTTTTCGGCACCGCCGCCGGCTTCCATCTCATATTCCGTGCCGACGCCGCCGGCCTCGAACTCCACTTCGACGCCAAGCACCCACTTCGAGTTGAACTTATAGTCGCCAGCCAGCACCATGCGCGGAATCGAAATCTCGTTGTGACGGATGCGCGAATTGCCATGCGGCGTAGCCCAGCGGTTCTGGCCGTAGTCCTTGAACGAGGCTACCATTTCGCCGTAGCCACCCACGCGATACCGTTCCCAGCCGCCATACTCCAGTTCCGTCACTGGCTGCTGCGCCGAGGCTGTCGATGCCAGCAGCAGAGCCGGCAGCAGGAAGTTTAACCGTAAATTCATACACTTAATTTTACTTTTTTACAGATTACCTACTCTAAATCGGCTGCAAAATTAGGTAGAATTTTCCTACGTTGCAATACTGAATTATGGTGAAAAAACTCAAAAATCTGATATTTTGCGCCAATCACATACTCAAAAAATACAACCAACTACTCACTTTCACACGAAATAGTCAGAATAATACCCATTTCCAGTGAAAACCACTGCAAGTGCCTTCACCATTGTCGATGCACAGAAAGAACTTTGTCATGGCTAGAAAACTCTGATGTTAATCGAACGTTGGAATCACGCTCAGAAGAATCATGTAATGAGGGTAAAAAGAGCATCCCCACGAGCCAGACGGCTCGTGGGGATGCTCTTTTTCAACTATTCCATTGGTCGTCACGAACGAGTCGATGACAGACCGAACGGCTTTTCAAATTCACTTCACAGGGCGTACCAGAAAAGCGTGGGCAGTTTCCATAGACGATGTAGTGCTGCCGCCATAAAGATTATCACAGCCAATATTCAAGAACACAGCAGTATTGGTATTGTGCACGTTAGTAGCCCAATAATATCCATTGTTGCCTGAATTATTCGCGAATAGTGTGTAACCTCTGTTGAATTCACCACTTGTGCTTGATCGCATACCGCCTGCAGGGAAGAAGATCGTAGCGTTCTCGTCAGAAGTCGTATAGAAATACAGACCGTCTGCCCAACCTCCGCTTATATTGCTGTGTCCAGAAACAGTCTCCCAATATTTTGAATATTTTTTGTCGTAACATAAGGAACGCATGGCCACAAGGTTCGGCACATGGAAGCCGGCTGGCGAAGGATCATACACCGTCTTGTAAACATATTCCCAGTCACTACCGGATGTCGTGTTCTGAGCAGACCATGGGTTGTTATATTTGGTGGAACACCAAGTGTTGCCAGAACCAGTAGGGCGCGTGTAGAATACATTCGGATGCTGAATGGAGGTGGCATAATCCACGCTTCCTGTTCCGTTGTGAACGAATCCTCCGTCTGGCCATACTTGGCTCTT
>ONXQ01000136.1 GCA_900321835.1 uncultured Prevotellaceae bacterium
GCACAACTCAATGCCGAAGGCCGCGACATCGTCTCGCTCGCCATCGGAAGTCCCGACATGCCGCCGTCGGAGCAGACCATCGAGCGGCTTTGTGAAGTGGCACGCCAGCCCAACGCCCACGGCTATCAGCCGACGGTGGGCACGCCCGAACTGCGCACGGCGATGGCCCGTTTCTACCAGCGTTGGTACGGCGTCACGCTCGACCCCAAGACCGAGATTCAGCCGCTCATCGGGTCGAAGGAAGGCATTCTGCACACGACGCTCGCCCTGTGCAACCCCGGCGACCGCGTGCTGGTGCCCAATCCCGGCTACCCCACCTACACGAGCCTGTCGCGCATCCTCGGCTGCGAAGTCGTCCACTACGACCTGACGGAGCAGAACGGATGGCAGCCCGATTTCGACCAACTCGAAAGCCTCTGCACCGAGCAGACGAAAATCCTCTGGACCAACTATCCGCACATGCCGACCGGCGCACCTGCCTCGCGCAGCCTCTACGAACGGCTCGTCCGCTTTGCCCAGGAGCACGGTCTGGTGATTGTCAACGACAACCCTTACTCCTTCATCCTCAACGAGGGTGAACGCCTGAGCATCCTGCAGGTGCCCGGCGCGAAGGAGTGCTGCATCGAGTTCAATTCGATGTCGAAGAGCCACAACATGCCGGGCTGGCGCGTCGGAATGCTGGCCACGAACGCCACGTTCGTCCAGTGGATTCTGAAGATAAAGAGTAACATCGACAGTGGTACGTTCCGTGCTCTCCAACTCGCAGCCGCCGACGCTTACGACAACTCAGACGAGTGGCACCGTCAGGCCAATGTCGAGGTCTATCGCCCACGTCGCCGCATTGCCGAGCAAATCATGCAGCGCCTCGGCTGCACCTTCGACCCACGGCAGACGGGTATGTTCCTCTGGGGACGCATTCCCGACACGTACGACGACGTCGAACAACTCACCGAGCGCGTGCTCCACGAGTGCCGTGTGTTCATCACGCCGGGCTTCATCTTCGGCTCGAACGGCGCACGCTACATCCGCATCTCGCTCTGTGCAAAGGAGGACAAAATGCAGGAGGCCCTGCGCCGCATCGAAGCGGTTTTTCCACCCCACCCCAGTGCATGAAAATTTCTAAGTGCTTGAAAATGTCTGAACACTGAAGTTAAACATCCCACATAACGAACATCAACATGGAACTGAACCTACAACCCCTGAATCTGCCTGGCGTCGAACCTACCCGCCCGATTGTCATTGCCGGTCCGTGCAGCGCAGAGACCGAAGAACAAGTCATGAGTACCGCCAAATCGCTGGCCGACTACGGCATCAAGATTTTCCGTGCAGGCGTCTGGAAACCGCGCACCAAGCCGGG
Source organism: uncultured Prevotellaceae bacterium (assembly GCA_900321835.1). Taxonomy (GTDB): domain Bacteria; phylum Bacteroidota; class Bacteroidia; order Bacteroidales; family Bacteroidaceae; genus UBA3839. The sequence goes on from ONXQ01000136.1 coordinate 1,358, forward strand.
CGGTTTCGAAGGAAACGGCGAAAAGGCACTGCCCTGGTTGCAGCGCGTGAAGCAGGAGACGGGTATGCTCACGGCTACGGAGGTGGCCACGCCGCAGCACGTCGAACTGGCCATGAAATACGGCATCGACATCCTGTGGGTCGGAGCACGCACGGCGGCCAACCCCTTTGCCGTGCAGGAACTGGCCGACTCGCTCCGCGGCCTCGACATTCCCGTTCTGGTGAAGAACCCCGTCAACCCCGACCTCGAACTGTGGATTGGTGCCCTCGAACGCATCAACGGTGCCGGCATCACACGCCTCGGCGTCATCCACCGCGGATTCTCGTCGTACGACAAGAAGATTTACCGCAACCTGCCGATGTGGCAAATCCCCATCGAACTGCGCCGTCGCTATCCCTCGCTGCCCATCTTCTGCGACCCGAGCCACATGGGCGGACGTCGCGACCTGATTGCCCCGCTCTGTCAGCAGGCCATGGACCTCGGCGCCGACGGCCTCATCGTCGAGAGCCACTGTGACCCCGACAAGGCGTGGAGCGACGCATCGCAGCAGGTGACACCGGGCGTGCTCGACTTCATCCTCCAGTTGCTCGTCATCCGCGACGAGACGGTCACGACCGAGAACATCAGCGGCCTGCGCCATCAGATTGACGAAATCGACAACGCGCTCATCGAACTGCTGGCCAAGCGGATGCGCATCAGCCGCGAAATCGGTCAGTACAAGAAGGAGCACGACATGACGGTGCTGCAGACGCACCGCTATGCCGAAATCATCGAAAAACGCGGCGTGCAGGGCTCGCTCTGCGGCATCGATCCCAGTTGCACCAAGCAGATTTTCGAGGCCATCCACAGCGAAAGCGTACGCCAGCAGATGGAGATTCTGAATCAGAAGTAAGATAGCCTACCCCCCTCAAGCCTCACCCCCTAACCCCCTCTCCGAAAGAGAGGAGGAAGCCTGACGGCGGGAAAGGAAGATTGATAAAGATAATGAGCAGATGAGTAGCGACTTTTCAAAATATCCGAAGTCCGACCGGCGCGTCATCCTTGCGCTGGCAGCCATCGCCGTGTTCTGCGTGGGTGTGCTGCTTGTGCTGAACAACAAGAGGCCCACCGGCCAGCCACTCCCCGCAGAAAAGCGCAGTGACTACGCCCCTCCCTCACAGGGAGGGGACGGGGGTGGGTCTGCTGGGTCTGCTCTTCACACCTTCGACCCCAACACCATCGACTCGGCCACGCTCGTCTCCTTCGGCTTGCCTGCTTGGAAAGTCAAGAACTTCGTCCACTACCGCGCGGCAGGCAAGGTGTTCCGCTCGCCCGACGACCTGCTCGACACCTACGGGTGGGACAGTGCCGACCTCGAACCGCTGCGGCCCTACATCCGCATCGCTGCCCCATATCAGCAGCAGCGCCACGCCGAACGGCGCAACTACGATGCCATTCCTCACCGTCAGTCCTTTGCCGATGCTGACAGCATAAGCAGCCGCAATTTTCCACGTGTGGAGAAGTTTAAGGCCCTCACCCTCGTCGATGTGAACACCGCCGACACAGCCCTGCTGCAACGCATTCCCGGCATCGGTTCCTACTACTCGCGCAGCATCGTTCGCCTGCGCGAAAAACTGGGCGGACTCCACTCGCTGGAACAACTCTTTGAAATCCGCGACTTTCCCGAACAGACGCTCGAATGGCTGGAAATCAAGAATCCGCAACTGCGGCTGCTGAACGTCAACACGGCGGACTTCAAGACGCTCGCCGCCCATCCCTACGTCGGCTACGACCGCACCAAACTCATCCAGCGTCGCGTCCGTCTCTACGGCCCGTTCAAGAGTGCGCAGGAACTCATCGACGCCGGCATCTTCACCGCAGAAGACCTCGAACCGCTAAAACCCTATCTCACATTCAATTAATATGAAAATCCTCATTCTCGGAGCCGGGAAAATGGGCTCCTTCTTCACCGACCTGCTGAGTTTCGACCACGAAGTCGCTGTCTATGACATCAACCCTCAGCGCATGCGCTTTCTCTACAACACGCAGCGCTTCACCTCGCTCGACGAAATCGACGCCTTCCGTCCCGACCTCGTCATCAACTGCGTGAGCCTGAAATATACACTCGACGTCTTCCGCGAGGTCATTCCGCACCTGCCCAAGGAATACTGCATCCTCAGCGACATCTCCTCGGTGAAGACTGGTTTCAAGGAGTTTTACGAGGCGTCGGGCTTCCACTACGTCTCGACCCACCCGATGTTCGGCCCGACGTTTGCCAACCTCGGCAAACTCTCGAACGAAAACGCCATCATCATCAACGAGGGCGACTACATGGGCCGCTGCTTCTTCAAAGACCTCTACCAGCGGCTCGGCCTCAACATCTTCGAATACACGTTCGAGGAGCATGACAAGACCGTCGCCTACTCGCTCTCGATTCCCTTCATCTCCACCTTCGCCTTCGCCGCCGTGATGAAGCATCAGGACGCCCCCGGCACGACTTTCAAGCGCCACATGAAGATTGCCCAGGGCGTCTTGAGCGAAGACGACACACTCCTGCGCGAAATCCTCTTCAACCCCTACACCAAGGACCAGGTGGAGCAGATCCGCACCGAGATGAAAGAACTCATCGCCATCATCGACACCAAAGACGAGGACCGTATGCAGCGCTACCTCACGAAGATTCGTGGAAATATCCGATAAATCCTGTTTCTCATGCGCAAAAAAGAACAATACCAGCACCTCATCGCGTATTTTCTGGAGACGATGCCGGAGGTCGGAACGGAACTGAAGTATGAGAATCCGTTTCAACTGCTCTGTGCGGTCATCCTGTCGGCACAGTGCACCGACCGTCGCGTCAATCTCGTGACGCCGCCACTCTTTGCCGATTTTCCGACGGCGGAGGTCATGGCCGCATCGACGCCCAAAGTCGTCTATGAATACATCAAGAGTGTGTCTTATCCCAACTCCAAAGCCGCCCACCTCGTGGGCATGGCGCAGATGCTCGTGAAGGACTTCGGCGGTGAAGTGCCCGACAACCTCGACGACCTCATACGTCTGCCGGGCGTGGGCCGAAAGACTGCCAATGTCATGCAGGCTGTGGTCTGGAACAAAGCCGCCTTTGCAGTCGATACCCACATCTTTCGCGTGGCCCACCGCCTCGGACTTGTCAACGAACAGGCCACGACACCATTTGCTGTCGAAAAGGAACTGACCAAGCATTTTCCCGACGAACTCATACCCCGTGCCCACCATTGGTTGCTACTCCACGGTCGCTACGTCTGCCAGGCACGACGGCCGAAGTGCGACGCATGCGGCATCAAGGAATGGTGCAAGCACTGGCGCACTGAGAACCACATCAAAGGCTGACAGACATTGCACGAAACCACACAGCCCTGCCCACGTCGTCGCGACGCAGGCAGGGCTTTTGTTATTCGCAGGAATAACGGTCTTTAAGAATGGGATGTATTAGAACTTGTTGAGGTCCTTCGTTTGTTGAGGTCCTTCGTGTTGAACTTTGAGACGCCGTCGGTGCCGAAGTCCACCTTGTCGGCTGTGCCGGCAAGCGCCATGTTGGTCACACCGTCGGCACGGGCATGGAGCATCTCGCAATCGACCGTGAGACGATTCTTGCCTACGCCTCCGCAGGTCACACGTGCCTCACGTCCGCGGAACGTGTAGTCGGTCTTGTCAACACCGTCGATGTCAAGCCGCAGCACATCGCTTTTGAGGGCGATGTTGCCTTTGGTCACGCCATCGATGTCGAGTTTTGCCTCCTGCTGGGCATCAATATTGAGTTGGTTGTTCGCCACGCCGTCGATGCTGCCACTGAAGTTGCGGCACAACAGTTGCGGTATATCCACCGATGCTACGCCATCGACCGACAGGTTGAAATCGCCCTTCACATCGACGCGCTTTGCCTTGAACGTACAAACGCCGTCGATCGAAAGTCCCGTGAGCAGAGGGGCGGAAATCTGGAACTGCAATCCGTTGTTCCCCCTACCTTTGTTCTTTTGTTCCTTCTCTTTGATGATGAGCGTGCCATTCACCACCTTGACTTCGATTTGATGGAGTTCTCTTTCTGGGCCTGTCACACGGACAGGCTGCAACTGTCCTTGTGTAAATTCCACCTGCCCGACAGCGTCGAACTGGATGCGTTGGAACTCCGGCACCGCGAAGGTGCGCTCACTCTGTGCCACGGCTGCAATGGCAAAGGCCAGCAGGCACACGACGAATGTAATTGTTCTTTTCATACTACGGATGTTTTATTGACATGAACTAATATTATTTTTAATTTTGACTACGAATTTATCGAATTAAACGAATGACGTTGAAGTTCCATGAATTCGTAAAATTTGTGTAATTCGTTGTTGAAAACCTATTTTTGTGATTTTTTGAAGTTCACAAT
>ONXQ01000016.1 GCA_900321835.1 uncultured Prevotellaceae bacterium
CGCAGGCGTCGGCGGCGAACGGTGCGGCGCAGGTCGCTGAGCGTGGCGCGGTTGATTTCGGCAACGAGATGCTGACGGTCGAGTGTCGCGGAAATCAGGGTGTCGATGTTTTCATTCATGGGTCATGAGGGTTTTTAGACGTTCACGGATGCGATGCAGACGGACGAGGACATTGGCCTGCGTGAGACCAGTGTGCCGGGCGATGTCGGCTGTCGTTTTCTTCTGATAATAGTGGAGGTCGAGGATCGTGCGGTCGAGTTCGGGCAGTTGGGCGATGGCTCGCTCCATCTGCTGGAGTTGGGCTTCGCGTTCGGCCGAATAGCCAACATCGGGCGGCGCATCTGCCTCCTGCAAATCGTCGAACGAGACCGTGCGCCGTCGGCGTTCCTTGTCCAGCAGGTTGAGCGCCGTGTGCATGGCGATGGTCACGAGCCACGGACCGAGTTGGCGTCCGCTCCACGTGTCGAGGCGGTCGTAGGCACGGATGAAAGTCTGCTGCACCACCTCGGCAGCCAGTTCGTCGCTACGCACAATCCCGATGGCTTTCGAGAAAATCATGCCGCCGTAGCGCTGCATGATTTGTCCGAAAGCGCGGGTATCGCCGCTGCTGAGTATGTGTCTGACGAGGGCTAAGTCTTCCATCATTCGTGTCGGATTTCATCAGTAAGACAGACAAACCGCCGGATTATTACAGGCGAACAGGGAAAAAATCTGCGGTGCGTACCAAAATATCTACCGGCGAAGTGGTACAACTGTACCAACGCAGTGGTACAAAAATTCCAACGCAGTGGAACTTCAGTTCCACCGCAGTGGAACAAAACATGCACCGCAGTTCGTCCGACGGCGTTCTGCGGTGCATGTTTCATCATAGGTAACGGGAAGCATCTGCTGGGTGCTGCATGGCATGGAACAGGCTCTGAATCAATTGCTTGACAGGCTGTCCGTGGCATTGTCGGCGGCAGTGGGTTCTGGGGGTTCGGCTGCATCGTCGGCCGATTCAGTCGGCGCGACAGGAGTGTCCGCATTGTCCTTCGGCTTCGGCTCCTGGGCAGAACGGCTGGGCGGTGTCCACTGCTGGTGGAGGAAGCGACGGTAGGCACTGCAGGTGGCTGCGCTGTAGGCCGAGAAGATGTTGTTGGCAAAGAGGATGTCGGTGATGTGGTTGTCGCGGACGTATGCCACCATGTCCTTCGTGAAGTAGCGTGCATCGACCACGTGGACTTCCTCGAACGAGTAGAAGAGATAGCCGGGCAGCATGTTGCCGAAACTGTCCTTGAGAATGAGCACACGGCGGTGGTTGTGGGTACTGGTTCGCACCTGCGTGATTTTGGCATCGCCGCCCATCATCGTGCAGTAGGCTCCGCCGTTGCCGTCCTTGTAGTGGAAGAAGAACTGCGAACGGAAGGGCCGTCCCTCGCCCGTCACCTGATAGTGGTCGTTGATGGTGTAATTGATGTAGGTTGTTTCGTAGTCAACCTCGGTCGGGACATAATAGACGAAGTCCTCGGGCGCGTTTTTGACGGCGATGTCGTGGCTGTAGCCGTACATCGAACCCACGTAGCCGTGGACGACGTGCTGCTCGTAGTGCGAAAGGTCCTTGAAGGGCACGCCGGCTGTCTTCGCAAAGGCGAGCGCCGCATAGTAGCCGCCGAGGGGCGACCAGTGGTGGTCGGTGCGCAGGTAGATGTCCTCGCCTCGATGGCGCTTGAGCGGCGTGTAGATATCGACAGGCTTCACGCCTCCTTCCAGACAGGAGAAGATGTGGTCGGTCACTGCGAGTTGCGACTTGGAGAGGTGCTTCACCTTTTCGGGACAATAAAATTCGATGGCCGTCGGTATGACCATGCAATACACCTGAACCGCATCGCCGAAGGTCTGCTGGTAGAGATTGGCCACGTCGGCATAGCCCTTGCCTCCTGCCGGCGTTCCGCCGAAAGCCATGAGGGCACGCACGTTGTCGCCCGAACCGATGACCACGATGCCGGCGTGTGCAATCTTGGCATTTTCCTCAAGGGTGAAGTCGGCATCGTTGATGTTGTCCTCGGGATATTCGTTGGCCGGGTCGGCATTGTCGGCCGCTTGTCCTGCATTGTCGGAGGGTCCGCTGCCGGCCGACGGTTCGGCTGCATGGAAACGGACATTGTCGTCCGATAGGGAAACGCCGAGCCAGTCGGTGAACAGCATGGAGAGTGTCATGAACTGGTCGCGGAAAGGCTCGCTGTCGCTGAACCATGCGGACACCTCGCTCGTGAACGCTCCGCTCCACAGGCGTTGCCAACTGAAGTCGGGAAACGTGGCCAGTTCGCGCTTTTCCAATTCAGAAATGCGTGTACGCGGAAAAGTGTCGAACACGATGACAAAGCCTACAAAAACCAGGGCCAGAAGGATGACATAAATGAGATTTCGTTTCATCGTTGCTGAATGAGATAGGTTTGGTACATGCTCGCCGTGGCAGGCGCATAAGCATGTGAAATGTTGTTGGCAAAAAGGATGTCGGTGATGCTGTGCGCCGTGGCAAAGTCTATGATGTTCTGCGTGAAGTAACGGCAATCGACCACACAGATTTCTTCAAACGAATGGAAGAGATAGCCGGGCAGCGCATTGCCGAAACTGTCTTTCAGAATGAGCAGACGACGGCCGTTGTGGGTCGATGTCTGCACCGTCGTCACACAGTCGTCGCCATGCATGAAACACAGATAGGCACTGCTGCTGCCGTCGGGATAGTCATAGAAAAACGGCCCTTCCTGTTCGTCCGACTCACTGACCACACTGCGGCGCCCACGACTCAGCGTATAGCGGACATACGTGGTGCGGTACTCCACATCGCGCGGCGTGTAATAGACAAAGTCCTCGGGGGCATTGCGCACCGAGAGGTCGCGTGCAAACTTGGCCATCGTTCCGACATAATGGTGCACAACATGCGCATCGTATGCCGACAGGTCGGCAAAGGGCACACCGGCCGCTGCAGCAAACGTTCGGGCGGCATAGAAGGCACCGAGAGGCGCCCAGTGGTGGTCGGTGCGCGAATAGATAGGTTCGTTGGCGTGGGCCTGTAACGTGTCGAACAGTGAAACGGACACCACCGACTCGGAAAGATGGTCGTAGATTTGGCGTTCTGCCATCGGCTGATTCTGCGTCCACTGTTCCGCACTTTCCGGACAATAGAACGCCACAGCCGTGGGTATCACCATGCAGAAAATGCGGGCATGGGGGAACGTGCGCTGGTAGGCATTCACAGCCTCGGCATAGTCAATGGCACGCTCATGGCTTTCGCTGAAGGGCGAAACCGCACGCAAAGAGTCGCCACGGCCGATGATCAGCATCCCCGAAGCCGTCTTGCGGACGGGAATTTCCTGGGCCACAGCCACGTTGAAGCCACACAACAGGGCCAATAGTAGTAAAGGGCGATGCATCATTTTCGGCTCTGCTGTTTAGAATCGAGTGTAGATAAAGGCATTGTTCGTTGCACCGACCAGCAGCGCCGTACTCAGCACAAGAATCGCAACGCTGATGAGCGTCTTCACGGTCACCAGAGTGAACGACTTCATACGCCCTGCCGGACACTTCCGTTCAAACCACTGTGCCACCACACTGCGTATGGGCATACTGAACACAATCGCAGCCGCCCACAACCAGAAATGCCCCAGCAGCGCACTCTCGACCGAAAAGTCTGTGAAATCGCCTGCCAACCCAACATAGCGCTGGAAGAACTGCTGCATGGCGCCGAAGTCGTCGAAGTAGAAAATGCCCCACCCCGTCACGAACAGCAAAATGCTGTACACATGGAGAAATGGCGCAGGGATGTGCTGCTGAACCTTCAGCAGCGTGTATTTTTCAGCCATCACGATAATGCCGAAATATACACCCCAGAGGATGAAATTCCAACTGGCACCATGCCACATGCCCGTCAGGAACCACACGACGAGGATGTTCAGTGCCTGATGGCGCCGGTTGCCTCCCAGCGGAATGTAGAGATAGTCGCGGAAGAAACTGCCCAGCGAAATGTGCCAGCGGCGCCAGAACTCCGTGATGCTGCGCGAAATGTAGGGATGGTTGAAGTTCTCATTAAAGTGGAAACCCATGCAGCGCCCCATGCCGATGGCCATGTCGCTATAGCCGGAGAAGTCGAAGTAAATCTGGAACGTAAAGGCCAGGATTCCCACCCATGCGCCAGCCGTCGACAGGTCGTCGAGACCTTGTTTCAGGAAACCGTCGGCAAGGGTCGAAAACTGATTGGCCAGAATCACCTTTTTGCCCAAACCGATGAGAAAACGGAACACACCTTCGGCTACATCATCCGTCGACACCCGCCGGTCATGGATTTCTTCGGCAATCGTGCCATAACGCACAATAGGTCCGGCAATGAGTTGAGGGAACATCGAAATGTAGAGGAGCAAGTTCCACAAATTATGTTGCACACGTGCCTCACGGCGATAGACATCTATCAAGTAACTGATGCTCTGGAACGTATAGAACGAGATGCCGATGGGCAGGGCAATCTTCGGCACAGGCACGTCAAGTCCGACACTGCACAATTGTTCTGCCAGAAAGCCTGCATACTTGAAGGTGCCCAGCACAGCCAAGTTGCCGATGAGCCCCACGGCCAGAGCCAGTTTGCGGTGTCCGTCAGCCTTCGCTATCCACAATCCTGCCAGATAGTTCATGAGCACACAACCGAGCATCAGGAACACATACACGGGTTCGCCCCATGCATAGAAAACAAGCGAAAAGACAACAAGCACGCTGTTGCGGCAAACCAGCGATTTAGCGTCTCTGGTCAGCAGTTTGTCCACCCTTCCTGCAACAAAATAGCATAAGATGAAGGCCGGAATGAAGACAAAAAGGAAAAAAAGATCTGAAAATACCACGAAAAAAAAAGAATTATGACATCAGAGATGTGAATTGACAAAAGACGCCAAGCGTTTAGCGCCTGCAACATTGGTATGCACACCGTCGCGCGTATAAGTCGGCCGTCTGCGCTCCTGCGCAGCATCGATGACATCCGCGCCGCTGGCATTGATACAATCTACGCCCATGCGCAAGGCAACCGTTTCAATCATGTCGGCAGCCTCAAGCACCCGTTCGTCCGACACCTTTGTATTCTGCATCGGCGTGATCAGCACAATGCGCGCATCAGGGAAAGACTCTTGAAGCAGCAGCACATCGTCGCACGCCACATGCTCCAGCGTGGAGAGAATGCCTGGTCGGAGCCACACATCATTCGTGCCGGCCATGATGAGGATGAGCGTCGGCACTGCCTGTTTACCGGCCTCCACCGCCTCCTGCAGACGGTAAATCTGGTTGGTGACGACATTGTTGTCGCTCAACACAGCCGTATTCTCCTCCGTGTCGCGCACCATCTTGTCGGTGTGTACCCACGTGGCACCGCTGCGCGCATAACTGCGGCACGTCGTCGGCTGCAACATCTCGCGCACCCAGTAGTTCCAGCCACGGTTCACATCGCATTTGTCGCCACCAATCCATGTATTCGAGTCACCCAGAAACACCACATGCGATTGTTCCTGACCCATCACAAACACTGCCATCAGCACTGCTGACAGCAAGCAAATCAATCGTTGTCTTGTCATATTGACTACAAAGGTACGGATAAGTGAGCGAAAAACAAAATTATTCCCCGCAAAAAAACAAGCGCCCGGACTTTACGTGCCCAGGCGCTTGCTCGGTTGTATGACAATATGGGGATGAGAGGATGGACTTATTTGTCAGCCTTCTTCTCGTCCTCAATCATCTTGATCATCTGTTCCTTGTCGATGAAATACTTGTAGGTAGCCACCTTGAGTTCGGCACAGGCTGCTTCGTCGCAGACGAGAATGCCGAAGCGGTGGGTCTGCAGAGCACTGATGGTCCATTCCTGGCAGACAGGGCCTTCGATGGCTGCACGCAGGGCACGAGCCTTAGCATGACCGTTGCAGAGGATAAGGACTTCGCGGGCTGCCATCACGGTGCCGACACCGACGGTCAGTGCCTGCTTGGGCACCTGCTCAACATCGTTGTCGAAGAAACGGCTGTTGGCAATACGTGTGTCCATCGTCAGGGTCTTCATACGTGTCTTCGAGGACAGCGACGAGAAGGGTTCGTTGAAGGCGATGTGTCCGTCGGGACCGATGCCGCCGATGAAGAGGTCGATGCCGCCGGCTTCCTCAATCATCTCTTCATAGTGAGCACACTCGGCCTTGAGGTCAGGAGCGTTGCCATTGAGGATGTGGATGTTCTCGCGCGGAATGTCAATGTAGTTGAAGAAGTTGGTGAACATAAACGAGTGGTACGACTCGGGGTGAGACTCGGGCAGTCCGACATACTCGTCCATGTTGAACGTGATGACATACTTGAAACTTACACGGCCTTCGCGCTGTGCCTCAATGAGGGCGCGATACATGCCGATGGGCGACGAACCTGTGGGCAGGCCGAGCACGAACGGTTTCTCTGCTGTGGGATGGAAAGCGTTGATCTTGTTGATAACATATTCTGCAGCCCACTGCGACATCTGCAGATAGTTCTTTTCTATAATAACTCTCATGGTTTTCTTTGAATTTAATAAATGAATAATAATGGATAATTTAACTCTGAATGGAAACTATCGCATCAGGGGAAATTATCCGACGCAAGCCAGCGGCGAAAGTTCAAGCGGGCTTCTCGTCGTTCGTTATTGTGCAACAATCGTTTGAATTCTCTCATCTTTATTTAAGTTTTGCAATGCTTTCGCGCAAAGCAGCAATCTTAGTCTCGGCATCGCTCTGCTTTTTGCGTTCCAACTCAACGACCTGTGCCGGTGCGTTGGCTACAAAGCGCTCGTTCTGTAATTTCTTCTGCACGCTCTGGAGGAAGCCTTCGAGGTGCTTGAGTTCTGCCTCCATCTTCTGAAGTTCAGCCTCTGTGTCAATCAGGTTGCCAAGCGGCACGGCGAACTCCGTTGTGCCGACGAGGAAGGCACTGCTGCCTTCGCCTTTTGCTGTAACGATGTTGACAGCCGAGAGGTTTGCCATCTTCTGAATCAGGTCGGTCAGCGCTTCGACAGGATTCTTACCGACGATTTCGAGGTCAAGTTGTTCCTTCGGAGCGATGTTCTTGGCATTGCGGACAGCACGGACGCCTGCCACAATTTGTTTCATCGTAGCCACATCGGCCAGCAACTGCTCTTCCTCCTGCGTTGGGGCAGGCATGTGCAGGCTTTCGGTCATGATGCTGTCGCCTTCCTTGCGGTCGTAGATGTGCTGCCAGATTTCTTCTGTGATAAAGGGCATGAAAGGATGTACCAGTTTCATCAGTATGTCAAAGAAGCGCAGTGTGGCGGCAAAGGTCTGCTGGTCAATAGGCTGCTGATAGGCAGGCTTAATCATTTCGAGATACCAGCCGGAGAACTCATCGGTAAAGAGTTTGAACACCGACATCAGCGCGTCCGAAAGGCGGAACTTCTTATAGTGGTCTTCAATTTCTGCATACGAGGCTTTCAACTGTGCCTCAAACCACTTGATGGCTTTCTTCGAGGCCTCGGGCTGCGGAATGTCGGCAGTTTGCCAACCCTGCACCAGTCGGAAGGCATTCCATATCTTGTTGCAGAAGGCCATACCGTTCTGACAGAGTTTTTCGTCGAACAGGATGTCATTGCCTGCGGGAGCACTGAGCAGCATACCCATGCGCACACCGTCGGCACCGTATTGGTCAATCAGCAGGAGCGGGTCGGGCGAATTGCCAAGACTCTTCGACATCTTGCGACCCAGTTTGTCGCGCACCACACCTGTGAAATAGACGCTCTTAAACGGCATCTTGCCCATGTATTCGTAGCCGGCCATAATCATGCGCGCCACCCAGAAGAAGATGATGTCGGGCGCCGTGACGAGTACGCTGGTCGGATAGTAGTAGTTGATTTCTTCGTTCCCGGGTTTGTTGATGCCATCGAACAGGGAGATGGGCCAAAGCCATGAAGAGAACCATGTATCGAGAGCATCTTCGTCCTGACGCAAGTCGTTGAGCGTCAAGTTTTCACACCCAGGCAACTTATGTGCTTCTTCAAGTGCTTCTTCTTTCGAAAGAGCCACCACAAAGCGTTCTTCCTCGCCTTCCTTTGCTGGGAGGAAATAGGCAGGGATGCGGTGTCCCCACCACAGTTGGCGGCTGATGCACCAGTCCTGAATGTTCTCCAACCAGTTGACGTAGGTGGTGACATACTTTGTCGGATAGAACTTCAATTCGCCGTTCTTCACGGGCGGAAGGGCGATGTCGGCGAAGTGGCGCATCGACAGGAACCACTGCATACACAGGCGCGGCTCGACGGCTGTGTCGCTGTTGCGCTCGGAGTAGCCCACCTTGTTGACATAGTCCTCCACCTTCTCCAGCAAACCTGCCTCTTCCAGGTCTTTCGCAATCTGCTTGCGCACCTCGAAGCGGTCCATACCGACATACAAGCCGGCTGCTTCCGACAGTGTACCGTCGGGGTTGAAGATGTCGATGGTTTCAAGATTGTGTGCCTTTCCGAGGTTGTAGTCGTTGACGTCGTGGGCAGGTGTCACCTTCAGGCAGCCCGTACCGAACTCGATGTCAACGTAGCGGTCTTCAATCACGGGAATGACACGACCGACGAGCGGCACAATCACCTTCTGGCCGCGAAGCCACTGGGTCTTCGGGTCTTTCGGGTTGACGCACATGGCCGTATCGCCCATGATGGTTTCGGGGCGGGTGGTGGCCACAACGGCATAATAGCCTTTCTCGTCCTTATGGATGACGTTTCCGGAATCTCCGGAAATTCCGGATAATTCGGGGGCCTCCGCCAGATAATATTTCAGATAGTACAGCTTGCTCTGCTCCTCACGATAGATGACCTCCTCGGTCGAGAGCACCGTCTGCGCCTTGGGGTCCCAGTTGACCATGCGCAAGCCACGGTAGATGAGTCCCTTGCGGTAGAGATCGACAAACACCTTGATGACACTCTCCGAGCGCTTCTCGTCCATCGTGAAGGCCGTGCGGTCCCAGTCGCACGAGGCACCGAGTTTGCGCAGTTGCTTCAGGATGATGCCGCCGTATTCGTGGGTCCACGACCATGCGTGTTCGAGAAACTGTTCACGGGTCAGGTCACGCTTCTTGATGCCCTCCTTCGCCAGTTTGTTCACCACTTTGGCTTCGGTAGCAATCGAGGCATGGTCGGTTCCGGGCACCCAGCAGGCGTTCTTGCCGTCCATGCGGGCCTTGCGAACCAGGATGTCCTGAATCGTGTTGTTGAGCATGTGTCCCATGTGGAGCACACCCGTGACGTTTGGCGGGGGAATGACGATGGTGTAGGGTTCACGACCGTCGGGCTTCGAAGCAAACAACTTGTGCTGCTCCCAGTATTCATACCACTTCGCTTCCACTTCAGCGGGACTGTATTTCGATGCTAATTCCATCATGAAAATCTTTTTATCGGCCTTGAGATGAGTGGCCAAAGGGCTCTTGACCCTCAGCCCTTGACTCTCGGCTCATGTGACTTTATGGTTTCGAATAATCAGAAAAACATGCAAAGTTATAAAAAAAATGAAAAAACTTTTTATGCTTAGGCACAAAAATATCACATCTTTTGCCAAACTAATACATTTTTAGGCAAAATCAAGGCTGTCGGACGCCAATCAGAAGGTCAAAACAGGTGAAAACGCACACTGACGTTCGTACCAGCGCAGTGGTACAAGTGTACCGGCACAGTGGTACAAAAGTTTCAGCGCATTGGTACAACTGTACCAACGCAGTGGTACAAAAATTGGTACACGCTTTGTCACACACGGCTGTGGGCTATTCGTGATGGTAGGGTTCACCGCGCAGGATGGTGTGTGCCCGATAGAGTTGTTCGACAAAGATGAGGCGTACCATCTGGTGGGAAAACGTCATGGCCGAGAGCGACAACTGCTCGTTGGCACGGGCATAGACCTCGGGCGAGAAACCATAAGGTCCGCCGATGACAAAGACCAGTCGGCGCGATGCCGCATTCTGACGCCGCTCCATCCATGCAGCCAGTTCGACGCTGCGCAGTTGCTTGCCATGTTCGTCGAGCAACACCACGTGGTCCGACGGTTGCAACTGGCGCAGAATCTGCTCACCCTCAGCCAGTTTCTGCTGCTGAGGAGTCAGGTTCTTCGTGTTCCGGAGTTCGGGAATGGTCAGCAGTTCGAAGATTGTGTAGTGCTTGAGGCGGCCGATATAGTCGTCAATCAGCGCCACCACGTGCGGATTGGTGGTCTTGCCCACCAGAATCAGTGTTGTCTTCATCGGCTCACGTTCTTGACACCTTTCACACCCTGAATCTTCTTCACCAGCAGTTTGAGTTTGTTGAGGTCGTCAATCTGAATGGTGAGCGTACCGGCGAAGAGGCCGTCCTCGCTCGATTTGATGTCAATCGAGCGCAGCATGACATTCTGCTCTTTCGCAATGATGCTGGTGATGTTGTTCACAATGCCGATGTCGTCGTTGCCCACGACACGCAGCGTGACAGGATAGAGGCTGCTGCCCTTTCCTGCCCAACGTGCAGCAATGACACGATAAGGCATTTGTTCGCGCAGACGACGAGCGTTGGGACAGTCGTCGCGGTGAATCTTGATGCCACGTCCAGCCGTGACGAAGCCAAAGACGCGGTCGCCGTAGATGGGGTTGCAGCAGCGGGCCATCGAATACTCCACGCCCTTGATGTTCTGGTCGATGACAAGCACATCCTTGTTGCGCGAATCGTCGGGTTCGGTGAAGTTCTGGACATAGTCGCCGGCGCTGTGCGTGGCCGTCGGCTGAAGTTCGCCGCTTTCGCGCTTCTGCTGTTCCAGATAGCGGTCGATGAAGTCGTTGACATCAATCGTCTCGTTGCTGATGTCGCGGTAGAACTCCGACACATGCTTGTAGCCGAGCCGCTTGAGCATACGCATCATGAGAGCCTCGTCGTAGTCAACCTTGCGGTTCTTGAATCGGCGCTCAAGGGTTTCCTTCGCAATGGTGGTGGTCTTGAGTTCCATCTCCGTCAGTTGCTGACGTATCTTGGCCCGCGCCTTCGATGTGACAGCGATGGAGAGCCAGTCGCGCTTCGGTGTCTGGTTGGGCGAGGTAAGAATCTCCACCTGATCGCCACTCTGCAAACGGGTGCGCATCGGCACATTCTTTCCGTTCACACGTCCGCCGCTGCAATGGCTGCCTACATTCGTGTGGATGCGGTAGGCAAAATCGAGCACCGTTGCACCCTTCGGCAACTTGAAGAGGTCGCCCTTTGGCGTGAAGACGAAGACCTCGTCGCTGTAGAGATCGACCTTGAACTGATCGACCGACGCTTCTTCGCCTCCTGTCTGCGACTCCAGTGCAGCACGGATGTCCTTGAGCCATTCTTCCAACTTTGCCCCACTCTCCTTCACGCCCTTGTAGCGCCAGTGGGCAGCCAAACCGCGCTCGGCAATCTCGTCCATCCGTTCGGTGCGAATCTGCACTTCCACCCATTTTCCTTCGGGGCCCATCACCGTGATGTGCAGGCTCTCGTAGCCGTTCGACTTGGGTACACTGAGCCAGTCGCGCATCCGCTTCGGATTGGGCCGGTACATGTCGGTCACGATGCTGAACACCTGCCAGCAGTCCTGCTTCTCCTTGTCGGGTTCGCTGTCGAGGATAACACGGATGGCAAAGAGGTCGTAGATGCCTTCAAACTTGCATTTCTGCTTCTTCATCTTCTGCCAGATGGAGTGGATGCTCTTCGTGCGTCCCTTCATGTGGAAATGCAGGCCAGCCTCTTGCAGTTTCTGCTCGACGGGACGAATGAAGTTGGCAATGTAAAGGTCGCGCGAACGCTTCGTCTCGTTCAGTTTTTCCTTAATCATGTAATAGGCCTCAGTCTCCAGATACTTGAGCGAGAGGTCCTCCAGTTCCGACTTGATGAGGTAGAGACCCAGTTTGTGCGCCAGCGGAGCATAGAGCCGGCTGGCCTCGGTGGCCACCTTGCGGCGTTCCTCGTCCGTTCCACGGTCCTTGATTTGGCGCATCAGGTTGACTCTGTCGGCAATGATGATGAAGATGACGCGCATATCCTCGGCAAACGAAAGCATGAGGTCGCGGAAGTTCTCGGTCTCAATGGCTGTGTTGCGGGCATAGAGTTTGTTCACACGCGTGATACCTATTATAATATGTGCCACGTCGTCACCAAACTCACGACTGATCATCTGCACACGGTCCTCCTGCCCCACTGATACATCCTTCAGCAAGATGGCCAACAGGCTGGAACGGTTCAGACCTATCTCCTCGGCACAAATCACTGCTGTCTGCACATCAAACAGCACGGGATTCAGGTCGAACACACCACGTTCGAGGGTTTCCTCCTCCAGCGTGTGGAGCAGTAACGTGCTTACCTTTTCAAAATCTGCAGCCGCAAACGTGTCGGCGCACAATGCTTTCAAACGGTCAAAAGCATCCTGTATTTGTTGTTTTTCGTTCATAATCGGTGCAAAGTTAAAAAAATATCGGGGGTATTGTTGCACGGAAATAAAAAAAATTGTAATTTTGTCTTCGGAAATGATTGTTCTTTGTTAATTAGTGAAAGTATGTTGACCACACAGGACATGGAGTTGCTGAAGCGGAAGGGCATCTCGGAAGCACAACTGAACGCACAACTTGAATCCTTCAAGACAGGATTCCCGTATCTGAAACTTGCCGGCGCTGCATCACCCAAGCAGGGCATCACCATCCCCTCGCAGAAGGAACAGGACAGTTATATCAAAGCCTGGAAAAAGTACCTCGGACGCGACGGGAAGGTGTTGAAATTCGTACCTGCCAGCGGAGCAGCCAGCCGTATGTTCAAGGACCTCTTCGCCTTCCTCGACGGCGAAAGCGAAGCGCCCGACACTGACTTCATGCGCAATTTCTTTGCCCACATCCATTCGTTCGCCTTCTTCACGGCACTCAACGATGCGTGTGTGAAGAACGAAGGCAAGGACATTGACACGCTCATGAACGATGGAAAATACAAAGCCGTCGTCAGCAACCTGCTCGAAGACAAAGGACTCAACTACGGTCGTCTGCCCAAAGGTCTGCTCCTATTCCACAGTTACGAAGACGGGCCTCGCACACCGGTCGAGGAACATCTGGTCGAAGGCGCACTCTATGCAGCAGCCAACGGTACGGTGAACCTGCATTTCACCGTCTCGCCCGAACACCGCGCTCTCTTTGAGGTCCTCGTGCGTGAGAAAGCCCCGGTGTATGAGCAAAAGTTCGGCGTTAAATACGACATCTCCTTCTCTGAACAAAAAGCATCGACCGACACCGTCGCTGCCACAGCCGACAACGAACCGTTCCGCACAGCCGACGGCACGCTGCTCTTCCGTCCCGGAGGTCACGGCGCACTGATTGAGAACCTCAACGACCTCGATGCCGACGTCGTCTTTATCAAAAATATTGACAACGTCGTGCCCGACCGCATGAAGGACGACACCGTGACCTACAAGCAACTCATCGCCGGCGTACTCGTCACCATGCAGCAGAAAATCTTTGAGTACATGGAACTGCTCGACAGCGGCGAATACACTCATGCTCAACTCGAAGGCATCATCCGCTTCATGCGCGACGATCTCGGTGTGCGCAACCCACAAATCAAATATCTGGAAGATGCGGACCTCGTCATCTACATGCGTAGCAAACTCAACCGTCCCATCCGTGTCTGCGGCATGGTAAAGAACGTAGGTGAACCCGGCGGCGGCCCCTTCCTCGTTTACAATCCCGACGGCACCATTTCGCTCCAAATCCTTGAGAGCAGCCAGATTGACAAAGAGAATGCCGACTACGTCCGTATGTTCAAGGAAGGCACCCACTTCAACCCCGTCGATCTCGTCTGCGGCCTCAAGGACTACAAGGGCGAGCCCTTCAATCTCAAGCAGTTTGTTGACCCGAAGACGGCTTTCATCTCCTCAAAGTCGAAGGACGGACGCGAACTCAAGGCCCTCGAACTTCCCGGCCTTTGGAACGGAGCCATGAGCGACTGGAACACCATCTTTGTCGAAGTTCCTCTCTCAACCTTCAACCCCGTCAAGACCGTCAACGACTTGCTGCGAGCAGAACATCAGTAAGAAACGTTACATAGAAAAAACGCCACGGAATCGCAATGAATTCCGTGGCGTTTTGCTTTTCAGTAAACTGCTTAATGTACTTATTTGAGATTTTCGGCAAAGAACTGTTCGATACGGTCGTAGGGGATGACACCTTTCTGGTCGTCGTAGAGGTCAACGTGAGTGGCGCCGGGGATGATGAGCAGGTGCTTGTTGCCGACGGTCTTGCTTTCACCTTCGACTTTCACGCCAGTCATACGTTCGAAGGCGTATTCGGAGAAGTAGCGTGAGTGGGCCTTTTCGCCGTGAATGAGCAGCACGGGATTTTCTATTTCGTTGGCAAAGGCGAGCAGTGGCTGATTGAGGAACGACTGGCAGCCGATGACGTTCCAGCCGTCGTTGCTGTTGCCGCTGCGCTCATGGTAACCGCGTTCGGTTTTGTAATAGTCGTGGTATTCCTTGACAAACCAGGGTGCATCGTCGGGCAGGGGGTCGATGACTCCGCCGGCTCGCTGATAGGTGCCCGCCTTATAGTCTTCGGTGCGCTGTCGTGCCATAGCACGGCGTTTCTCCATGCGCTGCTGAGGTGTATCCTCGCTCTTGAAGTAGCCTTCGGCGTTCACTTTCGACATGTCGTACATGGTTGAAGCCACGGTGGCCTTGATGCGAGGGTCAATGGCTGCTGCATTGACGGCCATGCCTCCGAATCCGCAGATGCCGATGATGCCAATGCGCTCTGGATCGACATTGTCCTGAACGGAGAGGAAATCGACGGCAGCAAGGAAGTCTTCGGTGTTGATGTCGGGCGATGCCATACGACGCGGTTCGCCACCACTCTCACCTGTGAATGAAGGGTCGAAGGCAATGGTGAGGAATCCGCGTTCGGCCATGTGCTGTGCATAGAGACCGCTCGACTGCTCCTTGACGGCTCCGAAGGGGCCGCTGACAGCAAGTGCTGCAAAAGGTGGCTGGGCATGGAGGGGAATGTACATGTCGGCGGCCAGTGTGATGCCATAGCGGTTGTGGAAGGTCACCTTCTTGTGGCTGACCTCCTTACTCAGCGGGAATGTCTTGTCCCACTCTTGTGTCAGATTCAGTTTCTGTTCCATAGTGTTTTCTTCATTGGGTGTTGATGATTGATTCTGGGTGCAACTCGTGAGCAAAAGCACGAGAGCGATGATTTTCATAGGAGTGTTCATGGGGGAGATAATTATATGAGGTGAAAATTATATGAGGAGAACGGAAAGTCCGTTATTTCCGGACATTCCGGCGGTATTATTCCTGAAAGTCGAAGTACCACCAATAGGTGCGGCCTTGTTCGTAGAGCGTCAAGTTGCGGCGCTGGCGCGGCGTGGAGAGGGTATCGACCATTGCGGCATAGTCATAGTAACGCTGGAGGGTGGCAGAGTCTGTCCATTGGGGGGCGATGATGGCGAGCGCTTCGCGATAGGCACGAGGCAAAGCGGCACGGATGTCATCAACACTATCGGCTACGGCGGGATAGTAGCGGGAAATCTCATCGACAAACTGCGGCAGATTCTTGTCGAGTAGCAGGGCGCAGAGACGATAGTCGGCCATGACTGACACTTGGCGGCGGAGAGCACGGACGACTTGGGCGTGCTGCTGCCGGATGCTGTCGGGCATGGTGGCCAGGGTGATGCTGTCAAGAGAACAGAGCGAGTCGAGGTGAACCTGCTGCAAATGGAGACCTTCGAGCAGGAAACGGCCGACGGGCATGTCGAGCGCTGCTGTATGAACACCCAGACGTGCGGTAATGTCAGCAACAGTCAGTCGCTCTCGACGACTGACGGTGTCGGAAAGCACAAGCAATCCGTCGATTCCGTAGGGCTGGGGATAGAGAAACATTTGGTCAGGAAGTCTGCCCTGCCCCATCTGCGAAAGTGCAAAATGGCGAAGGTTGTTGAGACGGGGACTTGTGACGTCGGCTTCGATGCCCACCTGGGCAGCCTCAGCATAGCGGCGTTCAAGGATTAGACGCTCCGTTTTGAGTTCGTAGAACCATACGTCGTCGGCCTTGTTCGTAAGCCCGCAGAAGAGCATCAGGACAAAGAGAATGAGATAGTTTGGCCAAAGGATGGAGGCCAGTGTATCTGCCGTCTGCTGGTGGATTGAAGCATATCTTACTCTCTTCAGAATCAACACGAGGCAAACCCAGCAGACAAACAGAAAGGGGAGCAGCCATGTCCAGGGGGCGAAGGTTTCGTCGCTGAAGCGTTCACGGCTCAAGTCAGTGAGGGCTGCGAGACAGAGGAAGGACGGGAAATAAGTGAGGGCATGGAACGAGGCGGGCACTTTCGTCAGCCATGCCACTAATAACTGCAGCAACTGAAGGCTGGCAGTGATGATGAGAGCGCCAACGAGATTGTCGTAATGGGTGATGCCGTGGGAATAGACGTATTGTGCCTCGGAGAGCAATTCACCCTGCATAAAGAAGATGTAGCAGAAGCAGAAAAGCAGAAACAGCAAACTACAGGAATAGCGGATGATTCCTGGAATTTGCTGCGAACGCTGGTTGTTATAGTTCATTGAGAATTCTGCGATTTAATCCACCTTCTTCAATACCACCGCACTCCGAGCCGGGACATAGAGTTTGAGCCATCCCTTGTGGTCCTGGGCATAGATGGGGTCGAAGTTGGTGAAGTGGCGAACGGAGTCATCGGCGAGGTCGTGTCCGCCATAGAGGCTTGAGTCGGTGTTGAGGACGACTTCATAACTGCCTTCGGGGACGATGAAACCATAGTCGGTGTACGAACGGTTGGGGCTGAAGTTGAACACGAAGAGCAAGTCGCCACGGCTATAGGCGAGAATCTGGTCGCCGTCGTTGTGCCATACCTCCTGTACGGGTGTCTTCTGGAAGTTCTTCTGGCCGCCAATCAGGTGAATCATCGCCACGTCGAAATCGCCGAGCCAATGGTAGCAAAGTTCGTGGTTATCGACCAGGTTCCATTGACGACGTGCATACATGTGGCTCCATCCGTTGCCCTCGCGTGGGAAGTCAATCCATTCGGGGTGTCCGAACTCGTTGCCCATGAAGTTGAGATAGCCGCCGTTGATGGTCGATGCCGTGAGCAGACGAATCATCTTGTGGAGGGCGATGCCACGTTCGGCGGTGAAGTTCTCGTCACCCTTCTTGAAGTGCCAGTACATGTCGGCGTCGATGAGTCGAAAGACGATGGTCTTGTCGCCCACGAGTGCCTGGTCGTGGCTCTCGGCATAGGAGATGGTCTTCTCGTCCTTGCGGCGGTTGGTCACTTCCCAGAACATCGACGAGGGTTTCCAATCCTCGTCCTTGAGTTCCTTGATGGTCTTGATCCAATAGTCGGGGATGTTCATGGCCATGCGGTAGTCGAATCCATAGCCGCCATCCTTGAAGGGTGCAGCCAATCCGGGCATTCCGCTCACTTCCTCGGCGATGGTGATGGCGTGGGGATGTACCTCGTGGATGAGCAAGTTGGCCAGTGTGAGATAGGCGATGGCCTCGTCGTCCTCATGGCCGTTGAAGTAGTCGCCGTATCCGCCGAAGGTTTCTCCAAGCCCATGACTATAGTAGAGCATCGAGGTGACGCCGTCGAAGCGATAGCCGTCGAAGTGGAACTCGTCGAGCCAATACTTGCAGTTGGAGAGGAGGAAGTGGAGCACCTCGTTCTTGCCATAGTCGAAGCAAAGGGAATCCCACGCGGGATGCTCACGGCGTCCGCCTTGCATGAAGTACTGGCAGGGGTCGCCGGCAAAGTTGCCGAGGCCTTCGACCTCGTTCTTCACGGCATGGCTATGCACAATGTCCATGATGACGGCAATGCCGTGCTGGTGAGCCGTATCGACCAGTTCCTTGAGTTCTTCGGGCGTGCCGAAACGGCTGCTGGGTGCAAAGAAGTTCGAGACATGGTAACCGAAACTCCCGTAGTAGGGATGCTCGGCGATGGCCATGATTTGGATGCAATTATATCCGTCGCGGATGACGCGCGGGAGCACGTTCTCCTGAAATTCGCGATAGGTGCCCACCTTCTCGGCGTCTTGTGCCATACCGATGTGGCATTCATAGATGAGCAGGGGGTTGGTGTTGGGGCGGAACGATTTCTTCTTCCAAACGTAGGGTTGCTCGGGTGCCCACACTTGTGCGGAGAAAATCTTGGTACGGTCGTCCTGAACGACACGTCGTGCCCATGCGGGGATGCGTTCGCCTTCCCCACCCTGCCAATGCACCTTCAACTTGTAGAGGTCGCCGTGTTTCATGGCACGAGCAGGAAGTTTGATTTCCCAGTTACCGCTGTTTTTCAGGCGTTTCATGCGATACTTCTTGTCTTCGCGCCAATCATTGAAGTCGCCCACCACGTAGATGTCTGTGGCATTAGGTGCCCACTCGCGCAGCACCCATCCCTTCTCCGTCTGATGAAGTCCGAAGTAGAGATAGCCGGTGGCAAAGTCGGAGAGCGTCTGGCGTCCGTTGTTGGTCAACTCGTTGAGTTTATAGAGTGCATGTTCGTGCCGTCCGCGGATGGCATCTTCGAAGGGTTCGAGCCAGGGGTCATTCTTCACGAGGCCGATGTGCTGGATTTTCTTCATTTTTGAGGAATTAGAATTATTTTAGGGGAAACACTCAAAACTATATTTTCACCTTGAAAATCACTTTCTGGATTTCCTTTCCCTCGCCGATGCACGGTGCATGACCGTCTTGGGGGAGGAAGATGGCGAACTCGCCCGGACGTACGGTGATGTATTGCTCGGCCAAGCCTTCGTAGAAGGTGATGTCGTTGTCGGCGTCGTAGGGTGTTTCGGGCAAATCCTTGCGCGGGGTGAAGCCCATCGTCTCGGCGGTGTTGAAGGGCACCTGGATGTCGAGCATCACGTTGTGGGTTTCCAACTTGGCCTCCTCACGTGTCTTTCCTTTGAGCGTCTGGAAGTTGCCGAAGACGTCGTCGCCGTTAATCTTGACCTTGCCCTGAGGCACGGCCTTCAAATCATTCTCACGGATGAAGTCCACCACCTTTTGGATGCGTGGATTCAGTGCCACATACTTGTGGAGATTGTCTAATGTGTCTAATATCATACTGGCCTCTCCCCATCCCTTCCTCGAGGGGAGGGGCGTAGAATGTTTGTGGGGAGATATTCTACTTGTATAAGAAAGTGACCACTCCCCTCTTTGCCGTAGGCTTCCCCCTCGCCTTTAGGAGAGGAAGTAAGGGGAAGGGTCTTTTATTGCAGCGTTTCGATTCTGCCTCTCTTGTAATAACCCTTGCGGATGACGTTGCCCGTGCGGTCCTTCTCGACGAAGGCGCCGTCGCGCTGGTCGTTCACGTACGTACCTTCGAAGCGTGTGCCGTCGGCAGCCTCCTCGACGGCCTTGCCGTTCTTCATGCCCTTCGTGAAGTGGCCCTTGAACTTCGTGCCGTCCATCATGCGGAGCACGCCTTCGCCGTCGAGTTCGCCGTTCAGCCACTCGCCGTCGTAGATGTCGCCGTCTTTCGAGGTATATTTGCCACGTCCGTTCTGCTTGTCGTCCACCCAGTAGCCCTCGTACTTCGCGCCGTCGGGCCATGTGTAGGTGCCGAAGCCCTCCATCACGCCGTTCTTGAACTGTCCGACATACTTGCGTCCGTCGGCAAAGACGAAGATGCCCTGTCCCGTACGGTCGTTGTTAAAGTAGTCGCCCTCGTAGCGGTCGCCGTTCTTGAACGTGTAGATGCCCTTTCCCTCGCGCGAGTCGGCCTTCCATTCGCCCTCATAGCGGTCGCCGTTCGAATAGTTGTAGATGCCGTGACCCGAACGCTGGTCGTACTTCCAGTCGCCGTAGTAACTGCTTCCGTCGCGCCAGTCAATCAGACCCTTGCCATGCTTGCGGTCCTCCTTCCACTGACCTTTGTAGAAGATGCCGTTCGCCCACGTGTAGGTGCCTTCGCCCTCACGGTTGTCCTGCTTCCACTCGCCGACATACTTGTCGCCGTTGTAGTAGAACATCGTGCCCTGGCCCTCCTGATAGTCCTTGTACCAGAGACCCTCGTACTTGTTGTTGTTGGCAAAGTAGAAAGTGCCACGGCCATGCTGGTGGTCCTCCATCCAGTCGCCCTCATACTTCTCGCCGTCGGAGAACGTATAGACGCCGTGCCCCTGGCGTTTGCCCTTCACATAGTTACCCTCATAGCGGTCGCCATTCTCAAACTCCGCCTTCCCCTGTCCGTTAGGCTTTCCGCCCACGAGTTCGCCGTAGTAAGTAGCGGCCACAGGGTTGTTCTTGTCTTTCTCAAACGTGTAGTTGCCCATCACCACCTTCTGTGCCGCCACGGGCAGGGAGAGGGCAAGGAGGACAACGGAGGAAAATATGATTCGTTTCATGAAATCTCGCAATTTAGTTTCGGCAAAGTTACACATTTCCTCCGTAATAAACAAACAATCGCGGCGCGAGCGCGTGTCCGCATCGTCGAGGCTGCGCGTATGGAAAACCATCTTCCGCAATCCTTTGCAGGAGGTACAGACAAAGGTCAATAGCACCGCAGTGGTACGAAAGTTTCACTGCGGTGGTACAAAAATTTCACCGCGGTGGTACAAGAATTTCACCGCGGTGGTACAGAAATACCATCGCGGTGAAATCATTGGGGTATTTGGCCCCCTTTCCCCTCCTCGGAGGGGTTAGGGGAGGTCGTTTTTTGTGAAGTCATTCCCCCACCTCCATGTTTCCTCCGGCGCTGTGTCCGCTGAAGGCGGGGGTGTAGGCGCACTGGACGGTGGAGATGCCGAGGGAGTAGCGGCCGGCGGCTCGGGTGACATAGTAGTCGAGGTCGAGGGTCGAGGTGCCCTTGCGGAAGCGGTCGAAGAAGAGGTCGGCCGAGGCGTCATGCATGGCGAGGTAGGCGCCGCGTCCGCCGAGCCACTGGTAGCCGCTCGTCTGGCGGAGGGGTTCGAGGCAGGCGGAGTGCTGCGAGCGTACTTGCACGAAGTCCATGTCGCGGTCGGAGGTGACGATGTTTCGGATGCGCACCTTGTCGCCTACGCGCAGGGGTGTGCCTTCGCCGAGGGGTTGCCACTCGCCGGGGGTTGTCTCGATGTAGGTCTTTCGCTCGACGCGGAGTTCGCCTTCGGTCGCCTGGAAGCGGTCGAGGGATTCGAGGCACTGGCCGTAGAAGCATCCCCAGGAGATGGAGGGTGTCGTCTTGGTGACGGTGGCCGTGGTGGCGTCGATGAGGGTGTCGGGCACGGGGGTCTTGGAGTAGCCGACGGCGGCGGTTTGACCTGAAATCTCGAGTGGCTGGCCGGCGAACCTGACTTCGGGGAGTTGGGGCTCGTGGAAGGTTGTCTCGGGGTCGAGGCGCAGGAGGAGGTCGGCGACGGCAAGGGTGTTGAGGACGTTGTCCCACTTCTGGGTTTGCTTCTGGCGGAGGAGCCACATCTGCATCTGCAGGAGGTCGTCCTTGCTGAGTTGGTCGGGGGTGTCTGCCCCACTCTCGCGCTCGAGGCAGGTCATGAAGGCTTGCATGGCGGCCAGGTGGGTGGGTATGCGGTAGTCGCACCAGGAGTATTGTGCCTTGTCGGTGTCGAAGTAGCGTCCCATGCCGGGGCGTGTGACGGTGTATTCGTGGAGCGACTGGACGAAGCGTCGGGCGTAGGCGTCGCGGTGGTCGTCGTAGAGGATGACGGCGACGTTGGCGCGTCCGTACATCGAGAGGTCGGCGACACGTCGCTGGGTCTTGTCGAGGTAGAAGCGCTTCATGGCGTCGATGTCGGCGCTGCCCTTCAGGGCTTCGGGCACGAGGGTGCGGAGGTAGAGGTAGCGGAAGGTGGATTCGGTGGGAAGTCCTCGCTTGTCCTTCTTGCCGTACTTGTTGTAGTACTCGAGTTCCTCGCGGTCGAGGTAGCGGAGGCTCTTCTTGAGCATGGCGAGCACGTCGCGGTCTTCCTCGTCTTGCGAACGGAGGTAGCGGAGGAGGTTGGCCATGTGTTCGCTCACGCTCAGGGTGATGTAGTAGGAGGGTTCCATGCCTTGGAACCACGACCATCCGCCGTCGGCGAATTGCTTTTCGGCGAGTTTCTTCTTGGCGGCGGCGATGCGACGGTCGAGCAGTCGCTGGTCGAAGAGTTCGCAAAGCGTGTGGCGTTGAGCCGTCTCGTCCTGTGCGTCGAGCATCCAGGGCGATTCCTGGAGGAGGATTTCGCGGAGTTCCTGGTTCTTCTCAAGTTCGCTCGTGAGGGTGGTTTCCGTGCCTTCCTCGGCGTTCCATCGCATGATGAGTTCGAGCAGGCGCGGCATACGCTTGGCGATGCTCTGGGCGACGCGGTTGGCATAGAGCGAGGCCGACCATGACACCATGTCGTCGTTCTCGGGGAGGATGACGGTGTGGAGGGCGAGGATGGCTTGCCACGAAGGGTTGTCGGTGTATTCGAAGGTCATGCGGCGCTGTGTGGCCGTCGTGCTGTGACGGTTGAAGAGGGACGAGAGGTCGATGTCGGCAGTGCCGGCTCCGTCGATGTAGAAGGGGACGGTTTCGGTGACATAGCGCTTGGAGGAGAGGACGGGGAGGAAGTTGCGCTCGCCGTCGCTGAAGAGGCCCGACGTTCCGCTGATTTCGCAAACGAGCATGGGGTACTCTTCGGGCACGTCGTAGTCGAACGTGACGCTCGAGGTGTTGCCTGCCCCCACTTGGAAGGGTCGCTTCTGGGTCATGACCACGGCGTCGTTCTCAGGATTGATGAGCCGCATGAGTGCCTCGCCGCTCAGGTCGTTCTCCGACGTGTTGATGATCTTGGCGGCGATGGTGAGGCGGTCGTTCTGACGCACGAAACGCGGCATGTTGGGTTGCACCATGAACTCCTTGCGAGCCACGGCCGTGCCTTCCAGGTGCCCGTATTCGATGCCGGCGGTGTGTGCCAGCGAGAGTACGCGCCACTCGGTGAGGCAATCGGGAAGTGTGAACGAGATGCTGACGTTGCCCTCCTTGTCGGTGCGGAGATTGGGTTCGAAGAAAGCCGTCTCGTTGAAGTTCTCGCGGAGTTGGGGCGCAGGTGCGTTGGGTTCAGCCTTTTCGTCGTCGTCACCTCCGGCCACGCCCGGCGTGGGCATCGCCTCGTCCGTCTCCTCCGCATCGGCCATCATCGCGGTGGCTTCTTCCACACGCGCCATCTTCATCAGGGCACGCGACTCGAGCGGACGTCCTGCGGCGGCTCCGAGCATATTGCTGTACACGAGGCGCTCCATGCCATAGCGGCTGCTATAGTCGTCAAAGGCACGCAATTCGTTGTACGCACGGCTATACACTGAGGGATATTCGGGACGGAACGGAAGGCTGAGCGAGGGAACGCTTCCAAGATGGCTCAACGTGCTATACACCGAGGGGATGTAGCGCGAGAAATAGAGGGAGAAGGGCCATGCGTGACGTACGAAATAGTCGAGCGAGGCGTCGTACATCGTAGCCATCACGCTGGCAGGTACGGGCTTTCCATTCTTATCGACGACACGGAGCGTCCATGTCTCGCGTTGGCCGGGGGTCAACTTGTCGCGGAAGGTCGTCCATGCCATCTTCAACTCCTTCTCAGGCTTCACGAGATAGAAGGTCTCTGCGATTTCGTGCTGACGTCCGTCCTTGACGTATGCCAGATAGAAGCGCATTCCTTCGCCATATTCCTCCTTATAGTCGAGGCGGAAGTGTTGTTGGGTGGGTTGGAGCACTGCCACCTTTTCGACCACCACATTGCGGTTATCGACGATGTAGAGATAGGTGTGGGCATCGGGCTTCTCGACCGCATACCACACATCGACACTCTTGCCCGGCTCGAGCACACGGGTGGAGGCGTGAATCCAGTCCTTCGCCAGGTTCATACGTCCGCCACGCTTCGAATCCCAAAGCACAAACGTCGTGCTCGACGTGATGCGATGACCGTGTGTGTCGGTGGCTTCGGCACCGAGTTGATAGGCACCGAGTTCGGAACCTTGCAGCGAGGGAAGGTCGATGGGCGTGTCGGCGACGAAACTCCCCGACGCCACGTCGATGTCATATTTCGACGTCTGCTGATTGTACTTGCGGAGCGTCCACGTGCCGGAGGCATCCACCTTCTGACCCTGTGCGTTGACGGCCTTCACCCGCCATTCCGTCTTCTTCGTGTCGGCACGATCCACGAGGTCGTTGCCTTCGACATCGAGCGAGAAGTCGCGCGCAGTGATGCGGACGGTCGTTTCGTCCTCATGCGTCTCGCCCGCAAGGTCGGTCACCTTCGCCTCCACACGGAATTTCATCATGCCGTAGTAGTCGGTCAGCACATAGCGGCCGTTCACTCTCTCCACGCGTG
Source organism: uncultured Prevotellaceae bacterium (assembly GCA_900321835.1). GTDB lineage: Bacteria > Bacteroidota > Bacteroidia > Bacteroidales > Bacteroidaceae > UBA3839. The sequence continues at coordinate 24,336 of ONXQ01000016.1, forward strand.
CACCCATGTCGGTCGAGTTGCGCACCATGTCGTCGTCGAGGAACACCTTCACGCGGAAGCGTCCCTCGTCGTCGGTCACGGTTTCGCCCTCCTCGGCCGTCTGCCATTCGTCACGGTCGTACCACCTGTACCACGAGGTGCTCTTGGCCATGCTCACCTTGAAGACGACTTTGGCATTCTGAACGGGCACACCGCTATAGGTCTTTGCCACGCCCGTCACCTCGATGGTGTCGCCGAGGGCAAAACGTCCTTGCGTCTCCTCCATTTCGAGGGTGAACGTCGGACGCTTGTATTCCTCGACACGGAAGTCGATGTCCGTTCGTCCGAACTCGATGTGCCAACATCCCGTGAGACGGTCGGTGGGAAGGACAAACTCGGTCGATGCCGCACCAAACTCATCGCTCTTCACCATCGCCTTCTGAATCACTTGCCAGTTGGCATCGCGCAGCGTGATGGCAAACTCCACACCTTCGACCGCATGGATGCTCTCACCCAAACGCGTGTAGGCAAAGCCCGACACCTTGACCGTCTGACCGGGGCGATAGATGGCACGGTCGGTGAAGGCCTGGTAGATGGTTTGCTCGTATGCTTTCGACGGACGGAACTGAATTTCGCCGTTCACATCGACCAGCATCGTCTCGTCGTCCGCTGTTCCTCGTGCCGCTACGCGGTCAATCTCAGGGTCGAGCACGACTTGACCTCGGGCATCACTTTCGTAGGTCTTCGAGAAGGTGAGCCACTTGCCGTTCACGTATTTTCCCCAAAGGCCAATGACCTCGCATCCCGCCTTCGGTGCGCCGCTCATGGCATCGACGACCGTGGCCAGACGACGTCCGCCAGGCATCGACACGGTCATCACCTGAAGCGTGGAGAGTTGGAAGTCGGATTTCGATTCCAGATTACTTCCCCGCAAATAGATGCGGAAACAACCGGCGGGAAGGCTCAACGCCAACGTGTCGTACTGCATTTCCTCGGCAAGTTCGGGATGCTGCTTGTGGGCGTCGAACGAGAGGTGTTGCGTCCACACGGTTCCCACCTCCTTCATGTCCTCCGACTTTTGGTTACAAAGCAACAAATCGGTCAACTTTCCTTTCGGACGAAGGCGCACCACCACAAGTTCGGCCTCATCGACATTTCGGTGCGACACCTTCACCATGAGCGGCTTGCCGGCTATCTCCGTTCCGCTTCCATCTTCCGGCTTCACATAAACCGAAAGGCTCGGAGCCAGACATTCCATCTCACGACGACGGAAATAATCCTTGATATCGCTCTCCGGCCAACGGCGCATGGCTTCGCGCGCCAGTTCGAGTTCCTCTTGCCAGGTCGTCTGCTTCTTCTCGTTCACCCATCGGCGGAACACGTCGGCTCCCACCTCCGAGTCTTGCATCTCGTCGAGCAACGTCTTCAGCGCCTCCTCGTAATCATCGTCGTGCAGACGCAGGCGATAACTGCCGAGCAAGTTCTGCGACTGAAGTTCGCGCATACGCATCAGGGCATACGCCTCGCGCATCCCCTTTTCCTTATACACCGTGGCACAAAGCCCGTACAAGCGCCATTCCTCCTCTTTGTTCAAGAACGATTCATCGTCGAAGAAATCGACCACGAGCGAGAGGGCATCGTCGTGATAGAAACGGCTATCCTTGCCCACTTCCTCCATCAACGGTCGGCAATCCGCCACCGACACACCGGCGATTTCGCTCGCCCTTGCCGTGGCTGCCTTGATGTGTTCAGCCTTCCGACGGTTGCTCACGTCCAACGTCTCCTCGTCGCTCAACGTCAGGCTCGTGTATCGCCATTCGTGATACACACTCGCCGCCAGGGCATGGAGCATCGCCACCTCCGCCCAATCGCGGGGCGACGTGGCACGTGCCTCACGTTCGCGGATGCGTGCCTCCAGTTGCTCAACGTCAATCACCATGCTATCGGGCGAAATGCTTCCGCGCATGGCCATCAACGTCAATCCGGCACGAGCCATCTGACCGAAGTTTCCCTCGTCCGAGGCTTTCTTGTAGATTTTCTCCGTCTCCTTGATGGCGGATTTGGGCAGGTCGTCGTTGATGTGTTGCTCGACCTTCGCCCAACTCTTGTCGTAACTGGTCTTAAAAATGTTCATGTCTTCCTGGTTTTGTGCAAAAGTAACTGCCGACACCAGTAGCAAACTCCATGCCAGCATCAATCGTCGTAGGTCCATAATCATTTTTTTGTTTAGGTGATACGCACAATGGGTTAATTATTTCACAAAGGTAAAATTTTACATTCAGCCGACAAAATATTTAACACTTTTTATCTCCATAACACCTTCCGCCTCGCTTTGCCGGTTTTATATATAAAGAGATTGACCGTCGAAAAAAACTAACACCCTGCGCCCCCACCCGAGCGCTTGGACGAAAACGTCTGAGCGCTCAGAAATTTTCGTCCGAGCGCTCAGACGTTTTTTTCCGAGCGCTCACACCTTACGCACGTGCGCGTGAGACATTTTAATTTCATTCCAATCGGAAAAAAGCCGAACATATTTGTTTTTTTGCACTCCCCGCTCCAAAAATTTTGTTTTTTGCACACTTAATCGTAAATTTGCAGATTAAATTCCATCGGGCAATGGACACGCGCAAAGTTAACATCATCTTCACGACCGACATACACGGCAACTATTTCCCCTTCGACTTCCGGCACGACCGGTGGGGCAAGGGAAGTATGCAACGTGTTCATGCCTACGTGGCTCAACAGGTGAAACGACTGGGCGGAGCGACCATCCTCATCGACGGCGGCGACATGCTGCAGGGCGAACCGACATCGTACTATTATAACTTTGTCAACCGGGGTGAGCGTCACAAGGTGGCCGACATGTGCAACTTCGTGGGGTACGACATCGGCGTCGTAGGCAACCACGACATCGAGACGGGCCACGACGTGTTCGACCGTTTCGTGGACGATTGCACGTTTCCGATTCTCGGCGCCAATGCCGTGGACGAGGAAACGGGCGAACCCTATTTCGAGCCTTACACTATCCTTGTGCGGAGCGGCATACGCATCGCCGTCATCGGCTTCACGACACCCGCAGTTCCCCATTGGATTCCACGCCGCGTGTGGTCGGGCATCCGTTTCGAGGACATTCGCGAGAGTGCCGAACGGTGGGTGAAATTTGTTCGCGAACATGAGCATCCCGACTTTGTGGTAGGCCTTTTCCACTCGGGCATGGACGAGGGCATCGTGACACCCGAATACCGAGAAAATGCCGTCCGCGAGACGGTGAGCCAAGTGGAGGGTTTCGACCTCGTGCTCTATGGCCACGACCACTCGTCGAACATGGAGGAGGTGGAGGCTCCCGACGGACGCAGCGTCATGTGCATCAACCCTGGAAGTTATGCCCACAGCGTGGCCGAGGTGCGACTGAAGTTCTCGCTCGATGCCGAGGGACACGTCCAGAAGTACGACATGGACGCCCAACTCCGCTACATCGGCACCATCCACAACAGCCATGCCGTCGAGTTCCGCCGCCATTTCAAGCGTGATTATGCCGACGTCCAAGCCTACGCCTCGCGACACATCGGCCATTTCCTCGCCGGCATCGACATCACAGACGCCTATTTCGGTTCGTCGGCATACATCGACTTTATTCAGACGCTCCAACTCTCCGTCTCCCATGCCGACCTCTCACTGGCTGCTCCGCTCTTCTTCAACGCGAGCATCGACGAGGGCGACGTGAAGGTGAGCGACCTCTTCAACCTCTATCGTTTCGAGGACAAACTCTACACCCTTCGCCTCACCGGACGTGAAATCAAAAACTACCTGGAGATGAGTTACGCCAACTGGACAAACCAAATGCGCTCGGCCGACGACAACCTCTTGTTGCTCAGCCCCATGAAGAGCAATCCCGAACGCATGGGATTCACCAACTTCATCTTCAACTTCGACTCGATGGCAGGCCTTCGCTACACGGTTGATGTCCGCAAACCGACGGGCGAGAAAGTGTGCATAGAGTCGATGGCCGACGGCTCTCCGTTCGATTTCAACCGCGGTTACAGTGTGGCCATGACGGCGTATCGTGCCAACGGCGGTGGGGAACTCCTGACGAAGGGAGCCGGCCTTACGAAGGAAGAAATCGACCGCCGCATCCTCGACATCACACCTCGCGACATTCGCCACTACATGATGGAGTATATCGAACACCAGGGCAACGTGCGTCCCCAAGCCCTCCACCATTGGCGGTTCGTCCCCGAAGATTGGGTGAAGGCGGCCGAGGAACGCGAGCGGAAACTATTGTTTGGAAAAAAGAAATGATAACGATTTTAGGACCTACGGCTTGTGGCAAGACGACCTTTGCGGCGCACTTGGCAGCACGTCTCGATGGCGAAATCATCAGTGCCGATAGCCGTCAGGTGTATCGTGGCATGGACATCGGCACGGGCAAAGACCTGGCCGACTATGTCGTCGAAGGCAAACAGATTCCTTACCACCTCATCGACATTGCCGAACCTGGTGAACGCTACAGCGTCTTCCATTTCCAACGCGATTTTCTCCGTGCCTACGACGATATTGTCCGCCGTCACAGGTTTCCCATTCTTTGTGGCGGCACCGGGCTTTACATCGAGAGCATCGCACGATGCTACCAACTGGAGAGTGCTACTCTGGAGGAGAACGAACACATTGCCGACATCAGCCGTCAAAACACCATCGTCGGCCTCAAGATTGACCGTGAACTCCGCCGCCAACGCATCAGTCAACGTCTTCAACAACGTCTGGACGAGGGAATGCTCGACGAAATACGGTGCCTTCTCAACGCTGGAGTATCAAGCGAACGACTCATACGCTATGGTTTGGAATACAAATACTTAACGCTCCACGTCATCGGAGAACTCTCCTACGAGGAAATGTTCCGCCAACTCGAAATCGCCATCCACCAATTTGCCAAACGGCAGATGACCTATTTCCGAGGAATGGAAGAGCGACGCGGCGTCAAAATCCATTGGATTGAAGCCACACTTCCTATGGACGAAAAGATTGCCCAAGCAATAAACATCATGAACAAAGAATAATTTTTTAATTTTGTCAAGAGCCGAGAGTCGAGTGTCCTCCCCTATTCGAGAGAGTGAGAGAGGTTTTAATTTTTAATTTATAATTTATAATTTTCAAGAAGTGTACTGGTTTGCTTTCATAGGCAATAGCCTTATCTTAAAGAAGAACGGAGAGCACTACGAAGTGCCGCAAGGCGAAGTACCACCCACACCGACACACACGGGCGGGTTGGCCGAGGGGTTGACCACGATGGAACTTCGTGCCTCCTACAACGTGCTTCCCTACCCCCTTCATAACATGGCCGGGAAAGGCGCAGAATTGCTCTATTGGGATAGCAACACACGCTATTGCGGACATTGCGGGGCACCGATGGAGCGTTCGACCGACATTTCCAAACGATGCACGAATTGCGGCAAGGAGGTGTGGCCACAAGTGGCACCTGCCATCATTGTACGCATCCTGAAAAAGGCTATAACAGATACTGAAGGGGACATCCTTGAACCTGAGAAAATCCTCCTTGTCCATGCCCGCAACTTCCGTCATGCTGACCGCTACGGCCTTGTGGCAGGTTTTGTGGAAACAGGTGAGACACTGGAGCAGTGTGTCGAACGCGAGGTAATGGAGGAAACACACCTGCGCATCACAAATCTCCGTTATTTCGGCTCACAACCCTGGCCCTACCCCAGCGGCATCATGATTGGCTTTACCGCCGATTACGATAGCGGTGAATTGCATTTGCAAGACGAGGAACTCAGCCGCGGAGGATGGTTCGACCGCAACCACCTTCCCGAGATTCCCGACAAGATGTCCATAGCCCGAAAGTTGATTGATGATTGGATTCTCAGAAGATAAAATAATACCAACTCAGACTCTTACAATATGCTGTGGCAATGTCGCTAACAGCCTTGATGCGATATTTTTCCAATTCCACTTCATTTTTACTGGCTCGTTCGTATGCTGCTAATTCTCGTGCGGCTTCAGCATCTCGCGTTTTCTTGATTTGTTGACATAATGCCCTTGCCTCATTTCCGCTACTACTCAACGGATCAACTAGACTCAAACGTTCCGACGCTTCAGTGTAATTACCAATTGCATATGCAGCCCGTGCCTGTTGCATCAGTTGAGAGGCACAATCATTCTGATATTGTCTGTAAACATTTTTGATAGCAGCACTTACCGAAGAGTAACCAGCAAGTGATGTTGGATAGGAACACAACAAAGTGAGTGCTTCATCGTAACGTTTCATGGCGACCATGCTATTTGCTTGCTGAACAATGCTGTTCGTGTTGCTCTGGTAGTAATTCTCTATCTTCGCTTTCGCTGTACTGATGAACATGCCGATACGCCCGTCGTCCGAACGCAGTTTCCCTACTGCATTCCTTACAGCGTCATCTAAGGATTGTCCCTCACCACGAAGCTCAAGGGTTACGCTATTGAACACAGTATTGGTTAGTAGTTGCTGCGCCACTAAATTCAACTGTATATCCATAACAGTAATGTTTCGCATTCCACTTTCCACAATCTGCTCATTAATGACACTGATTTCTGGACATACAACAATACAACTATACTCGGCAGATGCTACTCCACTCCGTGTCATGGCACCGAGAAGTTTACCACGAATGATACGATACGTATTTATACTGATGTCGGGACGTTGTTGCGGAACTACAATAGCCATTTCAACCCGATTCTGAGCCTCAAGGCTCAAGCAGGCAACCAAGAGGAAAAAAGACAAGAAAATTCTGTATTTCATGGTTTGATACTATTTAATTGTGACAACAAGCATGTTGTTACTGGTAGTACGTTCAATCCTGATACCCATTTGCCGGAAGAATGCCATCATCTTCAGTCCGAACTTATTAACATTGTATGTACGCCCTTTCTCATCCCTCAAAGGAATGCGTACGTCATCAAAAATCATCTGGCGGTCAGTTGTTCCTTGAATATGATAGTTACTTTTGAACGCATTTTCCTCCATCCACAATTCTAACTCATCCGCAAGGGTGTAGCCATTATTTCCCACTTCACTCGACATGAGGTAGGAAGAGCCAGTATCTATACCGATAGTAATGCTGATGGACTGACCATTGGCAACAATGTCACCAAACTTTGACTGAATCACATCAAGAAAACCGTCCATACAAGTTTCCACACTTTTGGATGTCAACTTGCCATAGTCATCCGTATAGAACTTTCCACTTTCACCGACTGTGTTAGACAGTGCGTTTCCTGTCGAAGACTCGTATGCAGTTAAGAGGGTCTTGACTGCATTGCCCGTAGGAGATTCCAATAAATCAATCTCGGCTTCGACATATACGTCTGCCCCCGACTGCTGTATGATGGCAGTTTTGTAGTCTTGCTGCTGATCCACTCCAAGGCCGCTTGCTGTTGACAGAGCACGTACACGTCCGAGAAAATCGACGGTTGTGAAACCACGCAAGTCAAAGGCTTCCTTTATTTTGGTCAAGGCAACGCGTTTATTAACGTCATTCTCCAAAACAGTGCGGATGTCTTCCCCCTGTTTCGTAAAAGGGATCACCATGATTTTCGGCTTATGCTGAACTATAGAGACAGCTTCAACGGTTGCACTCAAATCTTGCGCATTAACAATGAGAATACACGTCATTAATGATATGGTGCTTATGATTCTCTTCATCATTTACTTGCTTTTTTTAATTAATAAACTACAACGTACCTTTGCTTTGGCTGACAGTTTTTCCAAAATCACCTTAGCAGTCTTTCCAGAAACATCCGCTTCGGAAAAAGATTCGCCAGCCAGTTTCTTAACCTTTGCTTCACCAATGCTTGTGGGATAAGGCTTTCCTCCTATTATTTCGACAGACTCTATTACAAACTTGTCTCCCACCTTCACACCTTGTTCCTTTCCTGCGGCAATCAATACGGTATTGTTGTCTATACACCGTTCAAGCACAGCCGTCAATGGAAAATTCACGCGAAAGTATTCATGGATTTGCGACTGAAGCGACTGCATCGCCATCGTTACCGCCGACTCTGGCGATAAGCATTCCTTGCTGGCTTTTCCTTCAAAACTTGTTGCTTCACTACTGGTGCCTGTCTCCACATCAACAATCTTCATTTGAAAGGCTACGCTGCCCTTAAACCCTCTTATGCTGCCATTTGAGTTATGAATGGCATAGACGGGAATTTTTACAATATGCCCTGTTATCATTTTCTCTGCCGCCAGTGCCGAATACTGGTCTGCCAAATTTTTACTGTCAAGAAAAGCCTCGCTCTTCTGCAATTCCAATTCGGCCTCCACCTTGTCACGGCTAGTACGGTCAACGACACGAAAGCGATGTGTGTCAGTCAACATCTCCACAACCTTTTCTGTCACTAATCCCGTGAATGGGCTGTCTATATCGTCGCTCGTAAACTGAGCCACGCCAACAACAGGGCGAGTATCTGCTTGCGCATAGCAAACTATGCTACACGCAAGCAGAATAGAAGTAACAACAGACTTTTTCATAGATTAAAGGTTCTTGCCAGTCTTCAATGTCTCAATAATGTCTTTAACGGCTTTGGCTTGACTCGCAGACTCTGTTGCAATAATAGGGAGAGCATCCTTTCCGAATGTTATAATAGCACCTGCACCTTTTGCATTCTTGGCTATCTTTCCCTTTTTGAGCGGATTACTTTCGGCTTTTAACTGCTCTTCCAAAACTTGAAGTTGTTTGATGGCGGCTTCTGCACTTTCTTCTGCTTTCTTTAAGGATGCCACTTCACCTGCAATGGAAGTCGAAAGGGTCATCCACTCTTCAAGTGTAGGCTTCTTAATCGTAACGTCTGTTACGCCATCCTTTGTCTCACCAATCTGACGATAGTAGAAATTACTCAATTGTTCACTGTTTGAAATCGATAGAGCAGCCGCATTTTTGACAGACTCTGCGTACTTGTCTAAATCAGAAATTCCTGTGGATTTCGGCGAGTTATCCACCAATTTCTGCAGTTCGGCTACTCGTTTTTCACTCTGCTGGATGTCATCCTTCGTCTGAGCATTTCCAGCCACTACCAATGCCATCATAGCGATGGCGGTCAATAAAACTTTTTTCATATTACGAAAAGTTTTAAGTATCCGCAAGATACCCAGATTCGGACAATGATTATAGAAGATTTTTTCCGACTGCATAAAAAGAAAGCGGGGTATCTGGCCTCTGCTTGTTCAAACTATTAGGTTGTCGGATACCTTCCAAATAAACAAACAGAATTGACACCCACGCCGTTGGTATGTGGCCTATATCCCGCAAAGTGTGCGTGAGGACAAATGTCCTCTGCACACTCACGGACAAGTCATATACCGCGTCCGTAGTGCCTACCTCTGCCATGTTCTTGATTTGGATTATTGAGTTTCCGACATTCAATAGTTTCAAAAACAAAGCGTTAGCAAACACTTTCTCTAATATGTAGTTTCTCAACCAAATATAATATCTTTGATAACATACTGATTGAGATTGTTGCAAAGGTACACAAAAAAAACAAAAATCACCATTGGTATTAGTAGAAAAAATGATAAAATTAAGTTTTTTTCACAAAGAAACATTAACTGAGGAAAATTGTTCCTGAGATGGTTAATAGGGGATTTCCCCGACACATTAGGAATATCACCCCAAAAGTTTAGGCAAAAATGTTAAAGTTTTTGCCTTTTTTGTTATAACTTTGCAGCGTCTTTCAACCACCAGTTGTGACAACATGGACACGCGCACCTACCTCGGAACAATGGCCGGTGCCGAAATCGGCGGCACCATCGGCGAAGCCATCGGATGGATGTCCACCAGCCGCCATTCAGGTCCTGGCAAAGCCATGCTCGGCAGTGTCATCGGCACTGTGGCCGGCGCAGTCATCGGCAACCAACTCTCCAAACCCAAGACATCCACCCGCGAGTATAACGACGAATACGCTTACGAGCGTCAGGACAACTACCAGACAGGAGGCGGATATGAAAGCGACTACACCTCGCGCAACTACGGCAGTACGTACAAGGCACCTCGCACTTCTTCCCGCCGTGGCAACGGCACTGCCTACAACAACACGGGTTCGCAACTCTCCATCCGCAACCTCACCTATCAGGACGAAGACGGGGACGCACACTTCGGACGTTACGAAACGATCAACGTCATCTACGAAGTGCGCAACAATGGCCAGTTTCCTGCCGACGTCGAACTCATCATCGACGACCCTGCCCACCCCAGCAACTTTGCCTTCTCGCCGGCCAACAACGTGACCATCCAGCCAGGGCAAACCATCCGCTACAAGGCCAAAGCCTTCTGCAAGAGTCGTCCCAAGTCGCGCACCTGCGACATCATTGCGTATGCCAACTGCGCCACACACGGCAACGCCTCCGCCCAGATGCACATCCGGGTGAAATAGGCTTCCGCAGCGTTTCGCCTCGAGGAAAAAACGCACTGCCGTGTGCCGAAAGTACCGGCGCTGTGGTACGGTTTTTTCAGCGCAGTGAAACTTTTGTACCAGCGCAGTGGTACAACTGTACCAACGCAGTGGAATTTTTTTGGTACGGAACAAATCTTCTCCCTGAAGGGCATTACAGTTCGTAGTGCCCTTTTCTTTTGGCAATCATATAGAGGCTTCCACAAACGTTCTTCTAATTATGTGCTCGGCAAAAAATGAAAGATTTTTCCTTTTTTGCGCTCACTTACGCAGATTTTTTGTAACTTTGCACGAATAAACAGAAAAGGAAAGAGGATGAACAACAGAAGCATTGTGTCGATTGCCGACTATAGCCGCGAAAAAATCATGCAACTGCTGGAGCGTACGGCCCTGTTTGAACAGCAGCCAAACCGACGGCTGCTGGAGGGAAAAGTGGTTGCCACGCTGTTCTTCGAACCTTCGACGCGCACCCGCCTGTCGTTCGAGACGGCTGCGCTGCGGCTGGGTGCCCGCGTCATCGGTTTCACCGACCCGAAGGTGACGAGCAGTTCGAAGGGCGAGACGCTGAAGGATACCATCAAGATGGTGTCGAACTATGCCGACGTCATCATTATGCGCCACAAGTTGGAGGGTGCTGCGCTGTACGCCAGCGAAGTGACCGACGTGCCGATTATCAACGCGGGCGACGGGTCGAACCTGCACCCTTCTCAGACGATGCTCGACCTCTACTCCATCTGGAAGACGCAGGGACGGCTGGACGACCTGAACATCTACATGGTGGGCGACCTGAAGTATGGGCGCACGGTGCACTCGCTGCTCATGTCGATGCGCAAGTATAACCCGACGTTCCACTTCATCGCGCCGAAGGAACTGGAAATGCCCGACGAGTACAAGATGTACTGCCGCAAGGAGGGCATCCGATACGTGGAGCAGACGGACTTCACCGAGGACACCATCAGCGATGCGGACATCCTGTATATGACCCGTGTGCAGCGCGAACGCTTCTCCGACCTGATGGAGTATGAGCGTGTGAAGGACGCCTACATCCTCAGGGCGGACATGCTGGGCAAGTGCCGCGAGAACATGCGCATCCTGCATCCGCTGCCCCGCGTGAACGAAATTGAGCAGGAGGTGGACGACTCGCCTCATGCCTACTACTTCCAGCAGGCACAAAACGGATTGTATGCCCGCGAAACCCTGATTTGTCAAGCATTAGGAATTGAGCCATGAATACGGAAAAGAAATCTCTGCTGGTGGCTGCCATCGAGAATGGCACAGTCATCGACCACATACCGACGGACAAGGTGTTCACGATTGCTTCGTTGCTGCAACTGGACAAGTGCAACGACCAGGTGACGATTGGTAACAACCTGGACAGCGGAACGATGGGCCAGAAGGGCATCATCAAGATTGCCAACCGATTCTTCAGCGACGCTGAAATCAGCCGCCTGGCTGCCGTCTGCCCCAACATCCGCCTGTGCATCATCAAGGACTACGATGTGGTGGAGAAGAAAATTGCCACGCTGCCCGACGAATTTGTCAACGTCGTGCGCTGTGCCAACCCTGTCTGCATCACAAACAACGAACCGATGCGCACGGTGTTCTACGTAACCGACAAGGAGCGTGGCGTGGTGAAATGCCGCTACTGCGGAAAGGAACAACTGATTGAAAACATTAAACTGGTATAATGAAAAAATTTACAGAACGTGCTCGCCTTGACTTGAGCGAGGTGAATGAAGAAGTGCTGAAAAAGTGGAACGAGGAAGATTTGTTCCACAAAAGTATAACCGAGCGTGAAGGGTTTCCTCCCTTCATCTTTTATGAAGGTCCGCCTTCGGCCAACGGACATCCCGGCATCCACCATGTGATGGGCCGTACCATCAAGGACACCTTCCTGCGCTACAAGACGATGCAGGGTTTTCAGGTGAAGCGCAAGGCTGGCTGGGACACTCACGGCCTGCCCGTGGAGTTGAGCGTGGAGAAGAGCCTGGGCATCACGAAGGAGGACATCGGACGGAAAATCTCGGTGGATGACTACAACGACGCCTGCCGCAAAAACGTGATGATGTACACCAACGAATGGACCGAACTGACCGACAAGATGGGTTACTGGGTCGATTTGGAGCATCCGTACATCACCTATGATAATAAGTACATCGAGACACTCTGGTATCTGCTGAAGAAACTCTATGAGAAAGGACTTCTCTACAAGGGCTACACCATCCAGCCCTACTCGCCGGCAGCAGGCACAGGCCTCTCGAGCCACGAACTGAACCAGCCGGGCTGCTACCGCGACGTGAAGGACACAACCGTGACAGCACAGTTTAAGTTGCTAGATAATATAGAAGGTCTAGAAAATCCAGAAGGTTTAGCAACCTACATCCTTGCATGGACCACCACACCGTGGACACTGCCCTCAAACACCGCACTCTGCGTCGGCCCCAAGATTGACTACGTGGCCCTGAAGGGCAAGAATCCTTACAGCGGCGAAGAGGCTGTGTATGTTTTGGCAGAAAGCCGTCTGTCGGCCTATTTCCAGTTCGAAGAAGGCGAAACGCCGGAGATTCTCTGGAGAGGAAAAGGCACGGACCTTGTGGGCCTGCACTACGAGCAGTTGTTCCCCTGGGTGAAGCCCTGTGCGCTCGAAGACGACAAGGTGGTGGTGAAGGAGCAGGATGCCTTCCGCGTCATCCCCGGCGACTACGTGACGACCGAGGACGGTACAGGCATTGTCCACATCGCACCGACCTTCGGTGCCGACGACGCCAAAGTGGCTAAGGATGCAGGCATCCCTTCGCTCTTCGTCATCGACAAGGCTGGCGACACACGCCCGATGGTGGACTTCACAGGTAAATATTTCGTTCGTGAAGACATGGACGAGAACTTTGTGAAACTCTGTGTCAATGAGAGTTATTGGAAACACAGCGGCGACTTCGTCAAAAACGCCTACGACCCGAAGTACAACAAAGACGGCAAGTATGACGAGAAGGCTGCCACGAAGGACATGGACCTCAACGTCGTGCTCTGCCTCGAAATGAAGGAAGAAGGCACGGCCTTCAAGATAGAGAAGCATGTGCACAACTATCCGCACTGTTGGCGCACCGACAAGCCTGTGCTCTACTATCCCCTCGACTCTTGGTTCATCCGTTCAACAGCCAAGAAAGACCGCATGTACGAACTGAACCAGACCATTCAGTGGAAGCCAGAATCAACGGGTACAGGACGTTTCGGCAAATGGCTCGAAAACCTCAACGACTGGAACCTCTCCCGTTCACGCTACTGGGGTACTCCCCTACCCATCTGGCGCAACAAGGACACCCACGAAGAAGTGTGCATCGGAAGCATCGAGGAACTCTACAACGAAATAGAAAAGGCTGTTAAGGCTGGTGTGATGAAGTCCAATCCGCTAAAGGAAAAAGGCTTCGTTCCGGGCGACATGACGCAGGAAAACTACGACCGCATCGACCTGCACCGCCCCTATGTGGACGACATCAAACTCGTTTCGGAACAAGGCAACGTGCTGACCCGCGAACTGGACCTCATCGACGTGTGGTTCGACTCGGGTGCCATGCCGTACGCCCAGATTCACTATCCCTTCGAGAATCGCGACCTCATCGACAAGGGTACAGCCTTCCCCGCTGACTTCATCGCCGAGGGTGTTGACCAGACACGAGGCTGGTTCTTCACGCTCCATGCTATAGCCACAATGGCGTTCGACAGCGTAGCGTTCAAGAATGTCATCTCCAACGGACTTGTCCTCGACAAGAACGGCATCAAGATGTCGAAGCGTCTGGGCAACGTCATCAATCCGTTCGAATGCATCGGGAAATATGGCGCAGATGCAGTGCGCTGGTACATGATTACCAACTCGTCGCCGTGGGATAACCTCTCGTTCGACCCCGAAGGCGTGAAGGAAGTGACCAGCCAGTTCTTCATCAAACTGCAGCAGGCCTACGCCTTCTTTACTATGTATGCCAACGTGGACGGCTTCGACTACAAAGAAGCCGACCTGCCCTACGCAGAACGTCCCGACTTCGACCGCTGGCTGCTCAGCGAACTGAACACACTGGTGAAGAACGTGCAGCACTATCTCGACGACTACGACCCGACGCCGGCAGGACGTCTGATTCAAGCATTCGTCATCGACAACCTCTCCAACTGGTACATCCGTCTGAACAAGGCACGTTTCTGGGGTGGAGAAATGACTGCCGACAAACTCTCTGCCTACCAGACGCTCTACACCTGTCTGGAAACGTTGAGCCGCCTGATTGCACCGATTGCACCGTTCTACGCTGACCAACTCTTCCGCGACCTCAACGCCGTGACGCAGAAGGACCAGAGCCAGAGCGTGCATCTTGCGAAATTCCCCACCTACAACGAAGCATTCATCGACACCGAATTGGAGACCGCGATGGAGGCTGCCATGAAAGTCACCTCAATGGGTCTTTCCATCCGCAAGAAGGTGAAGATTCCTGTGATTCAGGCTCTTCAGTCTCTGGCCATTCCCGACACCGACCCCGTCTTCTCTGCCCGCATCGAACGTATGAAGGACATCATCACGAAGGAGGTGAACGTGAAGGAACTGCAACTCATGGATGGTAAACTTCTTGTCAAGAACGTTCGCTGCAACTTCCGTGTGATGGGCAAGAAATTCGGCAAACTGATGAAGGCCGTAAGCCAGGCCGTTGCCGAAATGTCTCAACAACAGATTGCTGAACTCGAAAGCAACGGGCAAGTGACGCTCATGGCCGAAGGACAGCCGGCACTGATTGAACTCGAAGACGTGGACATCATGTCGCAGGACATTCCAGGGTGGAGCGTGGCCAACGACGGCACAACCACCGTTGCGCTGGATATCACGATTACTCCCGAACTGAAAGTGGAAGGCGATGCACGCCGTCTGATCAAGCAGATTCAGAACCTGCGCAAGTCACAAGGCTTCGACATCACCGACCGCATCGTTGTCACGTTGTCCAACCAGCCGCAAATTGCCGAAATCATTGCCTCCTACGGCGAAAACATCAGCCGTCAGGTATTGGCCACAGACATACGGCTGACCGACGCCCTTGAGGAAGGCACCGATGTTGAATTTGAAGACTTCAAAGCACTTCTCCATGTCCAGAAAGCATAAAGGCTGGCTCGCTGTTGCCATCATCTTGTTGGTGCTGATGGCCGACCAGTGTATCAAGGTCTGGGTGAAGACGCACATGTATCTCGGCGAAAGCATCCACATCGCCGACTGGTTTCAGTTGCACTTCATCGAGAACAACGGCATGGCGTTCGGTTGGGAACTGGGTGGGAAATATTTCCTCACAGCCTTCCGCGTCATCGTCGTTGCAGCCATCGGTTTCTACACCTGGAAGCGCATCCGACAAGGGGCACCGACATTTCTCGTCGTCTGCCTCGCCCTCATCATTGCCGGAGCAGCAGGCAACATCATCGACTGCCTCTTCTACGGACTCATCTTCAACAATCCCGCACCGCCACAGGTGGCGCAGTTCGTGCCGTGGGGCATGGGCTACAGCAGCCTGATGCTCGGCCGCGTGGTCGATATGTTCTACTTCCCGCTCATCGAGTGGGACATGCCCGCGTCGTGGACATGGCTCGACAGCGTGGGTTTTCTGCCACAAGCAGGCGAACACTGCATCTTCTTCTCCCCCATTTTCAATTTTGCCGACGCCGCCATCAGTTGCAGCATCATCGTGTTGCTCGTCAACTATGCCTTTGTCGCCAAGAACAACAAATAGTCACGTCAGCACCATGCGCAACACTCCCCTCCTCATCGTCTGCCTGATTCTTGCATTCAGCATCCTTTCCTGCGAGCAGCGCCCCGAAGGCATCCTGTCGAAAGGAGAGATGGAGGATGTGCTGTACGACTACCACCTTGCCCAGGCTATGGCCGACTGGGTGCCGGGGCATGAGGGAGAATCCAACCAGCCCTACATCGACGCTGTCTTTCGCAAGCACGGCATCACACAGGCCGAGTTCGACTCATCCCTCGTGTGGTACAATGCCCACGCCAGCGACCTGAAAGACATTTACGAGAGCCTCAAGGACCGCTTCACTTTCGAGAGCCAGAAACTCCAGATCGAAGCCGGCGACAAGGAAATGGCTACTCTCATTGTCGAAGGCGGCGACACCACCAATCTCTGGAATGGGCCGCGTCTCATTGTGCTGCGCAACAATCCCCTGCTCAATCTGGAGAAGTTTTCGGTCAGCAGCGATACGCTCTTTCAGCCAGGCGACGACTTCAAACTCTCGGCCGATGTCCTCATGATGGCCGAAGAGCGTTACGGACGGAACGCCCAGTTGGTGGCAGCCATCTCCATTCTGACGGCCGACGGAAAGACCTACGGCGACTCTCGCTCGATTGAAAGCACGGGCAACTTTACCATCAATATCGACGTGCCGGCCCATCAGACACCCCGTCAAATCAACTGCTACTTCCAGTACCAATCCAACGATGCGACCCGCAATTTCGGCATCATCCGAAATCTTTCGCTCATTCGCATCCACACCCATCCCGCCGAAGCCGACACGTTGGAGGTCGATTCTGCCGAGACGGTGGTTCAGCCAGAGCCAGCCGCTGCCAAGCGTCCGAGCCACGGCCCACGTCTGTCGCCAGAGCAACTGCGCAAGCAGACGCAGGACAACGTGCAGAAGATTGAGATTCGCACGGCTCCCGAACATCGCACGCCCAACTCTTTCGGGCCTACAAGGCGAAAGAACAATAAAAAATAACAGTATTATTTGTGTCCAAACACATCGTATGTGCACTTTCCACGCGGCGCATTGCAGCCTCGTGCGTCGTCTTCGCCGATGGAAAAAAATACAGGCAACACGTCGTCGAACTCATCGACTCTCGTGTTGCCAATCATTATGCCCTGACGGCCGAACTGCCGCACACAGAGTGGTATGGTGGCACACTGTTGGTGGACGAAGGCCTGCAAGTCAGCCGGCTCGTCATGCTTGCCGACGGAACTCAGCGCAAACAACCGCTGTAGCAATCGCCACGTTGAGCGATTCGACATGGCTGTCTGTCCAACTGGGAATGGTCAACCGCTCCGTCACACCCTGTGCTACAGCCGCCGAAATGCCACTTCCCTCGTTTCCCATCACAATCACACCTGCGTTTGCCAGCCGTTTCTCATAAATGTTTTCTCCGTCGAGAAACGTGCCATACACCGTCACACCCTCCTGACGGGCACGCTCCAGCACGCCTGCTAAATCAATATAATGTACGCGCACGTGCGCGAGAGCCCCCATCGTTGCCTGCACCGTCTTCGGGTTGAAAACGTCGGCACAACCCTGCGAGCAAAACACATCGCCGATGCCGAACCAGTCGGCCAGCCGCACAATCGTACCCAAGTTGCCGGGATTCTGCACCTCGTCGAGCGCCAGACACAGGTTCGCTTTCGCCGCCTTTACGAAATCGACCGCGTAGCAGGGCTGTCGGAACACAGCCAGCACACCCTGCGGTGTCTCCACCGTGCTCACCTGCCGCAGTTCGTCCTCTGTTGCCAGTTCGACGGGAAACGGCTGCGTCGCTCCCTGGGGCCGCTCAGCCACATACTTCGTGCTTTGCACCTGATACACACACTCGAAACCACCGGACAGCAATTCGCCCACCAGTTTCGGCCCTTCGGCCACGAACACACCTTCAGCCGTCCTGTGCTTCTTCATCTGAAGGCTGCGCAACCATTTTATTCTGTTTTTGCTCAGCATATCCGGCATCAATTCAGTTGACGCCGCAAAATTAAGCAAAAACTTTCAAACTCCGACACGCCGTACCAAAAAAGTTTCACCACTTTGGTACAAAAGTACCAACGCAGTGGTACGAACGTACCGGCGCAGTGAAAACTTCATACCAGCGCAGTGGTACGACCGTCACACAGCGATGCCGGTGCGTCCGGTTGGCAAACCGCTATTTTTCAATCCCCGATTTTCATTTTTTCAATTATTAGTCGTACCTTTGCACATCAGAATGGGAACAAAAGCCACACACCGAGTCACAGGATTCAGCACAATGCTGCTCAGCGCCGCATTGCTGTGCTTGATGTCGTGCAGTGTCAACAAGTATATCGGCGACGACGAACTCTACCTGAAAGACGTTTATGTCGTCTCGGCCGACAAACAGGCCACAAAGGACATGGCACTTGAAGGCTATGTGCGACAAACGCCGAACACGAAATGGTTCGGTGCCAAAATTCCCATGCGCATCTACTGTCTCTCCAACCCCAAATCCAACCGATGGGGCGCCCGGACACTTCGCAAAATCGGCCAGCAGCCCGAACGCTACGACACCTTGCAGACCCTGCGCACCATCCAGGACATGCAGCAAGTGCTGACCAATGCCGGATACATGCACGCGACGGTTGGTGTTGAAAAGAAGATTGAGGGAAAGAGTCTGGCGCTCAACTATCTGGTCGTGCCCAACGAACGCTATCAGGTGACTCGCCTACGCCGCATCGTCGACGATCCGCGGCTGCGCCAAATCATCTGCGGGCAAGACACGCTCCAGTCGCTTCTCTACAAGGGTATGCCGCTCGATGTGAACACCCTCAACGCCGAACGTACTAGAATCAACAACCTGCTGCGCAGCATCGGTTTCTTCAAGTTTAACAAAGACTATATCCGCTTCGATGCCGACACCCTCGCCGGCAGTAGCGACGTGGCACTCACCCTCCACATTCCCCGACATCTGGAGAACGGACGCTCCGAAGCGCAGGACCATCCGCAATACCGCATCGGACACATCACCTTCTCGGTCGATGCACCGTCCGACTCCTCCCTCTACAACACCATCAGCCATCGGGGCACCACCATCCGCTACGGCGAACGTCTGCCCTTCCGCCCCAATCTGCTCACGTCGAACACCATGCTCCGCACTGGTGCCCTCTACGACGAACATGCACAGCGCCTGACCTACAACAACTTCATGCGGCTACAGGCGGTGTCCTACTCCAGTATCCACTTCACCGAACGTCCCTCGACCGACACACTCGACTGCGAAATCATACTGAACCACGCCCGTCCGCTCACCATCAGTTTCGACCTCGAAGGCACGAACTCGGCCGGCGACCTCGGCGCAGCAGCCTCAGCCTCCTTCCAGCATAAAAATCTGCTGCGAGGAAGCGAGACCCTCACCCTGAAACTACGCGGTGCCTACGAAGGCATCACCGGCCTCGAAGGCTACGAAGGCAACAACTACACCGAACTCGGAGGCGAAGTCCGCCTGGGCTTCCCCGGATTCCTGCTCCCCTTTGTCAACAGAGAATACGGCGCCACACACCATGCCACGTCCGAGATTGCCCTGCAATACAACAGGCAGAACCGTCCCGAATTCCGACGCCGAGTGCTCACCGCTGCCTGGCGCTACCGCTGGCAGAGCCACACGCAGAAGGTGCTGCACCGCTTCGACCTCCTCGAGGTCAACTACATCTACATGCCCTGGATTTCGGCACAGTTCCGCCAGCAATACCTCGACGTCGTCGGCCGTCAAAACGCGATTCTCCGCTACAACTACGAGAATCTGCTCATAACAAAACTGGGCTACACCTACGCCTTCAACTCGCTGGGCTCAGCCGTCACCAACACTTACGGACAAAATGCCTACACCTTCCGTTTCGGCGTAGAGACCTCTGGCAACGTACTGCAAACGCTGACCAGCGCCATCAACGGCAAGAAGAATTCGCAAGGGCAGTACACCTTCTGCGGCATTGCCTTTGCCCAGTACATCCGCGGCGACATAGACTTTGCCAAAAGCATCCGCATCGACCGCAACAACTCCATAGCCTTCCATGCCGCCCTCGGCATAGCCTACCCCTACGGCAACAGCAATTTGCTGCCGTTTGAAAAGCGCTATTTTGCAGGTGGAGCGAACTCTGTGCGCGGATGGTCGGTGCGCAGCCTCGGTCCTGGAGCCTACAAGGGTGCCGACCGACAAATCAACTTTCTCAACCAGAGCGGTGACATCAAACTCGACCTCAACGTCGAACTGCGCAGCCATCTGTTCTGGAAAATCAACGGCGCTCTCTTCGTCGATGCAGGCAACATCTGGACCATCCGCAAGTATGAAGACCAGCCCGAAGGCGAATTCCGCTTCGACAAATTCTACCGCCAGATTGCCGTGAGTTACGGTCTGGGCCTCCGCCTCGCCCTCGACTTCTTCACCCTGCGATTCGATGCAGGCATGAAGGCCGTGAACCCTGCTTACGAAGGGCGCGACCACTACCCCATCTGGCATCCCTACCACAGAAAAACACGGAAATGCACGGAAACACACAGAAATATCCGAGTTCTTCCGTTATTTTCCGTGTGTTTCCGAGGTTTACTTCTCAAAATGCTGATAGTCCTTCAAACTCTTCCAATGTCCACCCCATTGGAAGCCACGTTCTGTGAAGAGACGAAACATCAAATCTCCTTCCACAATCTTATAAGGAAACTTACGTGAACGATTCGTGTAGCGTTTTGCCGTTGACGGTTGCACCAGTACCGTACCGTCCTTTCTCTTACGAACACATGGATTGTAAAGCGTATTCACATCCACAGCCATCCCCTGCGCATGCTTCGACAGTTTCGTGCTGCCTTCGACGACACGATAGCAGAAAGAACTTGAATTGTTGTCCTGCATCGAACGTTCATCGTCGGCGTCGTAGTCGTCAATCAGCCGCATCCGTTCAATGGGGTAACGTTGACGGTACAACTCCTGAAAAATCTCCAGAAGGTCCTCGGCAATCGCCTTGTTGCACACCATCTCTCCCCGATGCGTTTCACCATCCGCATCGACGTGCAGCACCTGCAAATAGCGCAGGTCGCTGCGTTTCACCGTGCAATGGGCGGGAAAGGATTTCCCCTGCATCCTTGCAAACACCGAGTCACTGATTTCCTGAATCGAAAATCCCTGCATCGTCTGGGCCGTTGCCACCGACGAGCACACCATCAGCAGAAGAAACAATGCGCCTCCTGCACAAAATCGACTTATCTTTTTCATGCTGCAAAGGTACAACAAACCGAGCACAATACCAAATTGTCTCCGCGTATCTTACGAATTTTCTCGTATCTTCATGCACTCGTGACAGACCCAACACGTGGTTTCCCCATGTCCTGATGCCCCTAAAA
>ONXQ01000079.1 GCA_900321835.1 uncultured Prevotellaceae bacterium
TGGGAACAGACGGTGCGCAAGGCTGTCTCCCTCGGTGGCGACGCCGACACGATGGCCTGCATCGCCGGCGGCATCGCGGCTGCCACGCCGGGCATGGACGTCCCAGCCGACATTGCCGACCGCTGCTACTGGATTCTCGACCCGCTGCTCCGCACCCTTCTTTCGGACTTTGACGAAATGCTGACGAAGCGCGGCTGAAAAACAAATGAAGGCATGTACCGCCAGGGTTCATGCCTTCATTCGTTCAGGGCTGAGTGTCTAATACTCTTCTTCGTCCCACAGGAAGTCGTCCTTCGAGGGGTAGTCGGGCCAGATTTCTTCGATGGATTCATAGACGTCTCCCTCGTCTTCGATTTCCTGGAGGTTCTCGATCACTTCCATAGGTGCGCCGCTTCGTGTGGCGTAGTCGATAAGTTCTTCCTTGGTGGCTGGCCAGGGTGCGTCTTCGAGCGATATAGCCAATTCCAATGTCCAATACATAGGTTTTAATGGTATTTTAGAAAGGGTTGATGATTCGTGCCTTCTGTAAATTGCGCGCAAAAATAGTGCAAAGTGATGAGACTGCAAAATTTATCGGCACATTTTTTACGCTTTAAGGAAAAAAAACAGACGCCGCAGGTGGGGGGCGTCTGGCTTTGGGGTTGTTTTCGACTGCGGAACGGCAGATGTCAGAGTCTGCGGTGTTCCTTTTTGAATATGGACGGCGAGCATCCGTGTGTCTGCATGAAGCAGCGGCGGAAGGTGGAGAGGGAGTTGAATCCTGACTTCTCGGCGATGACCTCGAGCGTGTAGTTGGTAGTTAGCAGGAGTTCCGAGGCATACGTCAGGCGGAGGGAGTTGATGTAATCGAAAAACGTTTGATGCAGCACCTGGTTAATGTAGTTCGACAGGTACGTCCGATTCGTCCCCACCCGCAGTGCAAGGTCAGAGAGCGTGAGTTTGGGGTTCAGGAACACCTGCTCCTTGCTCATGCATTCCTCTAAACGTGAAGCAAAATGATATACCATATAGTAGGGGCTTTATTTGTGGATAATTGTTTGTCTACTTTTTTTTGACGTTTTCACGCGTCTTTTTTCTACTTTTTTGGTTTCGCTTGCAAAGATATTCAAAATAAATCGCGGATTCTGCGTTTTTCCTTCAAAAAAAAAGTCAAAACGTAAAAATCAGTGTTTATTGTACGTTCTGACCGACTTATTTCACTAAATTTGTGAGAGTTAAGTGCAATGCGTAAACCCGCGTGCGTCAGTTTGACGTTTTTCGGCAGACGGCCGGTTCCGTACGTCTTGACGCGGCACAGTACCACGGAAATGCCGGCGCGTTGGTACGGTCGTACCGGCGCAGTGGAACTTTTGTACCAGTGCAGTGAAACTTTTGTACCGGCGCAGTGGTACTGAATTTCGTCCGCAGACGAAATATTTTTCGTCCGCAGTTGAAATTTTTTTCGTCCACAGACGAAATTCAGTTCCACTGCGGAGCAAATTCCGCTCCTCCGAAATCCGAAAAACTGGGGGCTTTCTCTGCATTTTTCACTTTTCACTTTTCTCTTTTCACTTATTTGTCGTAACTTTGCAGCATGAAAGTATTGTTGGTCAACACGTCGGAGCGTGTCGGCGGTGCGGCCATTGCCGCCAACCGACTGATGGAGGCGCTGCGCAAGCAGGGTGTGAAAGCACAGATGCTCGTGCGCGACCGCCAGACTCAGCAGATGTCGGTGGTCTCCATCCCCACGTCGCTGCTGCTGCCGCTGAAGTTCCTCTGGGAACGTGCCGTCATCTTCCTGAACAACGGCATGCGACGCAGCACACTGTGGGCCGTCGATATCGCCAACACGGGCAACGACATCACGCAGATGCCCGAGTTCCAGCACGCCGACGTCGTCCACCTCCACTGGGTCAACCAGTCGTTCCTCTCGCTCGCCAGCCTCGAGCGCATCCTGCGGTCGGGCAAGCGCATTGTCGTCACTATGCACGACATGTGGTACTTCACCGGCATCTGCCACTATGCCGGCGAATGTGCGAAGTACGAGAGCGAGTGCCGTGAATGCCCGCTCATGAGCCGGCACGGCATCGACTTCGCACGCCGTGTCTTCGGCCGCAAGCAGACGATGTACGCCCAGCAGCCCATCACGTTCGTAGGCTGCAGCCAGTGGATGGCCGACATGGCCCGTCGCTCGGCGCTCACCCGCGGACACCGCGTCGTCTCCATCCCCAACGCCATCAACACCGACGTCTTCCAACCACAGGACATGGCCGAGGCACGTCGCACACTCGGCCTGCCCCAGGACATGCGGCTGCTGCTGTTCGGTTCGCAGCGCATCACCGACGAGCGTAAGGGTTTCGCCCTGCTCGCGGAGTCGTGCCGGATTCTCCGCCGCGAACACCCCGGACTCCGCCTGGGCATCGTCGTCGTGGGCGGAGCGTCCGAGACGGTGAAAAACGCCGTCCCCTACGACGTCTTCCCCGTCAGTTACGTCAGCAAGGAACTCGACCTCGCACGCATCTACAACGCCGTCGATGCCTACGTCACCCCCTCGCTCCAGGACAACCTCCCCAACACCATCGTCGAGGCACTGGCCTGCGGCACGCCCTGCGTCGGATTCCACGTCGGCGGCATCCCCGAAATGATTGACCACCAGCAGAACGGCTACGTGGCCCGCTACCGCGACGTCCAGGACTTTGCCCACGGCATCCTCTACTGTCTCGACCCCCAGCGCCGCCAGCAACTCGCCGAGGCCGCACGCCAGAAAGCCCTCGCCACCTACAGCGAGGAACATGTCGCACAACTCTACACTGCCGTCTATGAAGCAGAACCCCAGCATTAGCATCATCACCGTGACATACAACTGTGCCGCGACGCTCGAACGCACCTTGCACAGCATCGAGACACAGACTTTCACCCACTTTGAGCACCTCATTATCGACGGTGCATCGACCGACGCCACCGTCGCCCTCGCACAGGCCTACCGCCAGCGCAATCCCCACCTCGACATCACACTCCAGAGCGAGCCCGACCACGGCCTCTACGACGCCATGAACAAGGGCATCCGTCTGGCAAAGGGCGACTTCATCGTCTTCCTCAATGCCGGCGACAAACTTCACAGCGACGACGTCCTGGCCCGGGTCGCAGCCTGCGATGCTGCAAAGACCGGCATCGTCTATGGCGAAACGGACATCGTCGATGGCGAAGGCCGCTTCCTGCGCCACCGCCGCCTCAGTGCGCCCGAACGCCTGACGTCGCGCTCCTTTCTCCGCGGTATGCTCGTCTGCCACCAGTCGTTCTATGCCAACCGCCGCGTGGTGCAGTCCTACGACCTGCAGTACAAGTATTCGGCCGACGTCGATTGGTGTATCCGTGCGATGAAAGCGTGCGAGGCCGAGGGACTCGGCATGGTCAACCTCCACGCCGTCCTCACCGACTATCTCAGCGAAGGCATGACCACGCAGCACCAGCGCGCCTCGCTTCTCGAACGCTTCCACGTCATGCGCCACCACTATGGGCTCTGTGCCACGCTATGCGCACATCTTTATATTATAGGCAGGAGCGTTGTGAAGAAATGAAAAACAAGGAGTAAAAATGAAAGCACTGAAGACTGGAAACCGTGCGGCTGTACTCGGCCACCTGTGCATGTTCGCCGCGTGTGCCATCTGGGGCCTGATGGCTCCGCTGGGCAAGCACGCCATGACGAACGGCGTGGGCGGCTTGGAGATGGTCACGCTGCGTGTGGTCGGCGGAGCGGCTTGCTTCTGGCTGCTGTCGCTCTTTGTGAAGAGCGAGCAGGTGCGTCCGAAGGACTTGCTGCTGTTGTTCTTCGCAGCGCTGCTGGGCATTGTGTTCAACCAGTGCTGCTACACCATCGGCCTGAGCCTGACGTCGCCTATCAACGCGAGCATCATGACGACGATGATGCCCATCATCACAATGGTACTGGCGGCCATCTTCCTGCGCGAACCGATCACGTCGAAGAAGGTGCTGGGCATCTTCTGCGGTGCCATCGGGGCGTTGATTCTGATTGGCACGCGGGCCGACGGCTTCGGGGCGTTGGGCAAAGGCAGCGCAGGTTCGACCCTGGGCGACCTTCTCTGCCTGGGCGCCCAACTGTCGTTTGCCGTCTATCTCACCCTGTTCAAATACCTGATTCAGCGCTATTCGGTGGTCACTTGCATGAAGTGGATGATCACCTACGCTGCCATCGTGCTCACGCCGGTGTCGTTCAGCCGCATGGCTGCGCTCGACTGGGCAGGCATCTCGACGCAGGTGTGGATGGAAACGGCGTTTGTCGTCGTGGGCGGCACGTTCATCGCCTACATCCTCATGATGCAGGGCCAGAAGACGCTGCGCCCGACGGTGGTGTCGATGTATAACTATGTGCAGCCCATCGTGGCCTGCCTCGTGAGCGTGTGGATGGGCGTGGGCGTGTTCGGCTGGAGCCAGTCGGCCGCCATCGTGCTCGTGTTCACGGGCGTGTGGCTTGTGACGCAGAGCAAGAGCCGCAGGGATTTGAAGAGGCACGACCTCCCCAATGACCGCTCCAACTCCTCCAAAGGAGGGGCTTCTTAACTTTTCACACTTCACTTTTCACTCTTTCTATGGTACAGATACAAGACACACTGGTGAGCCTCGATGTGTTTCGGGAGCAGTTCTGCTGCGACCTGGTACGGTGCAAGGGGCAGTGCTGTGTCGAGGGCGACGCAGGTGCGCCGGTTGATGAGGACGAAATTGCCGACCTCGAAGAGGCTGCCGAGGCGCTGAACGGCGAACTGACACCGGAGGCGCAGCAGGTGATTGACGAGGAAGGTGTGGTCTGCATCGACCGCGACGGCGAGTTTGTCACGTCGGTGGTGGGCGACCGCGACTGTGTCTTTGCCGTTCGCGGCGACGACGGTACCACGCTCTGCGCCATCGACCGTGCCCATCGCGAAGGCCGCACCGAGGTGCAGAAGCCGCTGTCCTGTGCCCTCTACCCCATTCGGCTGAGCAACGTCGGCGGCATGACAGCCCTCAACTACCACCGCTGGGACATTTGCCGCCCCGCCTGTGTGCTGGGTCAGTCGCTGCGCTTGCCTGTCTATCGCTTTCTGAAGGAACCCCTCGTCCGCGCCTTCGGACAGGAGTGGTGGGACGAGTGCGACCTTGTGGCCGGCGAACTGCGGAAGGCTGGGTATTTGAATAAAGAATGAAGAATGTCGGCTTCGCCTCCGAATGAAGAATAAAAGTAACTATCATTCTTCATTCTTAATTCCTCATTCTTCATGAGTTTATTCTTCACTCTTCATTTTCTTCCACTGCGCTGGTACAAAAGTTCCACTGCGTTGGTACAACTGTACCAGCGCAGTGGAACAAAAGTTTCAGCGCAGAGGAACTGCCGTACCAGCGCAGTGGTAGCGTCAGGGACGGATGTAGTCCTTCGTGAGCATGTCGTAATAGAGCGCTTCGAGTTCTGCGGCGGTGAGCGTCTGCAGGCTGTGCTCGATGACGCGGATGAGTTCCTCGCGCCGCAGTTCAGGGTCTTGTCCGAAGTGTGCCATAGGGGTCAATAGCCGAAGATGTCGCGGAGTGTGAGACGGTGAACGGTGCCGAGGCTCTCGAGTTTCTTCATGTCGAGGTTCTGCTCGTCGCCCAGCACACAGTAGCGGTAGGTGCGGCCGGCGACGTTCCCGGCAGCGAAGCGCTGGAGGTCGGCGAGGGTCAGCGTGCGTACCTGATTATAGATGTCGCGGCTGGGGTCGTGGTCGAGACCCATCGCGCGGAGGCTCTGGTAGTAGGTGAGGACGGAGAGGCCGACGTGGCGCTGGGTGGCCATGCGCTTGAGGACTGCGTCGCGGGCGAGGTCGAAACTGTTCTGGGCCAGCGGCATGTGTTCGTTGATGTCGTGGAAGACGTCGAGGCAGTCGGCGAGTTTGTCGTTCTGCGAACCGATTTGGGTGATGAAGGTGTTGGACTCCTGGGGGTGACTGGCGGTGGCATAGACGGCACCGGCGGAGTAGGCCAGTCCGCGGGCTTCGCGCAGTTCCTGGAAGACGACGGCGTTCATCGACCCGCCGAAGTATTCGTTGAAGAGGGTGATCTGGGGCTCGAGACTGAGGTCGTAGGGCTGACCGTTGTTGCTGTACTGCTGGAGTTTCACGGCCTTCGACTCGTAGGGGGCGAGGAAGACTTCGCTGACGGGCGTCTGCTGCTGAGGATAGCGCTCGGCCAGGGGCTGGACGAAGGTGTACTGGCTCTGCACTTTCTTGCGGACCTTGTGGGTGCGCTCGATGAGGGCGGCGATTTCCTGCTGGGTGGAAGGTCCGTAATAGCGCACGATTTGGGGATACTGGCCGAGGCTCTGGAGCCGCTTGACAAGGTCTTTGGGACGTGCGCTGCGCATCTCCTCGGCCGAGGCGATGTCGGTATAGGCATTCACGGGACCGTACATGGCATAGGCGTTGAGGCGCTGCAGGCAGGCGTTCTCGTTGGTCTTCTCGAGTTCGCGGGCTGTGAGCATGTCTTCGACCATAGCGGCATAGATGTCGTCGTCGGGCTGGAGGTCGCGAATCCATTCTTCGAGCAGACGGACGGCGGCTTCCTGATTTTCGGCGAGGCCGCGGACGTAGATGCTGGTGCCGTAGGTGCCGCAGGAGATGCCGGCTTCGCAGGCCAGGCGGTAGAGTTCGGCCTGTATCTGCGCGGCGCTCATGCGACGGGTGCCGAGGTAGTCGAAGTAGGCGGCTGCGACGGAGAGCAGATGGTCGGCCTTCTCGCCGCGCTGGATGAGGTAGGTGAGGCTGAAGGTGCCGTTCTGGGTGTTCTGCTTGTAGAGCATCTGACTGCCGTTCTTCAGGGTGCTGACGCTCATGTCTTTCTCAAAATCGACGAAGACGGGCTCGATGGGGCGTACGGGACGGGAGGTGACGGTGCGCACAAAGTCGCTGGTCTTGTCGCGGTTCATCTCGATGGGCGAGATGGCAGGTTTGTCGATTTTCTTCTCGTTGGGGTCCTGTCCCTGGCGCTTGTAGATGAGGGCGTAGGCGGTGGTGGAGAGATGGCGGTTGGCATAGGCGACGATGTCTTGCTTGGTGAGGCGTGAGAGACGTTCGATGCGACTGACCTGGTCCTGCCACGGACGCTGGTGGATGAAGGAGGCGTACATGGCCGAGGCACGTGCGACGTTGCTTTCGAGGCCCTTCATGTCATTGAGTTTCATGTTGTTGATGGTGCCTTCGAGCAGGGCTTCGTCCCATTCGCCACGCTGCAGTTTGCCGACTTCGGCGAGCAGGAGGTCTTTCACCTCATCGAGGGTCTGTCCGTCTTTGGGGATACCGATGAGCAGCATTTCGCCGTAGTCGGTCATGCCTTCGGCAAAGGCTTCGGCGGCGAGGACGCGCTGCTGCTGCACGAGGTCGAGGTCGATGAGTCCCGACTGTCCGTTCTGGAGCATGGCGTTCATGACCTCGGCGGCGTCGAAGTCGGGGTTGGAGCGTCCGGGGAGTCGCCAGCCGATGACGACCATCTCCTGCTCAAGTCCGAAGACTTCCTTGCTGACGACGCTGGTCATGGCGGGTTCGGGGTCGAAGTGCAGGGGTTCGACGTCGGCGCCGCGCTTCCACGAGCCGAAATACTTGTCGATGATGGCGATGGTCTCGTCCATGTCCATGTCGCCGCTCATGCAGATGGCCACGTTGTTGGGCACGTAATACTTGTGGAAATAATTCTCGATGTTGACAATCGAGGGGTTCTTCAGGTGTTCCTGCGTGCCGATGGTGGTCTGCGTGCCGTAGGGATGATGGGGAAAGAGCAGGCGGTTGATGTTCTCGAAAATCTTCCAGAAGTCGTTGGTCAGGCCGCGGTTGTATTCTTCATACACAGCCTCGAGTTCGGTGTGGAAACCGCGGATGACCATGTTCTGGAAGCGGTCTGACTGGACGATGGCCCAGTTCTCGATTTCGTTCGAGGGGATGTCCTCCTGATAGACGGTCTCGTCCTCGCTGGTGTGGGCATTGGTGCCGTTGGCGCCGATGGAGGCCATGAGTTTGTCGTACTCGTTGGCAATGGCGATTTTCGAGGCCTGTCCCGAGATGGAGTCGATGCGGTGGTAGATGGCAGCACGCTCCTGTGGGTCGGTCTTGGTGCGATACACTTCGTAGAGGTCACGAATCTCGTCGAGCATCGGTCGCTCGGCTTCGTAGTTGGTCGTGCCGAACGAGTGAGTGCCCTTGAAGAGGAGGTGTTCGAGATAGTGGGCCAGGCCGGTGGTTTCGGCAGGGTCGTTCTTCGACCCTGTGCGCACGGCGATGTAGGTCTGGATGCGTGGCTGGTTTTTGTTGACGCTGAGATAGACTTTCAGGCCGTTGCCGAGCGTGTAGATGCGGGTGTGCATCGGGTCGTCGGGCACGCTCTCGTACTGGTAGGTTTTCTGCGCCGTGGCGTTGAGTGCCAACAGCGCTGTGAGAATCAAAAAGATACGTTTCATGATTTATAAATGGATTAAACTTTCGTATGTGTTACAGAACCACAGATTACACGGATTGAGAAATGATCATTGACCATTAACACCATTCCTGGCAGCCGACGGTGGATGAGGCAAATTTCGTCCGCAGTTGAAATTTTTTTCGTCCGCAGACGAAATCTTTTTCGTCCGCAGACGAAATTTATTTCATCCACAGCGTGATTTATTTCATCCACAGCGTGAGAAATGAAGAATGACGAATGTCGGCTTCGCCTTGTTGAAATGAAAAATGAAGAATGTCGGCTTCGCCTCCGAATGAAGAATAAGAGTTACTTTCATTCTTCATTCTTCATTCTTCATTTTTCATTCTTCATTCTTCATTCGCCCTTCGGCTCCTACACTTTCTTCAGGAATTCGCGGAGGAAGTCTTCATCGACGTCGCCGAGTTGGAACTCACGCTCCGCACCATGTCGAGCCACTCCTGATGGGCCTGCTCGGCCTCGGCGAGCCAGTGGTCGTTGTCAACAAACATGTTGTCGCCTTGCTGCTGGAGCAGCGACTGTAGGTAGTCGGCGGCGTTGGCCTTGTAGTTGGCATCGACCTGACGGAGCACCATGAGCAGTTCGTCGGTCGAGGCGATTTCGCCCGTCTCGACATCATCGACAATGCGCTGAATGTCCTTCTCGGGCGCCAACATTCCGCTGAGGTCGAGCCAGCGGTCGGTGGCAGCAGCAGCGTCGGAGTCGGTGTTCGTGTTCATCATTTCATAGACGAACAGACGGATGGCGAGGTCGTAGTAGCGGATGCCGTTGACAGCAGCCGAGCGACGGATGGTGCAGCCCTCGTAGTTGAGTTCGTCCTCGTTGGTGTGGACGCGCAGCAGCGTCTGGAGCAGGCGGCGACCCTCGATGACGTCCTGGATGAGGTAGGGATTGGGGAAGGCGAAGTTGATGATGTCGCGGCGACCGCTGCGGCTGCGTCCGTCACGCTTCGGCCATTTGCCCACGTCGCGCCAGGTGCCCACGGTGCGCAGGTTGATGCCCGGCACGAGGTGTGTCTTGCCTGCTCCGTCGGCAATGACGTAACTGAAAGGCAGTTTCTGCAAACGCGGATGGCAGGTGAGTTTGCCCATGACCATCGTGAAACTGCCAATCTCGGCCGGCCAGAGAATGTGGCTGCCGCTGGCGGTCTTCGAACCGCGGCGCAGCGTGCCGTAGTGGATGGGCCCCATCTTGTAGGCATGGTTGCTCTGGTTGGTGCCGCTGCCTGCGTTGTAGAACGAGAACTGGCCGCCGATGAGGAGCGTCGATTTGTGGTGGGTGCAGGTGAAGGGTCCGCAGAAGGCTGCGCAGGCTTCGCCGTTCTCCAAGTGGCTGTTGGCAAAGAAGACGCTGCTCTCGCTGGAGTAGCCACGGCCCATGTGTACGCTCTGGCCGATGTAGGAATGGTAGGCCTTTGCGCCGTCGGTCACAGTGGAGCCTTCGGCCACGACACACTGGTCGAGGATGACGTCGGGACCGATGAAGGTGGAGGCGTCGTCGCGGCTCAGAATGGTGACTTCGGCGAGGCGGCTTGCTCCCTGAATCTCACAAGCATCGCCGATGAGGGTGTTCTGCATCTCACGCAGTCCGACGATGCGGACATTGTTGCCTACCGTACCGCGTTCCAGCCGGCGGCGTGCTGCGAGTTCGTGCAGGGCAAGGTCGCGCACACACTTGTGCTCAAGCATCAGCGAGGCGGTCTGCGCTGTGAGTTTGTCGTAGATGACGACGTTTCCGTCGCCGCCTTCGTTGAGCACGCTCACCTCCTGCCCCTGGCCGAAGGTGGGTTCGCCCTGGGTGGTCATCACGCCGATGTTGGAGATATAGACATGGTTGCCAATGTCGTAGCCGCTGATGTAGCCATGCACATTCTCAATCAGGCAGTCGTCGCCGATGCTGACGTTGCGCAGCGTGGCATTCTGCAGGCCGCAGCGGCGCTGAAAGCCTTCTTCGACCTCGACCGTGCCGCTCATGGCTCCGATGCTGACTGTGCCGTAGAACGACACGTGGTTCACAACTTCGAGACGGAAGTCGTCGTCGTCAACCTCGACGTCCATCCAGTTCTCGGCTTTGCAGCCTTGCTCCTCGAGCAGGGCAATCTCTTTTTCTGTCAGTTTACGCATAAGTGTTTGTATTTTGAGGTTCAGTAAATGTTGAAATCCGTATAGAAATAGTAGTACCACCAGTAGGTGTCACCATAGGTCGGACGCAACTGCGCAGCCATGTCATGTTCGCTGAGCCCGCGGTTGCGCAAAGCATAGGATTCGGCAAGGAAACGCTGGTAGCGCTCTTTCACCGCGTTGTCGTAGTTGAGTTGGAGCAGCCAGTCGGGAGCGCCTTCCATCTGCGAAATGAGCAACGCTGCCTCCTGGTAGAGAATGGGGAGATGACCGGGGTGATGGCCGAGCCAGAGGCTGAGTTGCTGGGCAAAGTCGGCAACCGACTCGGTCCACAGCGAGACGCAAAGGGCGAAGTCCTCCAGCGAGGGACGCTCAGTGCGCAGACTGGAGAAGTGGTCGAGGATGAACTTTTCGCACAGTCCGTTGTCGAAGTCAAGCACGTTGGCATCGTCGCCGAGCAGGGGCACAATGGCCTGATATTCGGGGTGGGCCTGGAATCGCCCTGCATCGTTCATCCAACCGATGCGCTCCGCAGCCCATTCACGATGGAAGAGGCTGGTGCGCAGAAGGTTAAGGTACTTCTCGGCGAGTTCGCGTTCACCATTCCAAATGGCACAGCGCACCATCATCTTCAAGTTGGCAAAGGTGAGCCCATAGCGCACCGAATTTTCCATCGCCCAGCGGTATGCAAAGTTGAAAAGTCCGACCTGGTAGTAAATCATCGGGGCAGCCTGCTGCGAGAGATGCACTGTGAGCGAGTCGCGCACCGTGGGCAGCGTGCCGCAGTTGCCGGTGGCGAACATATCGGTGATGCGTCCTGTGTGCTGCAAAGCGATGTTCTTGAAGACGACCATCAGATTGGTGGGGCGTGGGACATCATCTTCTTGCCGCAAAGCCGGGAACTCCGCCAGCACGTCGTCCCACCTGCACTCGTCCACTGCCCGTGCCATACGCAGTTCGTGATGATAGTTCGCATCGTCGTAATCGTAATGGAAGGTCACCCCAACGAGTGCTGCCCAAAACAGCACGAAGCACACCACCGCACAGGCCTGGCCATGCTTCTTCGGCGGCAACTGTTCCCGGCTTTGGCTTGCCTTCTTCTTCAGTACAAATATTCGCACGAAGAAGCACAACAGCAGAAGCACAGCGACCGAAATCAGCGTCAGGAGCGTTGGGACGAACGCTGTACCCTGGCGCTCCGGATAGTACACATGGTAGCCTTGCGAAATCAGCAGGCAAAGCAAAACGGCTGGAGGACAGAGCGCCAGAAGCGTCCATGCACCTCGCAGGCTGAAACTGCGCACCACACCGTAGTAGATGGCGCTCCACAGCACAATGAACAGCATAGCCCCCAACCAGGGAAGGTGCAGGAACTGTGTGAGGAAACAGGCAGTCCATTCCACACTGCCGCCCAGTCCGCCGATCTCTTCCCAGAACATACGGCCTGGCACAAACAGGCTCTGCTCCGACAGCGTGTAGAGCACGTCGCCGTTGCGTATCGCCAGCATGAAAAAGGCGAAGGCAGCGAAGAGCAGGATGTTCAGTTCTCGCAGTTTCATGGGTGTGTAGGTTTGAAGTTGACTTTCTGCGGATGCTGTTTGACCGCATTGAGAAACTCCTCCTGCGTCACACCGACGGGTTCCGTCATGAACTCTGGCCGGTTGAACGACCGAAGGCAGAAGGTGTAGAACGAGGGGTGCAGTTGGGGCAGTTCGAAAGGCTTGCTGCAGGTGCCGCTGACAGGGTCGAAGTGGGCGATGTAGGGGCGTGTATAGTTGTTGTCGTCGCGGCGCGATGCCACCATCAGCCAACGTCCGTTGCTGGAGAACGACGGATAACTCTCCGACCGTTCGCTGTTGATGTCCGTGAGCGGTTGAGCACACAGGCTGTCGGACTGAAGATCAATGAGAAAGATGTCGGCGTCGTGGTGCCAGACGTGGAAGCATCCGTGGTCGGCCTCGGCAAAGACGAGGTAGCGGCCGTCGGGCGAGAGGCGGGGCAACGTGGCCGAACGGCCTTTCGCCGAAGCGCTGTAGAGCAGGCGGGGCTGTGAAAACGTGTGGCCAGCCGTGTCAAAATCCATCGCGAAGATGTCGTACTTGATTTGTTCGTAGCGGTCGATGGTCTGCTCGTCGATGCTGTCTGGCGAAGTGACCACGCTGCGGGCCGAGCAGTAGTAGAGCGTACGTCCGTCGGGCGCCCAGCAGGGAAAAATCTCCATTTCGTCGCTGGTGTGCCGGATGTGTTCCACGGTGTTTTTCACGATGTCGTAGAGAATGAGGTCGCTGCCGGTGTCCTGCACCTCCACTTTCTCTGTGCTCCGCGTGTGGAACACCTGCCCCGTCAGGTTGGTGGAGAAGGCAACGAGCGGCAACTGCGGATGCCATGCCGGATAGACACCTGCCGAGAGCGTCGAGTCGGTCTTCAGGTCCACCTTCACGGGACGGCCATCGACCACCATCATCGTCCCACCCAAGTGCTGGCGCATGTGGAACAGCATGTTCTGCGTGCCGTAGTTCTGGTAGGAATGGCAGTTGATGCACTGTCCCTGGGTCGGCGTCATCACGTCGCGGTTGGTGTAGATGACGTCTTCGTCGAACGTCGTGAGATTTCGCTGGCGGATTGACAGTTCGTGATAGGCGACGTAGGAGGGCTGGATGAGACGATAAGAGATGTAGGGGTCGATCGGGTCTGCGGCGACATGGATGCTGAAGGGCTTGTAGGCCGTCCACACACCCGCTTTCTCAACGAACACTTCCACGCCGATGTCGCCGCCACAGGCTGCCTGCGTCAGTTCTGCCCATTCGTCTGCGTCGATGAGCACATTGCGGCCTTCGCCGTAGGTGTAGCAGACGTCGCCGGCTGTGAATCGCGCCACGACCTGCTGCCCTGCCTCGTTGAGCGTGAAGTTAAGGGGGCAGAGATTGACAGGGATGGTCACATCGACATAGTCGGGAAAGAGCGACGGCAGACTTTCGCTCCGCTCAAACTGGGCGGGCACTTCGCCATGCCGTGTGCACGAGACGAGCACCATCAGCACTGCAAGCACGATGACGGTTCGGTTCATTCTTCGTAGGTGTCAAACAGGAAGTCGTTGTAGGGATACTTCTGCACGTGCAGTTCGCGCACTTTCTTGTAGAGCACCTGGCGGAACTCCGTGAGGTTGGTGCGGTCGCGGGCCGAGATGAAGAAGCACTCATCGCCCATGCGGGCCATCCACGTGCGCATCAGTTCCTCGAGCGAGATGTTTTCGCGGGTCGGTGGCGTAAGGTCGTCGGCGTCCTTCTCCACCCACGTGTAAGCGTCGATTTTGTTGAACAGCAGGAGCGTCGGTTTGTCGGCGGCGCCGAGGTCGCCCAGCGTCTTTTCGACCACACGGATCTGCTCTTCGAAGTCGGGATGCGAGATATCGACGACGTGGACCAGCAGGTCGGCCTCGCGCACCTCGTCGAGCGTCGATTTGAAACTGTCAACGAGGTCGGTGGGCAGTTTGCGGATGAAGCCGACGGTGTCCGAGAGCAGGAAGGGCAGGTTGTCGATGATGACCTTGCGCACGGTCGTGTCGAGCGTGGCGAAGAGTTTGTTTTCGGCAAACACCTCGCTTTTCGCGAGCAGGTTCATGAGCGTCGATTTGCCCACGTTGGTGTAGCCGACCAGAGCCACACGGATGAGCCTTCCGCGGTTCTTCCGCTGCGTCGTCTTCTGGGTGTCGATGTCGTGCAGACGTTGTTTGAGCAAGGCCATGCGGTTGCGGATGATTCGCTGGTCCATCTCAAGTTGCGTTTCGCCCGGTCCACGCAGTCCGACCGAGCCGCCTCGCTGCCGTTCGAGGTGGGTCCACAGGCGGGTCAGGCGTGGGAGCATGTACTTGTACTGGGCGAGTTCGACCTGTGTCTTCGCCGCAGCCGTCTGGGCACGCATGGCGAAGATGTCGAGAATCAGGCTTGTGCGGTCCAGAATCTTGACCTGCAGTTCCTTTTCGATGTTGCGGATCTGCTTGGCCGTCAGTTCGTCGTCGAAGATGACCATGCCGACCAGTTCAGGCAGATCTTTCGGCGGCTCCAAACCTTCTTCCAACGCTGCATCGATGGCCGCGTCGTGTGCATCTTCTTGAGCCTTGATATAGTCCTTGATTTCCTGAAGTTTACCGCTGCCGATGTAGGTCACGCTGCTCGGGCCGTTCACCCGTTGCGTGAACCGCCTGACCACCTTTGCCCCGGCAGTTTCGGCCAGGAACTCCAGTTCGTCCAGATATTCCTTCGTCTTCCGTTCGTTCTGCTGCGGCGTGATGAGTCCGACGATGACCGCCGTCTCCACTTTCGCCTCCGTTATCACAAATTCTTTCATACTTATATAATAGGGTACAAAGTTACGATTAAGTGAGAGCAATACAAAATGAAAAACAAAAAAATTTTCATTTTTATTGCCGAACACGAGTAACTTCGGCGCAGCCAGAGTTACGATTAAGTGAGAGCAATACAAAATGAAAATCCAAAAAAGTTTCATTTTTAAAAAAGTTTCATTTTTATTGCCGAACGAAGATATACTTGTGATACGTGAGATACGTGGAGACAACCATCCGTAGATGAAAAAAATTTCGTCTGCGGACGAAATAAAAATCGTCTGCGGACGAAATTTATTTCAACTGCGGACGAAATTTACCTCCTCTGCGGAAAGGAAAGTCGGTGACCCCTGCGTCGCTTCGCGCCACCTTCCCTTTCCCGAGGAGGAGTTCAAAGCCAGCCACACTCGAGATTGGAGCGCAAAAGCAAAAAACTTTGTCTTTTGTTTTGCGTTCCGCTCACTTAATCTCCACTTTGGCTGCGCCGAAGTTACTACCGCTCGGGAACACAAAACTAAAAAACTTCGTCTTTTGTTTTGCGTTCCGCTCACTTAATCTCCACTTTGGCTGCGCCGAAGTTACTCCCGCTCGGCAATAAAAATGAAAATTTTTTGGAAATTCATTTTGTATTGCTCTCACTTAATCGTAACTTTGGCTGCGCCGAAGTTACTCGCGTTCGGCAATAAAAATGAAAATTTTTTGGAAATTCATTTTGTATTGCTCTCACTTAATCGTAACTTTGTACCCTATTATATAAGTATGAAAGAATTTGTGATTACCGAGGCGAAGGTGGAGACGGCGGTCATCGTCGGACTCATTACGCCTCAGCAGAACGAACGGAAGACAAAGGAATATCTGGACGAACTGGAGTTTCTGGCCGAAACTGCCGGGGCAAAGGTGGTCAGGCGGTTCACGCAACGTGTGAACGGTCCGAGCAGCGTGACCTATATCGGCAGCGGTAAACTTCAGGAAATCAAGGACTATATCAAGGCTCAAGAAGATGCACGCGACGCGGCCATCGATGCAGCGCTGGAAGAAGGTTTGGAGCCGCCG
>ONXQ01000163.1 GCA_900321835.1 uncultured Prevotellaceae bacterium
TATAGGTTAAACGATATTCTTACAAACTATTCATTATGAAGTACCTAAGAGTTACTTCTTAGCGTAATACTTCGTAACGATGTCGAGCAGCGAGATGGTAGAGTCTTCCATCTGAGCGGTCATGCTCTCAATCTTAGCAAGGATGTAGTTGTAGAATACCTGGAGAATCAGGGCGACAACGATACCGAAGATAGTTGTCAGCAGGGCCACCTTCATACCACCGGCTACGACTGTCGGAGAGATGTCACCTGCAGCCTGGATGTCGTCGAAGGCCTGTACCATACCGATCACAGTTCCCAAGAATCCGAGTGACGGAGCCATACCGATGAACAGTGTGATCCAAGAGCAACCCTTCTCAAGGTTAGAGGCCTGAACGGCGCCATAGGCAACGGAGCAACCCTTCTCAAGGTTAGAGGCCTGAACGGCGCCATAGGCAACGGCCGACTTTTCGACGGAGTCGATGCCTTCGTCGATGCGGAGCAGACCCTGGTAGAAGATGGATGCGATAGGACCGCGGGTGTCGCGAGCGATAGTCTTTGCACCTTCAACGTCGTTCTTGTTGAGAACTTTGTCTTCGATGCCTTCAACCATCTTCTTCACGTTCACGTCGGCGAGCGACAGGTAGATGATACGTTCGATGCAGAATGCGAGACCAATCACGAGGGCGATGGCTACGAGTGCCATGAAGCCTGCACTACCTTCGATGAACTTTGTCTTCAGGTTCTTGTACATGCCGACTTCCTCGACCTGTGGTTCCGGAGCCTCTACTTCTTCTACCGGAGCGGCGGCTGAGTCAACAGCGGCTGAATCTACCTGCTCAACAGCGGCTGAATCGACAGCCTCTTCGTCCTGAGCAAAAACTGACTGAGTCATACCGAATGTCATGACTCCCATCATCGCAATGATTGCAAATACTTTTTTCATTTTTTGAATTTAATTAAGTGATTGAATAATTATGTTTATCTTTTTCTTGCGGAGAGACGGGGATTCGAACCCCGGAACCGCTTTGGACGGTTACACGCTTTCCAGGCGTGCCTCTTCAGCCACTCGAGCATCTCTCCTTCTATATCTTAAAACACACCTTTTGTTTTCAAAATCGGGTGCAAGTTACGACTTTTTTATGACATAGCCGCAAAATCAGCAACAAAAATACTAATTTTTTCTGAATGCAATGCAGTAGAATGCGGCAAAGTTGCTAAAAAAATGAAAAAAAATTAGTTTCAGGGGCAAAAACGGCCGTTCAGAGGGCAATTGTCGTCTCATCTTCGAGTCGGAACAGACGCATAGCATTTTCTGTCGTCACGCGGTCAACGTCTTCAAGGGTGAGACCATAGATTTCGGCCAGGCGATTTGCCACCTCAACTACAAATGCGCTTTCGTTCCGCTGTCCCCGATGGGGCACAGGCGCCATGTAGGGGCTGTCGGTTTCGAGAACAATCCGCGACAAGGGGACCGACTGGCGGAGCACATCCGGCAATGATGACTTCTTGAAGGTCAGCACGCCGCCAATGCCAAGCAGGAAACCGTCGAACGAGAGTAACTGTTCGGCCTCGTCTGCCGTCCCGGTGAAGCAATGGAACACGCCCCGCAGGCCCTTTCCTGCATGGCGCGAAATGACGTCCACCAGTTCTCGATGCGCACTACGGGCATGTATCATCAGCGGAAGGTCGAACCGCTCGGCCCACCCCACTTGTCTCTCAAATGCTTCCATCTGCTCCCTGCGATAGGTTTCATCCCAATAGAAATCAAGTCCCACTTCGCCAATGCCAATCACAGGAATCCCCTGTGAGAGCAACGCCTCCATATCGTCAAGCACCTGCGTCACATTGCGCTGCGCAGGATTCACGTCTTCGGGATGAAGTCCAATCATGGGATACAACACATGCGGATGCTGCTGGCACAGGCTGAACACGCGCGGCCAGGTGGCTTCGTTCACATTGGGCAGGAACATCTTGCCGACTCCTGCCTGCTGTGCTCTTTGGACCACTTGCTCAAAGTCTTCCAAAAACTCATCACCGTCCAAGTGGGTGTGTGTGTCTATCATTATATATAAATAAGGTGTAAAACAAAAAACTTTCGGGCAAAGAGAGGGCACGTCCGGTTCGTGTACCAAATTTCGTACCACTGCGTTGGTACGACTGTACCAGTGCGCTGAAACTTTCGTACCACTGCGGTGAAACATTCCTACCACTGCGGTGGTACTGCCGTTGCACTGCGCTGAGACCTCTTGGCCTGTGGATGAAAGGAATTGTCAGGACTGACGTCCCATCAGGTGATGAGCGAAATCGCGAAGAGGGCCTGTCAAGTCAGCATCGACACTGAGTGTATCGAGACTGTTCAGCGCTTGGGCAAAGAGGGATTCAATCTTCTCTTCACACACGCGGCGAATGCCGACAGCGTCGTAGATGGCACGGACAGCAGAAATCTTTTCGGCAGGGTCAAACGATTCGGCTGCAAGCCATTCGTCCAGTTGGCGGCGCTGCGACTCGTCGGCCATCTGCAATGTACTCAAGAGCATAAAGGTCTTTTTGTTGCAGAGAATATCACCACCGATTTTCTTGCCAAACACAGCAGGGTCGCCATAGACGTCCAACAAGTCGTCCTGCAACTGGAACGCCAACCCGACCTTCTCGCCAAAATCATACAGCGAGTTGGCATCCGCCTCACTTGCACCTGCCAACTGGGCACCCATCTTCAGTGCGCACCCCAGAAGCAAGGAGGTCTTCAGCCGAATCATCTCCATGTATTCAGCGACCGAGACGTCGCTACGCTTCTCAAAATCAATGTCGTATTGCTGCCCTTCGCACACACCGAGAGTGGCTTCGGTAAACGTTTGCAGCGCAGAGAAGAGGTGACGGTCGTGAGGCTGTTGCGTATCTGAAGTCCGCTGCTCAGTCATCAGGCGGTAGGCCAGAATGAGCATGGCATCGCCCGACAGGATGGCAGCATTGTCGCCCCAGACCTTGTGGACACAGGGACGTCCACGGCGCATCTCGGCACGGTCCATCACATCATCGTGCAAGAGAGTGAAATTGTGATAAGTTTCCAGCGCAATCGCCTGGGGTATAATCTTATCCACATCATCCTTAAAGAGTTGATAGCCCATCAGCATGAGCACCGGACGGATACGCTTTCCTCCCAGGGAGAGTTCGTAACGTATCGGTTCGTACAGCGCATCAGGCTGTGCATTGTAAACCAGCGCATCAATCGCAGCATTTACCTTTGCTAAAAGTTCTTCTTGTGTCAACATAATGATTGGCAATAAAAAAAGGCCGCACAACGTGAACCCTTGTGCGACCTTACTATGATTGTACTGTTGTTTACTACTAACTATGTGGTCACGTCTGCTTAGCCGAGACGGAAGCGAATCGGTACCTGATAGCGTACGCGAACTGGTTTACCACGCTGCTTGCCCG
Organism: uncultured Prevotellaceae bacterium; assembly: GCA_900321835.1. Taxonomy (GTDB): domain Bacteria; phylum Bacteroidota; class Bacteroidia; order Bacteroidales; family Bacteroidaceae; genus UBA3839. Next base: position 3,417 of record ONXQ01000163.1, read on the forward strand.
GTGTCCACTTCGGCATCACGCTGAGCATACGCAAGGCTTCTTTGTCGAGCGAAGCATCAACCGACTTGAGGACTTTCGGCTCAACGACCGAACCGTCTTTGTTCACCACGAAACCCACAAGGACTGTGCCTTGAATATTGTTGTCCTGGGCATACGACGGATATTTCATCGTGTCGTGCATCCACTTCATCAGGGCAGCGTCGCCACCAGGGAACTGCGGCATCACTTCTACAGCCTGATAAATCTGGTCCTCATCAACGTCTTCGACAACAACGGCAGGACCTGTCATCACAGGGCCGGCAGCAGGAGCAGAAGGACCGGAAATGGCCTCGTGCGTATCTTCTGTCGATTGGATGGTTTCTTCCTCAATCTCCACGTCATCCTTCACGATGTCAAGGATTTCGGCTACAGGAGGTGTGTCGGCTGGTGGTGGTGGGGCCGCTGTGAAAATGGGTTGTGTGATAGGCACCACTTCTTCCTCCATCGTTGCATACGCAGCATAGACTACAGGCTCAGTCTCAGCATACTCGTGAGTGGTCCACTCAAAGCAGGCGAAAATAACAGCCAGCGCGAAAATGTACCCAATCAAGAGACCTGTGGCCTTTGACCGTTCAAGGTCGGCTTTTTTAGATTTCTTAATTTCCATAAATTATGTTTTTTGAGTTGTTACAACACTATGCGAACGCAAAAGTAATACATTTTTTTAACATTATCCTCACAAAAGATGATTTTTTTTCGTTTCAAATGCTTTTTTTCTCTAAAAATGCGAAAACAGGGCGCTTTTCTATACACTTGCGGCTGATTATCTCACATTTCAGCGTTGTCTTGTCAATTCGTCGGAGATGTCATCTGGCGGATATAAACATCGCGCTGGGGGAATGGAATCTCAACATTGTTACGACGCAACGACGCAGCGTATTATAAATAAGTTCGCGCGTCCTTGACATGAACGAAATACGCTGGTCAACCAACACCCACGCATAAACCGTAAGGTTGACGCTGCTGTCGCCGAACTCCGAAAGCGAAACGCCTGCGGGCTTGGACGGATCCATCAAATCGCGGCCGTCATCGGTCTTGACACGCAGTCCTTCAACGGCTTCAATCAACATCCGCCTCACAGCCTCCACATCGCTTCCATAAGCAACGCCAACCGGCACTTTAGCCATAGCGTAGGCACTGCTGCGGGTCAGATTCTTGAAATTCTTGGTAAACAGGGCCGAGTTGAGGAAGGCAATCACACTGCCGTCAGGAGTGGCAATCTGAGTGCTC
>ONXQ01000014.1 GCA_900321835.1 uncultured Prevotellaceae bacterium
GTGTCAAGCAAGGTGCCGTCGAGGTCGAACAGCGCTGCCTTGAACTTTCTGTCAATCATGTCCGAATAAGTTTAACTGCGACGGTTCGCCGTCTGTTCCGAGCGTCCACGGCCCTGTGGGCACACCACGACGCAGCACGTCGAGTTGGAAGTCCTTTCCTGCAATGATTCCGTACTGACGGAGTTTCATCTCGACCGTCTTGCGAGCCAGTTCGGGATGGTTGTTTTCCTCGCTCAAATGGCAAAGCCAGACGTTGCGCAGCCCTTCGTGGAAATTCTCGGCCAAAGCCTCAGCACACTGGCTGTTGCTCAGGTGTCCTGTGCCGCTACGGATGCGGTTCTGCAAATAGACGGGATAAGGGCCTTTTGCCAGCATCTCTTCGTCGTAGTCAGACTCCAGCACCACATAATTGCTGCGCAAGATGTACTGCCGCACCACATCGGTCACACAGCCGACGTCGGTCATCAGCGTAAACACTTCGCCGTCGGACTCAATGCAATAGCCCACATTCTCGGCTGAATCATGAGGCAGGACAAAAGGAGTGATGCTCAGGCTGCCTAAATGCATCGGAGCATCCGTCTCTATGTTTGTCCTCCACTCAACATCCACTTTGCGGGTCGTATGATAGTTGCGCACCATGCCTTCATGCACCTTCTCCGTCGCATAGACCTTCAGTTTGTATTCGGCACTCACATAGCCTGCCGCCTTGGTATGGTCGGCATGGTCATGGGTGACGAGAATGCCACGCAAGAGCGAAGTACGCACATTGTACTCACGGAAATAGCGCTTCAACTGACGAATGCCCACGCCGGCATCAATCAGCACAGCATCTTTCCCATTCGTGAGATAGGAGCAATTTCCGCAACTTCCACTGCCAAAACTTATGAATTGTAGCATTACGATTGTTCTTTTCTGCTGCAAAGGTACGACAAATATGTGAAAAGTGAAATGTGAAAAGTGAAAAAATAATGGAAAGAAAGTGAATGTATCCAAAAAAGTGTGTACATTTGCAGACACATTTACATTTCTCAACACTTATAAAAAAAACAAAAAAACATGAAGAAAACAACATTTCTTGCTGCTGCACTGATGAGCGGCGCACTGACCATTTGCAGTTGCGGTGGTCTGGGTGCATTGACAACCCCAACAACATCAACGACGTCATCCTCCGGAATCGACACCGGCAACCTGCTCGGCGGTCTGCTTGGCCAACTCATCGGTGGCCTGACCAACGAAAGCAGCATTGTCGGCACATGGGTTTACAGCGAACCCTCCGTGCAGTTTGAGAGCGAGAACTTCCTGGCCCAGGCAGGCGGCGCTGTTGCCAGTTCGGCTGTCGTCAACAAAGTGACACCCTACTACCAGAAGATTGGCATCACGCCCGGCGCCTTCAAGATTACTTTCAACCAGGACCACACGTGCACCTACACCATGAAGGGTCAGACCTACAACGGCACATACAGTTACGATTCTTCCAACAAGACCATCTCCATCAAGGGACAGATTCTCACTTTCCCCTCGGCCTACGTCACTGTGACTGGCAACCAGATGGCGCTCACGTTCGACAGCACCAAACTGCTTACGCTGGCGCAGGGTCTTGCTTCTGCCTCGCAGAACGCTACCCTCTCCACCCTCTCTTCGCTCTCCAAGTCGTTCAACGGAATGAAGACTGGATTCATGTTTAAGAGACAATAACAGACCCATCAGACCATCAGACCCAACCCCGGCCCCTCCCTGGAGGGAGGGGAGTATAAACCAAGAGACCCTCACAGGCATACTCGCTTGTGAGGGTCTCTTTCTATTATTTAGTAACTCCTCCCCTCCCTCCAGGGAGGGGCTGGGGGTGGGTCTGGTTATTCTGTCTATCATCTTGACGGACGGATGACGAACTCAAACTTGTAGTTTTCGTAGGGCATCTGGTATTCCTTGCGAGGCCATGCACCCCAGGAGTTGACACAGCCCATACCCATCTGACGCTGCGAAATGTGGACAACGGTGAAGGGGCGCGGAGTCAGGTCGCCACTGTGCTGCTGGGCCTTTTCATCGGTAGGCATGGCGAGGTCGTCGGTCAGATAAGGCAGCGAGGAGCACTCCATCGGCTGCGGCGCAGCAAACTCAAGTCCAGCGGCTTTCTCGTCGGTCACACGCCACCAGCGCACCTGCGTCTTGTTGCCCGATTCCTGCGGACGGATGTAGGGCCAGTACTGGTCGGCCACGTCTTGCTCGTAGTAGCCGAGGTTGGCAAAGTTGTTGCGGTCGATGTAGTTTTCCTGCGGACCTTTACCATAGTACGTGATATTGTCAAACGGCTTGCGCATGACGAGTTGCATCCCATAGCGCAACGGAACGATGTGTTCACCTTCGCCCTCAGCCAGGTCGAGAGCCTCGTTGACAATCATGCTTCCGTCCTGACGAACGGTGTAGGTGATGGCCAGACGGCGCTGGTTCACCTCGTATTCCGTCTTGACTTCAAAAGTACCCTCTTTCTTCGCCGATTCAAAATGCTTCAGATGGATGCGCGGATGATGCCATTGGCGCAGACGGCGCTGCATGGAGGCACCGTGGTCGTTGTCGGTGGCAGCACGCCAGAAGTCGGGTGTCATCTCAAAGCCCTCCTGCAGCACGGGTTCTCCGTCCACGTCGATGTAGGCCACATAGCCCGTCGAGCGGTCGAAGGTGTAGTCCACACCGCCGGCACTGGCCACGATGTAGGCCGAGTGTTCCTCCACGCTGACCTCGTCGCTGTAGTCCATTTCGTTCTGATTATAAGCCTGCTGCCAGTTGTAGTCGGTGAGGACAAACTGGTCGTGAGCCACAATCTCGCCGGCCTTCTGCAGGTCGGTGTTGCTGTTGAGCACATATTCGACGTTGCACACCAGTTCACGTCCGTCGTACTTCTTGTTCTTCAGCGCCTTCGCGATGGCAGGCACCTTCACCGTGCCGTGGCTCTGCGGACGGATGTTCAGGCGTTCCACGTCGATGTTTCCTTCGTCCACCAGGTCGCCTTCGGCATAGATGGCAAAGTGCAGGGTCACACCCTTGATGGGGACGAAGAAGTTCTCGTTCAGCACGTCGAGCGTACCGCTCTTCTTGTCCTTCAGCGTCGTCCAGATGTTCTGGTAGTAATACTGCACCTCGTAGGCATGGGGATGCGGCACACGGTCGGGATTGATGACGCCGTTGCAGTTGAAGTTGTTGTCCGAGGCTGGGAAACGTCCGAAGTCGCCGCCGTAGGCATAGATTTCCTTGCCCGTCACCTTGCTCACCGAGCGCAGGCCCTGGTCGATGAAGTCCCAGATGTAGCCGCCCTGATACTTCGGATATTTGCGGACGAGGTCCCAGTATTCCTTGAAACCGCCAATCGAGTTGCCCATCGCGTGGGCATATTCACACTGGATGAGCGGACGCGGATTGTCGCCTTGTGCGTAGCGTTCGCAACCGTCATAGTCGTAGTACATCGGGCAGAAGATGTCCGTCTTGCCGTTCTGGCCGGCCTGTTCGTACTGCACGGGGCGGCTCGGGTCGTACTGCTTCACCCAGTCGTAGGCATCCTCGAAGTTCTTGCCGTAGCCGGCCTCGTTGCCCAGGCTCCAGACGATGATGCAGGGGTGGTTCTTCAGCACGCGCACATTGTGCTCGTTACGTTCCAGGTGGGCATCGTGGAAGGCTGCGTTCTTGGCCAGCGTCTTCTCCTTGTAGCCCATGCCGTGGCTCTCGATGTTGGCCTCGGCCGTCACGTAGATGCCATACTCGTCGCACAGGTCGTACCAGCGCGGGTCGTCGGGATAGTGGCACGTGCGCACGGCATTCACGTTCAGTTGCTTCATCACCTGAATGTCCTGCCTCATGCGTTCGACACTCACGACATAGCCGCCGTCGGGGTCCAGTTCGTGGCGGTCCACACCCTTGATGAGCACGGGCTGACCGTTGACGAGCAACTGCCCGTTCTTGATTTCCACCCGTCGGAAACCTATCTTCTGCGGAATCACTTCCGTCACCCTACCCTGCGCGTCCTTCAGCGTGACGAGCAGCAGGTACAGGTTGGGCATCTCTGCCGTCCACGGCTGCACGTTCTTCACGAGACCGTCCGACGCAACGTTCACCAGTTTGCCCTGCGGGTCGAACAACTGCCAACCGACCGTGCCACCCTGCTCCTTCACGTCCACATCCACCTTGAGCGTGCCGTCCTTATAGTTGTTCGTGAGGTCGGCATGGACAAAGAGATCCTCCACATGCGTCTGCGGACGACTATATAAATAAGTTTCGCGCGCGAGGCCGCACAGACGCCAGAAGTCCTGGTCCTCCAGATACGAACCGTCGCACCAGCGCATCACCTGCAGCGCCACCAGGTTGTCTTCGCCCGGACGCACGAACTTCGTCACGTCGAACTCGGCAGCCACCTTCGCATCTTCCGAATAGCCGACATACTGGCCGTTCACCCACACTGTCACGTTGCTCGTCGCCGAGCCGATGTGCATCACCACCTGTTCGCCCTGCCATGCAGCCGGCACACGGAACGAGCGGCGATAGGAGCCCACCCAGTTGTTCAGGTCCTGCACCACCGGCGGATTCGTCTCCCAGTCGTTGCGCCAGGCATACTGGTTGTTCACGTAGATGGCTTCGCCAAATCCGTTCAGTTCCCACATGCCCGGCACCGGCATCGTGTCCCATGCCGAGTCGTCGTAGCCCACGGCCTCGAAGCCCTGCGGACGTTCGTTCGCGTTGCGCACAAAGCAGAACTTCCACGTTCCGTCCATCGACACATAGCGCGACGACTGCTGTTTCTGCCCACTGCGGGCAAGCGACTCGTTTTCGTAGGCAAAGAAATCGGCCACACTCACGCGGCGGTTGTCCGCATTCCGGGCAGGGTCGAGCCACATCGGCGTCTGGGCCATCGTTGCCAACGACCACGTCCCTGCCACACACAGGGTCAGCACCCTGCAAAAAAGAGAATTACGTCTCATCATGTTCAATTGATTAAAGTTTTAGCGTTTACCCTGCAAATATAAACAAAAAATGGGAGAACGCCCCATATTTTTCAGAAAAAACGCTGTCCCCCCCTTGCCTTTTGCGTTTTTTCACGCTCTTCCCCACCCTTCGCCGTGCTGCAGTACCAAAAAAATTCCACAGCGTTGGTACAACCGTACCAACGCAGTGGTACAAAAGTTTCAACGCAGTGGTACCGTCGTACCACCGCAGTGGTACTCTCTGTGAACTCGCGCACGCTCACGTGCGCTTCCCAAAGCAGAATGAAATTCTTCAAATCTCTGCGTATTTCTGCGATTTCTGCGTGAAAAAAATGCTGCTGTCTGCGTGACGACCCATAAAAGGCTTGAATTATTTTTATCCCGAAAGAATGCGAAAAGGTCGAAAAACACGAAAAAAATTTTTTGAAATAATTTCTGAATAATTTCTGGTAATTTCTTTCAGAAGGAAAAGGCGTTGTTGTTTCACGCAGAAATCTCAGAAATACGCAGAAAGAGGATGAGGAATTAGTTGTCAAGAGTTGTCCTTGTTGTCTTTTTAATAATAAAACTTTTTGATTATCCGCAATCGTACCACCATAGTAGCCGAAGGACCAAAATCTCGGGTGTGTGGTATTTTTGCGGATAATCAATTAAAACGTCGGTTGTTTTTCAAAGACAACTCAGACAAATGAAAACAACTTATTTATTCTTTTCTGCGTATTTCAGCGATTTCTGCGTGAGAAAAATGCTGCTGTCTGCGTGAAGACCCATAAAAGGCGTGACTCTTTTTTTATCACGAAAGAGTGCGAAAAACACGAAAAAAAAAATTTTTTGAAATAATTTCTGAATAATTTCTGGACATTTCTTTCAGAAGGAAAAGGCGTTGTTGTTTCACGCAGAAATCTCAGAAATACGCAGAAAGAGGATGAGGAATTAGTTGTCAAAAGTTGTCCTTGTTGTCTTTTTAATCATAAAACGTCGGTTGTTTTTCAAAGACGACTCAGACAACTTAAAACAACTTTTTTATTCTTTTCCGCGTATTTCTGAGATTTCTGCGTGAGAAAAAAACAAGCGAAACTTAAAATATTCTTTTTTTATTATTCTTTTGCCATTCCCCTCCTTTTTTTGTACCTTTGCGCCAAACTGAAACACTATCACTATGATAACAGGCGAGATTAAGAACCGAATCGACAGCATTTGGGACACGTTTTGGACAGGCGGAATCACCAACTCAATCACCATCTTGGAGCAGATGACGTATCTGTTCTTCATGAAGATGCTCGATGACGCGCAGCGCACGAAGGAGGCGAATGCCAATGCCTTCGGCGTGGCGGTCAAAGACCCTGTCTTCAAGTCGGGAATGTGGCACAATCCCGACACCGACCGCGACGTCGATTACGAGAACCTGCGCTGGAGCGTGTTCCGCAACAAAGAGCCTGAGACGATGTTCCGCATCGTCAGCAAGGACGCTTTCGTCTTCATCAAAAATCTCAACGAGGGCAAGGAATCGGCCTACAGCCGTTTCATGCAGAACGCCACGTTCCTCATCCAGTCGCCGCGCACGCTGACCAAGATTGTCGAGGGCATCGACCACCTCGACATGAACAACCGCGACACGATGGGCGACACCTACGAGTACATTCTCGGCAAGATGGCTGCATCGGGCAACAATGGTCAGTTCCGTACGCCACGCCACATCATCCGCATGATGGTCGAACTCATGCAGCCGACTTTGAAAGATACGATTTGTGACCCTGCGATGGGCAGCGCAGGTTTCATTGTTGAGAGTGCCAAGTACATCAAGGAGCACTATGAAAAAGACCTGTTGAAGCGTGAGAATGCCGAGCACTACAAGAACGACATGTTCCACGGCTTCGACACAGACTTTACGATGCTGCGTATCGGAGCGATGAACCTGATGTTGCACGGAGCCGACAATCCTGACATTCAGTACCGCGACAGCCTTTCGACCGACAATCCCGACTCCAACCGCTACACGCTCTGTCTCGCCAATCCCCCTTTCACGGGAAGCCTCGACTACGATGCCGTCAGCAAGAATCTCTTGGCGTTGACACGCACGAAGAAGACCGAGTTGCTCTTTGTCAGCCTGTTCATCCGTATGTTGCAGGTCGGAGGTCGTTGTGCGAGTATCGTTCCCGACGGCGTGCTGTTCGGCAATAGCGGCGGTCACAAGTCCCTGCGCAAGGAACTATCGACAATCAGCGTCTGCAAGCCGTCATCTCCATGCCTTCGGGCGTGTTCCAACCCTATTCAGGCGTTTCGACGGCTGTGCTCATCTTCACCAAGACCAACGCAGGAGGAACGGACCGAGTGTGGTTCTACGACATGAAGGCAGACGGCTACACGCTCGACCAAAAGCGTACGGAGTGCCAAGAGAACGACATCCCCGATGTCATCGCACGTTTCAAGAATTTGGCAGATGAGGCTAACCGCAGCCGCAAGGAACAGTCGTTCTTCGTGCCTGTCGAGGAAATCCGTGAGAAGGACTACGACCTCTCCATCAACAAGTACAAGGAGGTGGAGCGTCAGAAGGTGGAGTACGAAGCCCCCGACGTGATTCTTGGACGCATTGAGCAGTTGCAAGGCGAGATAACAAAGGCTTTCGATGAACTGAAAACGATGATACAATGAACTACGTTCCTCCCTTTACCATCACCGACGAAATCCTTACGCTGATTGCAGAGATTGCCGAGGCAGTGGGGCATTTGAATGCGACTGCCGACCATCTGCCTACACCCCAATTGCGCAGGGAGAACCGCATCAAGACTATCCAATCGTCGCTCGCTATCGAAAACAATTCCTTGTCGATTCAGCAGGTGACAGCCATTCTTGAGGGTAAACGTGTGTTGGGTGCGCCCGACGAGATTCAGGAGGTTCGTAATGCCATCGACGCCTACGAACTGTTGCTTGAACTCAACCCCTACAACGAGAAAGACCTCTTGCGGGCACATCGTCTGATGATGACCGACTTGGTGAAGGAGAATGGAAAATATCGGACAGGAGGCGTGGGTGTGTTCGACGGACGGCAAGTCGTTCACATGGCTCCACCTGCCGAACGAGTTCCCCAACTGATGAAAGACCTCATCCATTGGGTAAAAACGACGAAGGTACATCCCCTTGTCAGCAGTTGTGTCTTTCATTATGAGTTTGAGTTTATCCATCCTTTTGCCGACGGTAACGGACGGATGGGACGCATGTGGCAGACGTTGCTTTTGATGCAGTGGAAGCCCATCTTCGCATGGATTCCTGTGGAAACCCTCGTCAAAGAACATCAACAAGACTACTACCATGCCATTGCCCAAAGCGACCGCGAAGCATCGAGCACACCCTTCATCACATTTATGCTCCGTTGCCTGTTGCTGACGATGCAGGAAATGGCAAAAAGTAACCTAAAAAGTAACCTAAAAAGTAACCAAATCATTTTGTCTGCCATCCGTGAGAACCCCAACATCACCATTCTTGAATTGCAGGAAAAGACACGGCTTTCGGAGAGCGGAGTGAAGCGCGTGATTCGCCAACTGAAAGCCAATGGCACGATTCAAAGAATCGGCAGAACCAAAGGCGGACATTGGGAAATCTTGAAGGAGGAAGATGTATGAGAGAAGGTTGGGAATATAAGAAATTAGGAGAGGTTTGCAATATATATCAACCCAAAACCATTTCTACCGAACAACTTGTAGAAGATGGGGATTATTTGGTATATGGAGCAAATGGAATTATAGGACGTTACGATAAGTATAACCATGAGGAAAGTGAAGTCCTTATGACATGTCGTGGTGCAACATGTGGTACGATAAACGTATCCGAACCTTTTTCGTGGATTAATGGTAACGCTATGGTAGTCCATCCACTGAATGACCTCGTTGAAAAATCATATCTCTCTTTTTGTTTAAGAGGAATCAAATTGTCAGATGTAATAACAGGAGCAGCACAACCCCAAATTACAAGACAAAAATTGTCCCCCAAAATAATTCCCGTTCCCCCTCTTTCCGTTCAGCAGTCGATAGTGTCGGAGTTGGATATGTTGAGTGGTTTGATAGCGAAGCATGAGGAGCAACTGAAAGCGTACGATGAACTTGCACAATCCATCTTCTATGACATGTTCGGAGACCCTGTCGAAAATGAAAAAGGATGGGAGGTGAAGAAGTTGGAAGAGATTGGAACTATCATAACAGGCAGTACTCCATCAACAAGAGATGAGAACAACTATAGTTCCAACGATTATAACTTCTTTAAGCCAAGTGATATTGCCAATGATACCATTTCATTGCTTACAGAATCTGAGTATTTTATTTCCGAGCATGCCTATGAGCAGTCACGGAAACTACCTATTGGAAGCGTTTTGGTAACTTGTATAGGCATTATTGGAAAGATTGGCATTTTACAGAAAGAAGCAACCTGCAACCAACAAATCAATGCTGTCAAACCTAACGACAATACAACGCCCTTGTATTTGGCTTATTGTATAAGTGGTTTGAGAGTAATGCTTGAAAATATAGCAAATGCTCCTGTTGTCCCAATTATTAACAAAGGACAATTCTCAAATATACAAATCCCTCTTCCCCCTCTCTTGCTCCAACAATCCTTTGCGGAGAAGATAGAGGCGATAGAGCGTCAGAAGGAGCGTATCAGGCAGTCGATGGCAGAGGTCAAGACGCTGTTTGACAGCCGTATGGACTACTACTTCAACTGACCAAAAATTGCACTGCGGTGCAGTTTTGAACGAAAAAACGACACACTTCGTGTGGAAATTTGACAAATTGAGTTCAAATTTTACAAATTAATTTGTTTAATTTTGAACAAAATTTGAAAAATTTCTCTGCGAAGCAGACTTAAAAAACGACGATGAATTTGACAAATTGAATTCAAATTTTACAAATTAATTTGTTTAATTTTGGACAAAATTTGAAAAATTTCTCTGCGAAGCAGACTTAAAAAACGACGATGAGGAACTTCGACTATTTACAGGAGTTGGGATTGACCGACCTGCATCGGTTCTGTTCAGCCGCCGAGGAAAAGCAGTTGAGCAACCCCGACCTGAGTGCCATCAGCGCAAGAAAGGCGTTGGAGTATGTGGTGCGCTCGCTCTATGTGACGAAGAATATCGAGATTCCTGAACGTGCCTCGCTGTTTGAGTTGGTCGATGGCGAACCCTTCCAATCGTTCATCAACGACGACCGCGTGATGATGGCTGTGCATTACGTGCGCAAGGTGGGCAACAATGGTGCGCATGGTACGGAGGTGTCGAAGCGTGAATCGTTCTTCTGCCTGCTCAACATCTACAACATCGTAGCGGCTGTCCTGTTGAAACTCAACATTGTCACCGAGGTGAAGCCGTTCGACAGAGACCTCATACCTCGGCAACCTGAACAGCCGACGCTTACCCCGACGAACGTCAGCGTCAACCCGACCTCTGCCCTCGTTGAGGCTTCGAGCCAAGAGGCTGTCGCCGACAAGACTCCCGTGCAGCAACTGCCGACCGACATCTCGGAGGCTGAGACACGCAAACTCTACATCGACCTGATGCTGAAAGAGGCAGGGTGGGACGTGCTCGAAAGAGAGGGAGCCGTGCAGCCCTCGAAGGCTTGCATCGAAGTGGAGGTGAGGGGAATGCCGAACAACGAAGGTGTGGGCTACTGCGACTATGTGTTGTTTGGCAGCAACGGACTGCCCCTTGCCGTAGTGGAGGCGAAACGCACGTCGACCGACGCCGTGAAAGGAAAACATCAGGCCGAACTCTATGCCGACTGTCTGGAACAGCAGTACGGCCAGCGCCCTGTCATCTACTACAGCAACGGCTTTGAGACGTTCATCATCGACGGACTTGGCTATCCGCCCCGCAAACTCTACGGATTTCACACCGAGCAGGACCTGGAATGGCTGATTCAGCAGCGCAAACGCCACGACATCGCGGACTTCAGTGTGAACGACAGCATCACCGACCGTGCCTACCAGAAGATGGCAATCAAGGCTGTGTGTGAACACTTCAACAGCAAACACCGAAAAGGACTGCTGGTCATGGCAACAGGCACAGGAAAGACACGTGTGGCCATCTCGATGGTGGATGTGCTGACACGCAACGAATGGGTGAAGAATGTGCTGTTCCTTGCCGACCGCATCCCCCTGGTCAGCCAGGCACACAAGAATTTCGTGAAGTTGCTGCCCAACATGACCACGTCGGTACTGAGCGAGGAACGTGACCCCGACACGACCGCACGCATCACCTTCTCGACCTACCAGACGATGATCAACTACATTGACAGGGACGAGAAGGCGTTCTCGGTGGGTCGCTTCGACCTGATCATCGTGGACGAGGCTCACCGCAGCATCTTCGGAAAGTATGCTTCCATCCTGAAATACTTCGATGCGCTGGTCGTCGGCCTGACCGCCACACCGCGCGACGAGGTTGACCGCAGCACCTACGAGACCTTTGAAATGGAGCAAGGAGAGCCGAACTTTGCCTACGAGTTGGAAGATGCCGTGGCAGAAGGCTACCTCGTGAACTACAGAGGCTTCAAACGTGGGTCGCTGATACTGCGCGAAGGTATCAAATACGACAGCCTCAGCGACGAAGAAAAAGAACAGTTGGAAGGCGTGTGGGCATTTGAAAAGGCCAAGAAAGGCATCTCTCCCGACGCCGGCACATTTGTCACCCACGTAGAAGAAACTGGAACGATGGCCGCTGAGCCGCCGGCCCCCTATGGTACAAAAGGAAATGGCTATCACCGCGACATTCAGCAGCGCGAAATTTTCAGTTATATCTACAACCAGAACACCATCGACCATGTGCTCCAAGACCTGATGGAGAACGGACTGAAGGTGCAGCATGGCGAACGCATAGGCAAGACCATCATCTTTGCCTACAACCATCAACATGCCGAGATGATTGTGCAGCGCTTCAACGACCTCTATCCCGAGTATGGCCCGGAGTTCTGCGTGCTCATCGACAATTACGTGACCTATGCCAAAGACCTCATTGAAAAGTTGGAGGTGAGGGACGGAAATCCGCAAATCGCCGTCAGCGTGGATATGCTCGACACAGGCGTCGATGTGCCCGACGTGCTGAACCTCGTGTTCTTCAAGCCTATCAAAAGCAAAATCAAGTTCATGCAGATGATTGGCCGTGGCACTCGCCTGTCGGCCGACATCTTCGGTGAAGGAAAGGACAAGGAGTGCTTCTACATCTTCGATTGGTGCAGGAACTTCGAGTATTTCGACAAGCATCCCGATGGACAAAAGGGACTGACGCTGCAGTCGCTGACAGAGAAAATCTTTTGTCTGCGCACAAGGGTAGCCTTCCACTTGCAGCATCAGCAGTATCAGGAAGACCCACCATCGAAAGCCCTTCATGACGAACTGAAAGACATCTTGCACGAACAGGTGGCTTCGCTGTCCGACAGCCATATCTCGGTGCGTGAGAAATGGTCAGAGGTGTGCAGGTTCAGGAGCGACGAGGCTTGGAAGTATATCTCAGAGGTCGATGTGAACACGCTGATTACGGACCTTTCACCCCTGCTGCCCAAGCCACAAGGGGATGAAAGCGCAAAGAAGTTTGACATTCTGGCCCTCACCGTCCAACTGTCGTTGCTCGACGAGGAGACAAAAGGCAATAAGGCTGCGCAGGCTATCCAATCCATTGCCGAGAAACTGCAAGACCTGGCCAGCCACCCAAGCGTTCAGGCACGGATGGGCACCATCAAGGAAGTGTGTTCAAAAGTGGCTTGGGAGAACGTCACTGTGGGTTGGCTCGAAAAGGTAAGGACAGAACTGCGCGACCTGTTGAAGTTTCTCGCCAGTATTCCCAACCGCCGGTTTGTCGTTGACATCGAAGACATCACCACTGATGACGGAACGGTGGAAGGCATCACACCACGTGTTACCTACAAGCAGAGCGTTCTCGACTTCCTCACCCAAAACCGCGACTTGCCGGTGTTGAAGAAAATCTACAACATTGAGCAACTCACCGGGGCAGACTTTGCCGAACTGGAGCGAATCTTGTGGAAGGAATTAGGCAGCAGAGAAGACTACGACCGATACACGAAAGGAATGGTGTGCGGTGAGAACGTGGCTATCTTCCTTCGCAGCGTCATGGGTGTTGACAGAAAGGAAGCCGTACGCCGTTTCTCCGACTTCATTTCTGGCAGCGAGTTGAATGCGGAGCAGGAAGACTTTCTCAACACCATTATTTCCTACGTCTGCGAAAACGGCGACATCACGAAGGAGGTTGTGGTCAATGACGCTCCCTTCGATGAGCGCCTCAACGTCTTCACACCCTTCATGCTGCCGCTCGCAAAGTACGTCGATAACCTGCACGAAGTGGTCATGCCCGATGTAGGGTAAACGTTGCGGCACACAGCAAAAGAAAGCCTTCGGCCAGATGTTGACCGAAGGCTTCTTGTTGTGGTACAAGGACTCGAACCTTGAATAACAGGACCAGAATCTGTTGTGTTGCCAATTACACCATACCACAATCAAACATTGTGTGCAGTGGCCGCTTGCATACCCTGCCTTGCGGCTTTGCGGGTGCAAAGGTAGATGTTTTTTTCGGTCTGACCAAATAAAAAAACGTTTTTTTTGAAAAAAAGTGACATTTTCGGGGGCGGAACGTATTTTTCCGGGTCGATGCAGGGTGATATTTCGGAAAAAGTCGTAACTTCGCAGCATCAAAGAATGTAGAGAGTCTGCGTCAGGAGTCAAGCGTCAAGAGACCCGATACTCTTGACACTTGTCCCTCGACAAAAAAGTAAAGAGATGGAGAAACCGCTGATTCTGATTTCAAACGACGACGGCTATGCTGCATCGGGCATCCGGCAACTGACCGACATGATTCGTGACCTGGGCGAAGTGGTGGTCGTGGCTCCCGACGGCGGACGCTCGGGTGCCTCAATGGCCTTCACGGGAACGACTCCCGTGCGAGTGCATCGCATGGCCAACGACGGTGAGGCGAAGGTGTATGCCTGTTCGGGAACGCCCTGCGACTGCATCAAAGTGGCCGTCGGGCAGTTGCTGAACCGACGACCCGACCTCATTCTGGCGGGCATCAACCACGGCGACAATGCAGCCATCAACGTTCACTACTCGGGCACGATGGCCATTGCGCTGGAGGCTGCCATGAAGCAGATTCCGGCCATCGGTTTCTCAAGTTGCAAGTTGAGTGTCGATGCCGACTTCAGCGCCCTGCGTCCCACTGTCAGGCAGATGGTGACGGCGGTGCTGGAGCATGGACTTCCGCCCCGTGTGTGCCTCAATGTCAACTATCCCGATGCCGAGACTTTCAAGGGCATCCGCATCTGCCGCATGGGACTCGGCGACTGGGTGAACGAGGTGGAACCGCGTACCGACCCACGAGGCCGCGGCTACTACTGGATGGCGGGCAACTTCGTGAGCCACGACGGGCACGACGACGAAACGGACACATGGGCCCTCCACAACGGCTACATCGCTGTCACGCCTTCTCATCTCGACCTCACAGCCTACAGTGCCATGCCTCGCATTGCTGAGATGTTCGGCGCTTGACTCTCGACCCTTGACCCTTGACAAAATAATTCATTTTCTCGTTTTCTTCCATGAAATACTATCTCATAGCCGGAGAAGCATCGGGCGACCTTCACGCCTCGAACCTGATGCGGGCGCTGCAGCAAGTGGATGCTGCGGCAGAGTTCCGATTCTACGGCGGTGAGAAGATGCAGAGTGCAGGAGGCACACTGGTGAAGCACTACAAGGAACTGGCCTACATGGGGTTCATTCCTGTCCTATTGCACCTGCCCACCATTCTGCGCAACATGAAGCAGTGCAAGCAGGACATCACGGCTTGGCAACCCGATGTGCTCATCCTGATTGACTACCCCGGCTTCAACCTCGAAATTGCCCACTACGTTCACAGCCACACTGACATCCCCGTCTATTATTATATCTCTCCTAAAATCTGGGCATGGAAAGAACACCGCATCAAGAACATCCGTCGCGATGTCGATGAACTGTTCTCCATCCTGCCGTTCGAAATTGACTTTTTTGAAAACAAGCACCACTACCCCATCCACTATGTGGGAAATCCCTGCGTCGATGCCATTGAGCAGTTTAGGAGAGAAGGCAACGAAGGGACAACCACGACGGTGCCAACCATCGCCATCCTTGCAGGCAGCCGTCGTCAGGAGATCAAAGACAACCTGCGCACGATGCTCCGCGCCGCCTCACAGTTTGCCGGCTACCGCATCGTGCTGGCAGCTGCTCCCAACATCGAACCCGAATACTACCGTCGCTACATTCCCTCTGGCGTAGAGGTCGAGATGGTCGGAGGAAAGACCTATCAGGTGCTGTCCGAAGCCACGGCCGCACTCGTTACCTCGGGCACAGCGACCCTGGAAACTGCCATCCTGCGTGTGCCCCAAGTTGTTTGTTACTATGCTCCCGTCGGCCCCTTCATCCGACTGCTGCGCCGACTGCTGCTGAAGGTGAAGTACATCTCGCTCGTCAACCTCATCGTCAACAGGGAAATTGTCACCGAACTTGTGGCGGACGACATGAACGTCGAACGTCTCACGTCCGAATTGTCCGCCATCCTGCCCGGCGGAGCCAAGCGCCAACAGATGCTTGCCGACTACGAAGAGATGAACCAGCGGCTCGGACCTGCAGGCGCCTCGCAGCGTGCTGCCCAAGAAATGTACGCCCTGCTTACCCGAAAACCGTAAAACGCTAAAACATCATTCCATGTTTAAGACAACCTATACCAAAGAAGAAGCCGACGAACTGCTCCGATGGATGGACACCCAGCCGAAGGGAGAAATGGACCTCGGCGATGGTATCTTCATCAAGGACATCGCATTCTTCATCAACCAGATGCGCTCCATTGTCCAAAACCGCCACAGCAACCCTGCCTTTGCCGGGCAGATTGAAATCCTCTGCCGTCTGAAGCAGGCTTACGAAGAAAAGGAAAAGCATGAATAGAAACAACGAAGCGGTTCGCCCCAAGAAGTTCCTGGGCCAGCATTTCCTCACCGACCTCAGCATTGCCCAGCGCATCGCCGACACCGTCGATGCGTGCCCGGGTTTGCCGGTCCTCGAGGTAGGACCTGGAATGGGGGTGCTGACGCAGTTTCTGATGAAGAAAGAGCGTCCGCTGAAAGTCGTCGAGATAGACCGCGAGTCGGTGCCCTATCTGAAAGAGCACTTCCCAGCGCTGGCCGACTCGGTCGTCGAGGCTGACTTCCTTGCGATGGACCTGACTGCGCTTTTCGACGGGATGCCCTTCGTGCTGACAGGCAATTATCCCTACAACATCAGCAGTCAGATTTTCTTCAAGATGCTGGAGAACAAGGCGCTCATTCCCTGCTGCACAGGTATGATTCAGAAGGAGGTGGCCGAGCGGCTTGCAGCAGCACCCGGCAGCAAGACCTACGGCGTGCTCAGCGTGCTGGTGCAGGCATGGTACGACGTTGAATACCTCTTCACCGTCGATGAGCATGTGTTCAATCCGCCACCAAAGGTCAAGAGCGCCGTCGTCCGACTGACCCGCAACCAGCGCACCTCGCTCGGATGCGACGCACAACTCTTCCGCCGCATCGTCAAGACCGTGTTCACCATGCGCCGCAAGATGATGCGCAACGGCATGAAGCAGATTCTCGGCAGCGACCATCCCCTGCTCTCCGACCCCATCTTCACACGGCGTCCCGAGCAAGTGTCGGTCGAGGAATTCATCGAACTGACCAACCGTGTCAGTCAGTCATAGGTCCGGCATTTTCCGTCTTCGTCACTTCATAATCAGAACCAAACACTATTTATTCACCACCTTGAAAAAACTACTCCGCACCCTCCTGCCCATCCTGCTTGGCTGCGCCCTGCTCTGGTGGATGTACCGCGAATTCAACTTCGAGCGCGTTCGCTCCACCCTGCTCCATGATATGTCGTGGGGCTGGATGCTCGTCTCGCTCATTCCCGGAGTCACGGCCATGATTCTGCGTGGTGTCCGCTGGGTGCAGACCCTCGAGCCGCTGGGCGAACATCCTCGCCGCAGCACCTGCATTCATGCTGTCTTTCTCTCCTACATGGCCAGCCTCGTCATCCCCCGCATCGGAGAGGTGAGCCGCTGCGGAGTGCTCACACGCTACGACGGAGTCAGTTTCTCCAAATCCATCGGTACGGTCGTCACCGAGCGCATCGTCGATACCTTGCTGCTGGCTGTCATCACTGCCGCCGTCCTGCTGCTCCAACTCCCCGTCTTCATCGACTTCTTTGCCCGCACCGGCACCAACCTCGGTGCATGGTTCAACACTTTTACCCCCACCGGATGGTTCGTCACCCTCAGCCTTCTGGTCATCACCCTCGTCTTCGTGTGGCTGCTGCTGCGCCGCTTCGGCGTGGGCGGAACGGTTCGCCAGATGGCCAGCGACGTGCGTGCCGGAATGCTTTCGTTGCGACAGGTGCGCAACCTTCCTCTTTTCATTCTCTACACACTCGGCATCTGGGTCAGTTATTTTCTTCATTTCTACCTGACCTTCTATGCCTTTTCGGCCACAGCCGACCTCGGCTGGACCATCGGCCTTGTTGCCTTCATCGCCTGCACACTCTCGGTCATCGTACCCACTCCCAACGGCATGGGTTCGTTCCACTTTTCCGTCAAGACCATCCTTGTGCTCTATGGCGTCGAAGCCGCATCGGCCGAAACCTTCGTCCTCATCGTCCATGCCTTCCAGACGCTCCTCATTCCCCTGCTCGGCGTCTATAGCATGATGGCCCTCAGCCGACGACAAAGACACACCACACCCTCTTGACCTTTCTGCACAACAGTGCCTATATACGTCTGAGCGCTCAGACGAAAACTTCTGAGCGCTCAGAAAAAACGTCCAAGCGCTCAGACGATTTTTTCCAAGCGCTTGGACGTTCAGTTGATGTTAAGTCGGAAATCAGTATTCCATGACAGCAGGCAGTTCCTTAGCCTGCTCGATCATCTTTTCGACTTCCTTGACGGCAGGAACGCGGTTGGTGAGGTTCTTCTGTGCGTTCACTTCCTCGAGTTTAGCCTGCAGGTTGGCAGGAACACGGTGCTTCAGTTCCTTGACGGTGTCAACGCCGGCAGCCTCGAGCAGTTCTGCAAACTGAGGACCTACACCCTGAATGCGGTAGAGGTCCACATGGTTGGTCCATGTGAGGATGAGTTTGGGGCTGATGCCCGTCTCCTCGGCCAGCGCCTTGCGGCCTGCGGGTTTTGCACACTTCTGAAGCAGAGTATCAGTGTCCTTGATGCCTGCTGCAATGAGTTTCTCGGCATAGACTTCGCCTACGCCCTGAATGTCAACAATCTTGTAGTTAGCCATACGAATTAAAGTTAAAAAGTTGAGTGATAAAGGGGAAAAAACACGTTATATAAGGCAAAGATACAGAAATTTCAGCAGTGAAACACAATATTTTTGGAAAAAAATGGCACGAGCGTTCATTTTTTCGTTTTTTAGCCGTATTTTTGCAACAGATTTCACAAGGATGAACAGAGCAGTTCCACGTTTAGAAGAAGGATGGAGGCTGGTGAGCGTTCCGCAGAACGACGACCAGCGCGGCAGCCTGTGCTTTGCCGAGTGGCAGCATCTGCCCTTCGAGCCGCAACGCGTTTTCTGGATTTTCGGCGTGCCCGAAGGTGCTCAGCGAGGCGGACACAGCCATGCTACCTGTGCAGAAGTGGTCTTCCCCGTCAGCGGCAGTTTCGACATGACGGTCGATACGGGCAGCCAGCGGCGCACCATCCGCATGGACCGTCCCGACACCGGCATCTACATCGGTCCGAACACGTGGTGCGAACTCACTGGCTTTGCTCCCGGCACCGTCTGCGTCGTATTCGCCTCCCAGCCCTACGACCCGCAGGGCTACGTCAACGACTATGAAGTGTTTCTGCAAAACAAACGGATAAAACAATGAACAGCAGAGACATAAGGGTGATGCCCTACAACGAGCAGATGGAGGCCGACTGGAACCGTGCGGTCGAAAGTTCAAAGAACGGTACGTTCCTCTTCGACCGCCGTTTCATGGACTATCACCGCGACCGTTTCTGCGACTGCTCCCTTGTTTTTCTGAAAGACAAACGTATGTTGGGCGTGCTGCCGGCCAACCTGTGCCGTGCCGACCACACCGTCTATAGCCACCAGGGCCTTACCTACGGCGGACTTGTGCTTCATCCCGACACGGCTGCTGCCGACGTGATGCAGATGATGGACCTGGCCTGCGACTATTTCCGCCAGCACCTGCAAGCCACACGTTGGGTCTATCGTCCCGTCCCCTACATCTATCATCGTTATCCTTCCGACGAACCGCTCTACGCCCTCTTTCGTCATGGAGCAAGACTCACGGCCCGCGGACTTTCGTCGGCCGTTCTCCTCGACAGCGCCCTACCCCTCATACGCCTGCGCCGCCGAGGTGTCCGCAAGGCCGAAGAGGCAGGCATCAGCCTCAGCGAATCGACCGACATGCAGGACATCCGCCGTTTCTGGGAAATCCTGCGCAGCGGACTCCAGCGCCGTCATGGCGTGGAACCAGTTCACAGCGCCGAAGAAATCAAACTGCTCACCGACCGCCTGCCCCGCCACATCCGTCTTGTGCTGGCACGTCGGCCCGACAGCGAAATCATGGGCGGTGCCTGGCTGTTCTGCACCGACCGCGTCGTCCACGTGCAGTATATGGCAGCGTCGGACGAAGGCCGCACCATCGGCGTCAACGACCTGCTCACAGCCACTCTCATCCGTCAGGCCCGCACGTCTTACTCTCCCACGGCGCAATACTATGAATTTGGCATATCCACCGAACAGAACGGACACGTGCTGAACGAAGGCCTGATTTTCCAGAAAGAAGGTTTCGGTGCCCGCGGCGTATGCTACGACGCCTGGGAACTGGCATTACATTGACGCTTAATCTCAACTCTCGACCCTTGCCCCCTACGGAATACACCCAAGACTAAGACATCAAAATGGCAACTCGAACAGATTGAGCAAAAAGGCACACAAAAGGCCTCTTCCCAACAACACTGGGGAAGAGGCCTCTTTTGTTAACGCATGATTTCCTGTGTCACTTCAGCGTCCGGACCAAGAAGTCGGAGGCGAGGCGCATGGCATGGTAAATATTTTGAGTGAAGCCGTGGTCCTGTCCGTCGAGTTCGTAATACTCTGAGCCTTGCCACTGCTGATGATAACGCAGGCCGTAGGTGTAGGGCGCGATGCGGTCGGCTGTGCCGTGGATGATGGCAGCAGGGCCATGATAGTGGGCGGCAGTCTCGTAGATGGGCAGACGGAAAGCAGTCTTGAGGTAGTCCTGACCCAAACGCAGACGACCGCCGAAGAGCGGAAGAAATTCCGGCGGATCGAGCGGGTCGAACGACTGGCCGAAGATGGTGCCGCGGACACAGTCGTCGCGCAACGTGGCGGCCGGTGCCAGCAGCACCACACTGCTCAGCGGCGACGCCTCTCCTTCCCCAGCCTCCTGACCGAGTTGGCCTGCCAGCATGGAAGCCACGACGCCTCCCATCGAGTGGCCCACAATGCCCACACGGCTGACGTAGCGCAGGTCGCGCACATATTCAAACACGGCCTTTGCATCAGCCATCTCGTTGGGCACGGTCATCTGCTGAAATTCGCCTTCACTTTCGCCGTGTCCGTTGAAGTCGAAACGGATGCTGGCAATGCCGTGGCGGCAAAGCGAATCGGCGATGAGATCGAACATCTGCCCTTCTTTGTTGCCGCCGAATCCGTGGCAGAGCAACACCATCGGGCATTGCTCGCCGGCCTGCAGTTCGGGACGCTGGATGCGAGCCGAAAGACGGCCGTGATGTCCGTCGATGCTCACATTTTCTTGTACGGAACGCACCTCAAATGTTTCGGGAATCGTCTCGTAGAGCGTCTTTTCCAGTTTGTCGCTGAGGACGGTCGAGAGAACTACTTTGCCGTCGGGGTCGAGCAGCACCATCGACGGAATCCACTTGACGCCGTAGTCGGCAGACACCTTCGACTCGCGCATCGACTTGAGGTCGCTCAACTGTGTGTAGCGGATGCCATACTTGTCGATGGCACGTTGCCAAGCGTCTTTGTCGGTGTCGAACGACACGCCGACGAACTCGACGCCGCAGGGTGCAAAGCGTTCGTACATACGCTGCATGTTGGGAAGGTCGCGGCGGCAGTCGGGACACCACGAAGCCCAGAAGTCAAGCACGGTGTAGTGGCCTTTCGAGAGTTTGCTGAGCGTCAGTTTCTTGCCTTGCGGCGTGCGGAGTGTGAAGTCGGGTGCCACGGTGCCAGGCTTGACGAGTTCGGTGGCGTACTTTGCATCGAGGTCGTGCTGCGGCATCTGGGCCGAAGCAGGGAGAGACAGGCAGAAGACTGCTGCGAAGACCGCAACAGTGTTGCGGCAAAGGGAACATGGAGAGAACATTTTATAATTTTTATTAAACTTTCGCATGTATTATTTCCTCACGCAGAAATCTCAGAAATACGCAGAAAAAAGATGAGGTATTAGTTGTCAAGAGTTGTCCTTGTTGTCTTTTTAATAATAAAACGTCGGTTGTTTTTCAAAGACAACTCAGACAACTTAAAACAACTTTTTTATTCTTTTCCGCGTATTTCTGAGATTTCTGCTATATTTTTCCTCGCCCCAGCACTGCTTCATGCGTTCCCACAGGCGGGCCTCGGCAGGCGTGTGGGGCTGGGGATGCCAGAAGCGGGCATCGGTGGCGTCGTCGGGCAGGAACTGCTGCGTGACGAAGTGGTCGGGAAAGTCGTGGGCATATTTGTAGCCATCGCTGTAGCCGAGGTCCTTCATCAGCGAAGTCGGCGCATTGCGCAGATGCAGCGGAACGGGCAGGTTGCCCGTCTGACGGACGTAGGCCAGGGCAGCGTCGATGGCGAGATAGGCACTGTTGCTCTTCGGACTGGTGGCCACATAGACGGCAGCCTCGGCCAGCGGAATGCGCCCCTCGGGCATCCCGATTTTCTGCACCGTGTCGAAACAGGCGTTGGCCAGCAACAGCGCGTTCGGATTGGCCAGCCCCACGTCCTCGGCGGCGCAGATGACGATGCGACGGGCAATGAACACGGGGTCCTCGCCAGCCTCAATCATGCGTGCCAGATAGTAGAGCGCCGCGTCGGGGTCGCTGCCTCGCATACTCTTGATGAAGGCCGAGATCACGTCGTAGTGCATCTCGCCGTCCTTGTCGTAGGCCAGCGGATTCTGCTGAATGGCCTCCAGCACCATGCGGTCGTTCACCACGATTTCACGGGCGTCGTTCTGACTCTCGATGGCCAGTTCGAGGATGTTGAGTAACTTGCGAGCGTCGCCGCCACTCTGACGCAGCAGGGCACCGCTTTCTTCCACACGGATGTGCTTCTCCTTCAGCACCATGTCCTGCGTCAGGGCACGGTCGAGCAGGCGGAGCAGGTCGTCCTTTTCGAGCGAACGGAGCACATAGACCTGACAACGGCTGAGCAGCGGACGGATGACCTCAAAACTCGGGTTCTCCGTCGTCGCCCCGATGAGCGTAATCGTGCCGTGTTCGACGGCACCGAGCAGCGAGTCCTGCTGCGATTTCGAGAAGCGGTGGATTTCGTCGATGAAGAGGATGGGATTGCCGTTTTTCGCAAAGATACCCGTCTGCATCTTCGCCCGTTCAATCACCTCGCGCACCTCCTTCACACCGCTCGTCACGGCCGAAAGCGTGAAGAACGGCACTTCGAGCGTACGGGCGATGATGTTGGCCAGCGTCGTCTTCCCCACTCCGGGCGGTCCCCAAAGGATGAACGACGACACGCGCCGCTGCTCAATCATACGCCGAATCACGGCACCCTCGCCCACGAGGTGCTGTTGCCCTATATAGTCGTCCAGCGTCTGCGGACGCATTCTCTCTGCCAGTGGTTGCATATAAAGTGAAAAGTGAAAAGTGAAAAGTGAGCCCAAAAGATGGGTGTTTGCAAAATTACGGAAAAACGAACAAATCACAAAGAGAAAAAGGGTAAAAAATGAGGGCCACACAGCGCAAACATAAAAACAGCCCAGAGAAAACTCGATATTTAAGTTAAATTTTGAGTTTTAACCGCAGTGTTTTTAACTTTCTTCTTCGGAGCGCTGCTTTTTATGCCGAAAAAAAAGTGTAAATATGGTGTGGAATTCAGGATGTTTTTGTATTTTTGCAAGATGAATCGACAAGTGTCCCCACGCACCATCATCGTGGCCATCGACTCGCTGAAGGGCTGTCTCACGTCGCGTCAGGCGAATGCGGCTGCCGCCCACGGCTTTGTGGCTGGAAATGCTGGCTGCAAGGCGGTGGGCGTGACGGTGAGCGACGGAGGCGAGGGTTGGCTGGATGCATGGGAGGATGCCTGCGGAGGAGAGCGACACGCGCTGACGGTGCACGATGCGCTGGGCCGTGGTGTCCGCGCCGAATGGCTGCAAGTGCAAGGACGTGCCATCGTGGAGTCGGCACAGGCCGTGGGCCTCTCCTTATTAAATAAAGAGGAGCGCGACCCGCTGCGGGCTTCGAGCCTCGGTGTGGCAGAAATCATGGCCGATGCCTTGCGTATGGGGTGCCGCGACGTGGTCGTCGGACTGGGCGGCACGGCGACGAGCGATGCAGGACGGGGTATGATGCCCCTGATTCCGGCACTGCAGGCCGTCGGCGCACGATTCACGATTGCCACCGATGTCGAGAATCCGCTCTATGGCCCTCAAGGCGCTGCCTGCGTGTTCGGACCGCAGAAGGGTGCCACGCCGGCGATGGTGCAACGGCTCGACGACGAGGCCCGTGCGCTGGCCGACGAGAACGCCCGTCGCATGGGGCGCGACCTGAGCCATGAACCCGGAGCCGGTGCTGGCGGCGGATTGGGTTACGCCTTCCTGCAACTGTTGGGAGCAGAGCGGAGGAGCGGTGCGGAGATGCTGCTCGAGGCCATCGGATTCGACCAGATGCTCTGCCAGGCCGACCTCGTCGTCACGGGCGAGGGACATGCCGACCGCCAGACGTTGATGGGGAAACTGCCGAGCGTGATATTGCGCCATGCACAGAAGGCAGGTGTCCCCACCCTGCTTCTGGCTGGACGTGTGTCGGACAGCGAGGCGCTGCTGAATGCAGGGTTCGCCGACGTTCGCAGCATCCATCCCTATGACTTGCCTCTCAGCGAAGCCATGCGTCCGGAAGTGACGCTCCGAAACATTCGACAGACTTGCTCTGCTTATCTACAATCCATCATTCCATGAATAAACCTCTGAAGATCTACAAGGCTTCGGCTGGCAGCGGAAAGACGTTCCGACTGGCGGTCGAATATATCAAGTTGCTGATTGAGAATCCGATGTGCTACAGCAACATCCTGGCTGTGACGTTCACCAAGAAGGCGACGGCCGAAATGAAAATGCGCATCCTGAGCCAACTCTACGGCATCGGACACGGACTGAAGGATTCGGACAACTATTTCAACGAAATCAAGAGGGATGAGCACATCCAGCGCCTGGGACTTTCCGACCTGCAGATGCGCAACAATGCCATGAAGGCCCTGTCGGCCATGATGCACGACTACAGCCGTTTCCGCATCGAAACCATCGACTCCTTCTTCCAGAGCATCGTGCGACAAATTGCGCACGAACTGCACCTGACCAACAACCTGCGGCTCGATTTGGATTCGGGCGAGGTGCTGAAGGAGGCCGTGAAGGCTCTGATGAACTCGCTGGACCAGGACAAAAGCCTGCTGCGCTCGGTGATGAGAGTTGTGGAAGAAAAGATGGACGACAGCAAAAACTGGAACATCGAAAACGAAGTGCTGGAGTTCGGCAAAAACATCTTCAACGAACAGTTTCTGGAAAACAAGAACAGCGGTGGCTCAACCACAAGGGACGATGTCGAAAAGTTCAAAACGAACCTTTTTGCCTTGAAAGAAACGACCCTGAAATTGCTGTGCGCCACAGGTGAGGAGTTTTTGCAGGTGTGCAGGCACAACGGCCTTGACGCCAAGTGTTTCAAGGGCGGCAATGGCAACAGCGGAATCTATCCTTTTATGGAAAAAACATCCCGCGGAGAATTGCCCAACCTCTCGGACAGCGTCATGGGGTTCAGAAACAATCCTGCTGCATGGCCCTCGAAAGGCCATTCCGATGTGGAGGCCCTGGCCGAGAACACCTTTGTCGCCATGCTGAACAACGTCATCGAACAGCGCCGTCTGCTCAACACCATCGACGTGACTGCCAAACATCTCAACGAACTCATGCTCATCAACAGCATTGACACGATGGTGCGGCAAATGAACTGCGACGAGAACCGCTTTTTGCTGGCCGACACAGCCTACATGCTTCAGCAACTCATTCAGAACCAGGACATACCGTTCATCTATGAAAAGTCCGGCGTACGCTTCACACACATCATGATTGACGAATTTCAGGACACGTCGGTGCTGCAATGGAAGAACTTCATCCCGCTCCTGCTCAACAGCATGGCGACGGACAGCCAGTGCCTTATAGTGGGCGACGTGAAGCAGAGCATCTATCGCTGGCGCAATGGTGACTGGAGCATTCTCAACAATCTCGAAAAACATCCTCAGTTCCAGCAGTATGCGCTTTCGACACCGATGGAGGACAATCACCGCAGCGGCGGCAATGTGATTCATTTCAACAACGACTTCTTCACCGCAGCAGCACAGGTGCTGGAGAGGATGTTTGAAGAAAAGACGGGCCTTCACGACTCGACCATCACCGAAGCCTATCAGTCGGTGAAGCAGAGGGAACAGGAGAGGAACAAGGACAAGGGCTATGTGCGGGTTGAACTGCTGGACCGAAGCAAACAAAGCGAAAGCGAAGACGATGAGCAGGAAAGCATCGACCGCTCACAAGAAGGTCGCATCATTGCCAACGTCAAGATGTTGCGCAATCAGGGAGTGCAGCCCAATGACATCAGTATTCTGGTGCGCCACAAAAAGGACATTCCGCCCATTTGCGCTGCCTTTGCCGAGCAAATGCCCGACGTGCGCATCGTGAGCGACGAAGCCTTCCGCCTCGATTCGTCGCCAGCCGTCAACTTCCTGATTCAGGCACTGCGGCTGGTGGCAAGCCCCGACGACCGCTACCTGCTCTCAATGCTGGTTTATCAGTACCGTACAGCCGTGCTCCACGACACGGCCTACGCCGACATCAACAGCATCTTCCTGCTGAACAACGAAGCGTTGCGCCACCTGCTTCCGTCTGAGTTTCAGGAACATTTGGAAACGTTGGCCATGAAGCCGCTCTACGAACTGGCAGAATACATCTACGACCTCTTCGGCTTGCGGACGCTGCAGCAGCAGGATTCCTACCTCTTCTCCTTTTTCGACGAACTGATGAACTATCTGGCCGAACGCCCTTCAGACCTCGAGCATTTCCTTCAGTTCTGGGACGACTCTCTTTGCGAGACGACCATCCCCGTCGGCGAGACGGACGGCATCCGCATCCTCACCATCCACAAGTCGAAAGGGCTTGAGTTTCACACGGTCATCGTACCGTTCTGCAACTGGAAATTCGTTAATTCCAGTCATCTGCCGCTCATGTGGTGCAAATCGGAGCGAGCACCCTTCGACCGCATTGACCTGTTGCCCATCGAAGCCTCTGAACCGTGCAGCAAATCGTTCTTCGCCGAGGATTACAACAGCGAGAAACTAAAAACATACGTTGACAACCTCAACCTGCTCTACGTGGCATTCACCCGCGCCAAGTTCAACCTCGTCGTCCTGGCTGACCAGTACAATCAGCCGAAAAACAAATCGAAGAGCATTCCCGAAAAAGTCAACTATGTGCTGCAAAACAGTCTTCCCCCGATGCAGGAGGAACAAGAAGGAATCAGCACCATTCACTCCCTCGGCGAGATTGTCGCCTCACCGGCGAAGAAGATGAAGAATGAGGAGGACGAAAAGGAGGTGAACGTGCTGACCCAGCGCCCTGTGGAAATTCCCACAGCCTTCCTCACACAGAAAGTGCAGGCAACGTTCCGCCAGTCGAACCGCGCCACACAGTTCGCCCAGGGCACGCCCAGCGACCCGTCGGACGACAGCCAGCGCTATTTGAACGAAGGCGTACTCTTCCACCAACTGCTCTCCATGCTCCGCACGCCCGACGACCTGACGGCTGCCATCCAGCGTATGGATTTCGAAGGCTATTTCTCCAACGAGCGCTACCGCACCGAAGTCATGCAACTGGTGCAGAAGGCACTCT
The DNA here is from genome assembly GCA_900321835.1 of uncultured Prevotellaceae bacterium. Classification (GTDB taxonomy): domain Bacteria; phylum Bacteroidota; class Bacteroidia; order Bacteroidales; family Bacteroidaceae; genus UBA3839. Next base: position 27,171 of record ONXQ01000014.1, read on the forward strand.
CCCAGACACAGGCCCGCCAATGGTTCGACCCTCATTGGACGGTCATCAACGAGTGTAACATCATCTACCGCGACCCCGACGACGGCCTTGTGCGCACACGCCGTCCCGACCGCGTCATCACCGACGGCCGTCAGACACTCGTCATCGACTACAAGACCGGACGTCAGGACGCCGACCATGCCGAACAGGTTCGCTTCTACATGGAGCGGCTCACGGAGATGGGCTATCCCAACGTCTGCGGATTCATCTGGTACATACGCCGTGGCGACATCGTGCCCGTTTAACCTTATCCACATTTTTAAGTGCTTGAAAATAGATTTCCAAGTGCTTAAAAATTTTTTTCAAGCACTTAAAACTGCAGAACAACTATGCAAACATATCTCCAACTCGTTGCCGAAGACCTCAACCGTCGCTGCAACGGCCATTTTGAGAACCTGACGGTGGTGTTTCCCAACAAGCGTGCCAGCCTCTTTCTCGACCAGCACCTCTTCGCCCTTGCCGGCCACCCCGTCTGGGCACCCCGCTACACCAGCATCAGCGAACTGTTCCAGTCGCTCTCGACACTCACCGTGGCCGACCCCATCCAACTCGTTTGTATGCTCTACAAGGCGTACCAGGAGAGCGGCGGCGGCACGGACACTGAGACGCTCGACCAGTTCTGGTCGTGGGGCGAACTGATGCTGTCCGACTTCCAGGACATCGACAACAACATGGTCAATGCCCGCAACCTCTTTGTCAACATCGCAGACATCGACGACCTCACCTCGTTCGACTTTCTCACGCCAGAGCAAATCGAGGCGCTCCGCCACTTCTTCCCCACCTTCAACGAAACCTCCCTGCTGAAAGAGCGATTCCTCAACGTGTGGCATCGCCTGCTGCCCACCTACGAGCGTTTCCGCCAGATGCTCCTGGCCGAAAACCTGTGCTACGAAGGAATGCTGAAACGCCAGGTGGTGGAAAAGGGTATCAGTGACGGAGACGAACTGCAGGGCAGACAATTTGCCATCGTAGGCTTCAACGTGCTCAACGAGACCGAGCGCCGGCTGTTCCGCCACCTCAAGCAGGAGGCCGAAACGCTCTTCTACTGGGATTACGACAACCTCTACATGAAACGAGGTGAGAACACCTTCGAGGCCGGACGCTTCATCCAGCAGAACATTGCCGACTTCGGCAACGACCTGGCCGACCCTCGCCTCTACGACAATTTCGCACGACCCAAGCACATCCACTTCATCGCCTCGCCCACCGAGACAGCCCAGACACGACACGCCGGCAGTGTGCTCCAAACGCTGAAGCAGACGGAAATGACAGCAGTCGGCACTGCATCTTCCGACACAGCCGTGGTGCTCTGCAACGAATCGCTGCTCCAACCCATGCTCCACGCCATTCCCAGCGACACCGAAGCCAACATCACGATGGGTTTTCCCATGACCGGCACACCCGTCAGCAGCCTTCTGCTCGCCTTGATGGACCTCCAACTGCGCGGCCTCACTGCCAAACGCGACGCATGGCGCTACAATGCCGTGGCAACCGTTCTGAAGCATCCCCTCATCTATGCCACGGCGGGCGACGTCGGCACACGCCTGTTCAAGCAGATGAAGAGCCAGCACATCCTCTTCCCCACCCCCTCGTTCTTTGCCGAGAGTCCCTTCCTCAGTCTTGTCTTTACGCCCCAAGCCGATGTGGCCGGTATGCTTGCATGGCTCATCGACATCGTCCAGCAGATGGGCCGACAGCCTCTCAGCCCCCTCGACACTGAGTCGGTCTTCGATGCCTTCACCCTGCTCAACCGCCTACAACGCATACACGAACAGGGCCTGCTCCTGGTACAACCCATCACCCTTCAGCGCCTGCTCATGCAAATCGTCAAGGCACGCACCATCCCCTTCCACGGCGAACCGGCCGTCGGGATGCAGGTCATGGGAATCCTCGAGACGCGCAACCTCGACTTCAGGAACGTGCTCATGCTCTCGGTCGGCGAAGGCAACCTGCCGCGACTGACCAGCACCACCTCGTTCATTCCCTACAACCTGCGCGAGGCCTACGGCATGACCACCATTGAACGGCAAACGAGCCTCTTCGCCTATTACTTCTACCGTCTGCTGCAGCGTGCCGAAAACGTCTGGCTCTACTACAACAACTCGACCGAAGGAACTACACGGGGCGAGATGTCGCGCTTCATGATGCAACTGCTCACCGACTACACCACCTCGCCCATCACTCAGCAGACGCTCACCGCCGGCTACGTTCCCGACATCAGCCGCACGCTCAGCGTCGAAAAGACCCCTGCGGTGCTCGACCAACTCCATGCCCGATTCACCGAACCCGACGAGCAGCATCCCGACGGACGTATGCTCTCGCCCTCGGCCATCAACGCCTACATCAACTGCCCCCTGCAGTTCTACCTTCGCTACGTGGCCCGCCTCCGGCTTGAAGACGAAGTGACGGAGGAAATCGGGAACGACGTCTTCGGCAACATCTTCCACTACTGCATGGAGCACATCTGGCGCGACCGCATCGGGCTGGGACGTGAGGTGCAGGCTCACGAACTCTGCACACTGGCCAACAACAAGGAAGGCCTCGGCCACCTCGTGGACGAAGGATTCAACGTCAAATTCTTCCATCGGCCCGAAAGCGAGAAGCACCGTCCGCCCCGCTACAACGGCGAACAACTGCTCAACCGCGAAGTTCTGGTCACCTACGTCGAGAGCCAACTCCGCTACGATGCCCGGCTCTGCCCCCTCACGGTGCTTGGCGTCGAAGAAAAAGTACGGCTCGGCACGCTCGGCGGCGTCATCGACCGCATCGACCTCGCCACCATCGACGGAGAGACCCGTCTGCGCATCGTCGATTACAAGACCAGCAGTTCGGCCGAAAAGCCAAAGGACATCGCCCATCTCTTCGACCACAGCGACCCGAATCGTCCAAAGCAGACCCTTCAGGCCTTCTACTACGCCGACCTCTACACCACCCTCCATCCCCAGCGGCCCGTCGCACCCTCGCTCATGTACGTCAAACTGGCTCGCGGCACCAACCCCAAACGCCAGTCGCTGCCCCTCATTGCCATCAACAGCGGGAAAGACCCCGTCACCGATTTTGCCCACCAGTGCAAGGACGAGTTTCACCAGCGTCTGCAACAAGTCATCGACCAGATTTACGACCCCGCCGTTCCCTTCACCCAGGACACCACCCTCCAGGCCTGCCGCTACTGCGACTTCGCCCAACTGTGTGGCAGGCAGAAGAATGAAGAATGAAGAATGAAAGTAACTCTTATTCTTCATTCAGAGGCGAAGCCGACATTCTTCATTCTTCATTTCAAAAAGCCATGATGGGCACACATGACGTCCCTTCGGGACTTGATTGACTCCTAAAGTCCTTACGCCGAACTCACGTTAAATTAATTTCTTTTTTTACACTCACTTACGCAGATTTTTCGTACCTTTGCAGCCGGTTTGCCGAAAACCGTAAAACAAGAAAACGATGAACGAAAAGATATACAAGACGCTCAAGTCGGCCGAAACCGAGGACTGGCTCGACTACCATGTGATTCGCCCCATTTGCTACTACCTGACTGTGATGTTTGCCCGTCTGGGCGTCCATCCCAACACGGTGACCGTCTGGTCGATGGTGGTCGGCGCAGCCAGTTGCCTCTTTTTCGCCCACGGATGCCTCTACTACGAGGGCACAACGGGACTGGTCTGCAACCTCATCGGCATCATGCTCCTGATGGTGGCCGACCTGCTCGACTGCACCGACGGCCAGTTGGCACGCATGACCGGCAAGAAAAGCCGCATGGGCCGCATCCTCGACGGCATCGCCGGCTACACATGGTACATCCCCATCTACACGGCACTGGTTGTCCGTTTCTACATGCACCACGACCTGGAATTCGGCTGGCTGGGCATTGCCGACACACCGACTAACACGCTGATTGCCACGGCCGTCGTCCTGGCGCTGGCACTGTGGTCGGGCCTCGCCGGCATCGGTCCGCAGCAACGATTGGCCGACTACTACATCCAGATTCACCTCTTCTTCCTGAAGGGCGAAAAAGGCAGCGAACTGGACAACTCCGTCCGCCAGCAGGAAATCTACGACGAGATGAAGCACAATCCCGAAGTGAGCACGGTGGAGAAGGTGTTCCAGAAGTCGTACGTGGAGTACACCCAGAAGCAGGAAGGACGTACGCCGCAGTTCCAACGGCTGATGCGCCGGCTGAAGGAGAAGTACGGCAGCGCCGGGAACATGCCCGCCGAGGTGCGCAAGACGCTGCACGACCGTTCGCTGAAGATGATTCCCTGGAACAGCCTGCTCACCTTCAACTTCCGTACACTCTCGCTCGTCGTGTTCACCCTGATTGACCTGCCCGCCCTGAACTTCCTGTGGGAAGGCTTCGGCATGATGCTACTGGCCGGGTGCATCAACCGCCAGCACGAGAAGTTCTGCAAGGAAATAGCCGACACATTGTAATTTTTTCCACTTTTCACTTTTCATTTTTCACTTTTTTGTCGTACCTTTGCAGCCGATTATGGGTTAGCCCCTTCATTTATAATTTTTTTGATTTATAATTTATAATATTTATTGTAAGTATGGACGACTATCCGGCGAATAGACAGACGGCGGTTTAAGGATTCTGGACAGAAGCCTTTGCCGCGATTCAGTATTGTGTGTTAACGAACAAGCAGTAAAGACTTCAAAAAACCAAGAATCCACTATGCGTTCATATTGGAACACCAAAAATGGAATTGCGCCACTCGACGAGTGGCAACCCGGATGCTGGGTGCAGGTGACCTGCCCGGTCGAAGACGACGTGAAGTTCCTGACCGACCAACTCCACATGCCCGACTATTTCATCACCGACGTAGCCGACGCCGACGAGCGAGCCCGCTACGACATGGACGACGGATGGCTCATGATCATCCTCCGCATTCCCCACCTCAAAAGCATCAACTCCCGAGCCCCCTACACCACCATCCCCCTCGGAGTCGTGCTCAAGGGCGACGTCATCGTCACCATCTGCGACCAGGAAGCCCGCATGATGCGCGACTTCATCAACCACCAGCAGCGCCGTGCCGAAGGATTCAGCGACGCCGCCGACCTCGTGTTCCGCCTCTTCCTCTCCGCCTCCGTCTGGTATCTGAAATACCTCAAGCAAGTGAACGGACTCATCGAGAAAGCCAAGCGCAACCTCAACGAGCACATCGACAACCAGGACCTCGTCAGCCTTTCGCGCCTGCAAGACTCGCTCACCTACTTCGCCACCTCCATCCGAGGCAACGAAAACCTGCTCTCCAAACTGAAGTTCCGTCTCCCCGTCGATGAACTCGACGCCGAACTCATCGAGGACGTCAACATCGAGATGCAGCAGGCCCGCGAAACCACCAGCATCTACTCCAACATCCTCGACTCCACGATGGACACCTACGCCAACGTCATCAACAACAACATGAACCGCGTCATGCGACTGCTCACCTCCCTCAACATGATCATCATGTTCCCCACGCTCATCGCCTCACTCTTCGGCATGAACCTCATCAATGGCATGGAGCATTGGAACTGGGGCTTTCCCCTCGCCATCCTGCTCAGTGTGCTCTCCACCGTGGCCGCCCTCTGGTGGTTCCGTAGGAACAAATGGTTGTAAGAGGGGGGCAGGAAATGTTGCCAGTCACAAGAAAATGACTGAAATATGAAAAAAGTTGGCAGATACCTGAAAGGTTCTCTGCCAATTTCTTTTTAACTTTGCCCCAAACTTAACACCTGTTATTCTATAATAATGGAAAGAAAACACCTTCTTGCTGCAGCCCTGCTACTGAGCACTATGGCCGGGACAGCACAAACACTGAAAGAGTGGGACGACGTGAGCATAACAGGACTGAACCGCCAGCGTGCCCACACACTTGAAATTCCTGTCAACTCGGCCGACGA